>CALLOA010000146.1 GCA_938005265.1 uncultured Granulosicoccaceae bacterium
ATTGATTGGTTAGTGATGGCAATACGGCGCGTACAGCCAAGGGTAATCGTATGCGAGAAAATATCTGGTAATTACTCAGGCCGTTAACAAAGCCTGCTTCTATTTGCCCTCGAGGTACGGACTGCAAACCGGCTCGAACCACCTCACCGATATACGCACCTCCATAAAGAGCAATCGCAATGACCAGCGCTGACAATTCCGGTGGCATGCGCATACCACCTTTGAAATTCAGTCCTTTAAGCGCCGGCACGTCCAGTAGGGGCGTCTCCGGTACACGGGCCAGATAACCAATCAATAACAGAATGAAGGGTAGTATTATCCAGCCGATGAATTTCAAGCGATGGTAGGTAGCAGATGCATGCAGCCGGTAGCGAAGTTGTGTTAAAGCCACGATCCAGAGAATAACGAGCAGCAGCATCAACGCCACAGACCAGAGTGCGATATTGAACACCGGGAAATAGAAGCCACGGCCACTGAGAAAAAAGGTATCGCCCAGGGATAAGGCGGAGCGGGGTCGCGGCAGGTGTGAAACGATTGAGTACCAGAATATTGCCTGTAAAATCAAAGGCACATTTCTGAAGATCTCCACATACACGGTTCCCAGCATGGAGAACAATTTGTTTTTTGAGGTTCGGACGAGACCAATAACAATGCCGATCAATGTAGCGAAAAAGATGCCCAGAAAACCGAGCAGCAAAGTATTTAATACACCTATCAGCAGTGTCTTTTTATAACTATCGCTAATTGAATAAGGAAGCACCGAAAAGGAAAAATCCCAACCGGTGGAGCGATTCAGAAAACCAAAGCCGGTAGTCAGGCTTTGTGCCTCCAGGGATGCGCGGGTATTTATCACCATGGCTACCAGCAAGGCGGCCACCACTGATAAAACCAGCGCCTGAAAGACTATCTGCCTGAATTTTCTGTTTCTGAGAAAACTGCCCATGTCGGAGCAAATACGAGCAAATGAATAAAAGCTGGAACGCTGCCCGGGTTACTTAATTGATAACCCGGGCAGGTGTTTGAATGAAAAATCCTGGTTAAAGGATTAGTCCAGTATCATGGGTACGATGACGCCGCCATCGCTCCAAAGGGCATTCAGGCCACGATCAAGTTTATAGACAGACTCAGCGCCGATATTGCGATCAAAAATCTCGGCAGAGTTACCCACTTGCTTGATAACGTTGTAAGCCCAGTCATCGTCCAGACCCAGTCTCTCACCGATACCCGGTGTCACACCCAACAACTTTTCAACCGTGCTGTCTGCCGGATTGGCTTTGTGATCATCAACATTGGCTGAAGTGATGCCGTTGGCTTCCGCTATCCAGGTAGCTGCGAACATCCAGTTGGCAATATCCACCCAGTTATCATCTCCCTGGCGCATGGCAGCTGATTCCGGTTCCAAAGCCAGAGCAACATCCATCATGACATGGTCGTCCGGTTTTTCAGCACTCTGCCGTGTAACCGCCAGGTTAGGTCCCCATCCCACCAGGCTGTCACAACGGCCTGCGAAATAGGCATCACGGGTTTCTTCACTCTTTTCAAAAGTAATCATTTCGATTTCGATACCGCGACTTTTGAAGAAATTGGCTGCCAGTCGTTCTGTTGATGTACCGGCGTTGGCGCACAGAGAACCACCTTCCAGTGTCTCTGGTGATGTACTGCCCAGTTCTTTTGGCATCATTACATTGGTTGCACCGACAAAGTAGGGGACGGAAAACTGGATACCCAGTTCTGTATCGCGACCCATGGTCCAACCGGTTGCCTTAATAATGATATCGACATCGCCGGATTGCAGTGATGGGAATCGTTGTGCCCAGCTTATGGGTACAACCTTGAGACTTTCATCACTACCAAAGATCGCTACTGCCATCGCACGACAGTAATCGATGTCGTAGCCGCTCCACTTGTTATCGTCGGTAACCTGCACGAACGGTGGGAAACTGCCGTTATGGCCGGAGCAAAGCAGGCTGCCACGGTCTTTTACCGCTTTTAGAGTATCGCCGTTTTCAGCCATTGCTGGAGTCGCTGTCAAGCCTGCCGCAATGAGGCATGCGGCGACGCTGCTTATCAAGCTATTTTTTTTCATTGGTGTTCTCCTCTTCCAAGATTTGGTTTGCTAAGTTGCTGCTTCATGGTAATACAGATAAGCGATTCATTTCAGTGGTATTTGCGAACTATGGATGAGCCGCTGGTCTTTTCTATTCAAGCTGTTGATTTTAAGTTGGAATCATATTTTTTTTGCTTATTCCAGACTATAAAATGCCGCGTTGTGATTGTGCGTGAAGTGTGCTCATTAGTTCGGTGTTCTGGTAGCGAGATAAAGCCAGAGACCGGGCATAATCGGGCAGCTCCCTGCCCAGCACCAGCCGTGCACAGATATCGCCTGCCGCACAGGCCGCCATCGTGCCAAACCCCGACATCGCGCCGACGACATAGCTACCGGGAATATCCATTTCGCCGATCAATGGCCAGTTTTCATCCGTCATGGTGTAGTAGCCACCATAGTGGTGTGTATTACGGGGTAGTTTCCCGTAGTAGGTTTTGAGCGCAGGATTTAATCGTGCAGCGCCGCGCACGGCGATTTCAGGAAACGAATCCATTAGTGCGGGATTGCGTTGCGGAATTTGCGGCAGGTTATTGAACGCCCAGCCCAGTTTTATCCAGCGCCCACCGTCACCGCCATCAGGACGGCAATGAATGGCCCCGGGCATTTCTTCGCTTGCCCAGCGGTACTCGTCAGATTCTGCCAGCAGTTGTTTTTCTTCATCAGTCCAGTCGATTGTTTGCGGGTCAAGATCGATTGCAAACGGCATCCCCCTGGGAACTACGGCTTCGGTATCTTCAAAGGCAATTTTTTGCTGTAGCGTGTTGTAAACCGGAAGTTCGCTACCCAGCATGGTAGCCAGTTGGCTAATAAACGGGCCAGCCGCATTAACTAATTGCTGGCAATGAATACTGACGTGGTGTTCTTTGTCGCAAATTTTAAAATGACCGGCTTCTTCCATTTGACTGACATTCAGGGTGAGCCGGGTGCCACCGGCACTTTTAAATCGCTCAAGCATGATCTGCCCCATCGTTTGTGAGCTGATTGAGCCTGCACGCCTGATATGAACCACGGCGTTGACAGTTGGGTCAAAGGACGGGAAGTATTGTTTTATCAGCGCTCGGTTTTTAAGGATATCAACGCCATCAGGTGCCTCTTGCCAACCCGGTAACAGAGCTGGCTGGTACGATGAAGTGGTGTTGTCGTGGATTCTTACGGCTTCGTTGTCCTGTCGGGCATAGCCTTGCAACAGTTCTTCTGTCAGTGAGTCAGTGTCACTTTTTCGTGTTGCCAGGGCATAGCCACGCCTGGTCATATTCAGAATGTTGTTATGTCCGGCAAGATCTTCCATCAGGCTTATGCTGTGTTCGGTGAATGCCGTCATGACCGGGTGCGGCCACCAGTTGCGGTAATTTTCGCCTGACTGAGCCGACGTCAGCGCCATGGGTTGACCTGAGTCCAGCAACAGCACAGATGTATGCGGGCTTGTTTGTTTGATGTAGTAGGCACAGGCAATGCCGACAATGCCGGCACCGATAACTGTTACATCGCAGTCGTATTGTGTTTTATCAGCCACGCTTGTCACCCTTGAGTTCGATTTATTCCTTGCTGTTTACAAAATAACGCTGAAAGATCTGGTTACCCACATAAATGGTCAGAAAAATTCTGATCAGATGATGCAGGGCGACGATCAATGGGCTCAAGTCCAGTGACAAGGCAATCAGGCTCATTTCAGCCAGCCCACCTGCTGCGAAACTGACAAACATGGCCGAAACATCTGCTGGCACGTAGGGTTCCAGCAAGGATGCGAAAACGAAACCCAACATCAGCATATAGGTAACTGTCAGGATTCCCATCTTGAAGCAACGCTGCAACAGGGCCCGGCCGATGCCTGAGAATTGAGCGCCGAGTGTGGTGCCGACAACAAGCTGTGCGGTGTGCAGTAACCACTCGGGCACGATAATATCGGCAACCCCGGATATCGATACAATCACTGCCAGTATCAAAGGGCCCATCAGGTGACCGGCTGGTATCCTGAGTTTACGCCCAACAAACATACCGACCGCACCCAGTAAAACAATCAACGCAATATCAACAAAATTGTAAGGTAGTGATGGTGTTGTTGACCCACTGGTGCTGGCCGCACTGCCAACAACTTCGCCGGTGAGCAGATAAAACAACAAAGGGACAACTACCACGACAGACAAAACGCGAATGAAGTGTTGAACCGTCAAGACACGGGTATCAGCCCCTGCCTTCTCCCCCAGTAACAGTGCTTCGACCAGGCCGCCGGGCATGGCTGCAAAATACGCGTCGGTGACATTGTACTTGCCTACATGGCGAAGCATTGCATAGCTACCCGCATGTGCCAGCAGCACAAACGGCAGAATGGCAATGGCGGATATCCAGAAGGCTGGAAGAACACTTAGCAGACCCGGTGTGACTTTTGAGCCGATCATGGCGCCCGTAGCTGCTATTGCAGCTGGCCGGATGTAGGGGTGGATTTTACCCAACCGGCGCGTCGGTTTTTCATAACTGACAACAAAAATGGCCGAACCGATCACGCCGCCAATCAGGAAAGGCATGGGCGCACCAATCAGGTAGGCAGTAAACCCGCCGGCCAGTGCGGCAACTACCATCAGTAGATGTGCCACGGTGAACCATTCAGCCCGTTTTAACCCTGTCGTCAATTGCTGCAATGCCTG
>CALLOA010000147.1 GCA_938005265.1 uncultured Granulosicoccaceae bacterium
AGCCCTCGCTTGTCCCAATACATACTGGCCAGATCTTCCGCAAAACACTTGGCAAGGCCGTAAAAAGTATCCGGCTTATGCGGCGCATCTATGCCTATAAAGTCCGTTTTCTTATGCATGCCAACGGCATGGATAGAGGAAGCATAAACAACACGACGCAATTGGTTTCGATGTGCCGCCTCCCAGATATTGTAGGCACCGATAATATTTGGCCCCAGTATTGAGTCAAACGGTGCCTCATCACTGATGGAACCGAAATGGATCACCATATCAGCACCTTCCAACAACTCAACCATAGCATCCAGATCAGCAAGGTCTGCTTTCACGTAGGATTCATTGGAATGCAGCTGCCCGGGTGCGTCGAGAATATCTGATGAAACAAATTCATCACACATCTTGGACAGCGGCTCACGCAAGTAGGAACCTAATCGGCCCCTGGCTCCAGTCAATACCAGTTTTTTCATAATGTCAGTCGAATTCTTGAGCAAGGTTTTTACGAAGTTAGCAAACGATCAAAGCAACCAGTTTTTCGCTTGTACAGGCCGTTTCGAAACCTTATGACAGCTGGTCTTTAACCTGCGCGATTAGAGTATCTGAAGCCTTTGCCAACAGTGCCGAATCAGTACCACAAGCGACGAAGGAAAAGCCCTCGTTTAACAGATTGGCAGCGAACACCGGATCAAGCACCAATGTACCGACAGGCACACCTTTGGCAATCAGTTTTTGCGCAGCCGGTTTTATCAGCTCCCAAACCTCCGGGTCCATGGGACTACCCAATTTACCGATATCTGCAGCAATGTCACCGGGCCCGAAAAATATTCCATGAACACCTTCAACATCAGCAATGGCTTCAGCCTGCTCGACAGCAGCACGGGTTTCCAGCTGCAGCAATACTGTGGTTTCATTTTCCACCTGTGACACATAGTCTGTGATACGTCCAAACCGCGTAGCTCGCGAGCTACCAGCCACACCACGCACACCATTGGGCGGGTAGCGTGTGGCTGCAACAGCTAGGCGGGCTTCATCAACGTTTTGGATCATCGGAAACAGAATGCCGGGTGCGCCAAGATCAAGCAGGCGCTTGACCGCGACGGCATCATTCCATTCAACCCGTACAATTGCTGTTGTGTCGGTAGCCGCATACACCTGCAACTGCCCGAGCACACTGGTGTAATCGTTAGGGCTGTGTTCCATATCAACCAACACCCAGTCATAGCCGCTAGGTGCCGTGACTTCGGCTACAAAATTACTGCACAAGGTAACCCACAGCCCTATTTGCTTCTTATTTGAAGCAAGCGCGCGTGTAAACAGGTTTGCTGGCAGTTTCATTGCGGATATCCGGATTTAGTGATCAAAGCAATAAATATTGTTCACAAGTTTGCCACGTTCAATACGCGATGTCTCTAGATTATCGCCTTCTCTATAATCGGTCTGTTTTCTACAATGCGTTGATAATTAAAGGGTGTCATATCCAGGCTTCTATATTCCCCATAAGTCAGAAATTCAGCAGTACCACGCCCCATAGCGGGTGACTGCTGGAGCCCGTGGCCCGAAAAACCATTTAGAAAAATGAAATTTTCAACTTCTGTATGCGGCCCCATGATGGCATTGTGATCGAACGTGTTCATGGCGTAATGACCACCCCATTCATTGCTTAGCTTGATCGATTCAAATTGCGGTATGCGATTGGCAAGTACCGGCCAGACGTGGTTTTCCCAAAGCGATTGATCCATGGCAAAGTCATCAAAATCAACCGCTGGGTCAACATCAGAATGGCCGCCACATTGATACGTTCCCCCACCATTTTCACGGCAGTGCACACCAGATGGATCGATAGTTAATGGCAAGTCCTGATCTAATGGGTGTTCAGCCTTGAATATCCACGAATAGCGCTTGCGCGGCTCAACCGGCACATCAATTCCAGCCATCTTTGCGGTAAAAGCTGCACGCGGGCCGGAAGCATTCAGTATTTGGCCACAGGAAATCACTTCTCCTGACTTTAAGGTAATACTCTCTACCCGCTTACCACTTGCATTCCTGGAGATATCAACCACCTCGTTGGCTACGTATTCGACGCCGCGCTCCTGCGCCTGACGACGCCACCATTCAAACACCGCAGCACCATCCCAATATCCTTCATCAACCAGATTGATAGAACCCATGACAATGTCATCAACATTATAGAACGGGTAGTTCTTTTTAATTTCATCGGGAGACATTAAACGAGTTGCAGCTCCAGCATCCAACTGCACCTTCTGGCTTTGTTTCAATACATCCGCAAAGGCATCATTGTCAGCAAGGTACATATAACCAAACGACCGAATGGATAATTCAGGTACGCGTTCATCATTTCCCATGTAGCTTCGTATGTTTTTTACAAAGTCCGCAGCAAACTGCGAAATGCGTACATTCAGCTCGGTACTGAACTGTTGACGCATGCAGGAGTTGGTGTGCGCTGTGGAGCTGAATTCATAGGTCGGGTCTTTTTCAACAACCAGAACCGAGCCATTGAAATCATCGTTGTCTGACAGAAACCAGGCCGCTGAAGAACCCATGATCGCGCCACCAATAATGACGATGTCATAGGAACTCTGCAGAGGTGCTGCCTGCATGTTAGCAATAGCCATTAGTAGTCTCCGTTCTTTGATTGCTCAAGAGTCTCAGCCACTTCTGAAGCTGATAACTTGTAGTGTTTGATAGCGTGCTCGGGTGTGATGTAACCCAGCGCAATATCACGCCTGACCTGTTCAGCATCCCGAGCTGCGGGTTCGCCATAGCCTCCACCGCCGGGAAATGCCATTTCAACGGTGATGCCATGAGGAACAAACTGCTTACCCTTGCCCCGCATGGCCTCACCATCACTGCGAACAATACTGGTAGTGCCACCGGGCTGCCCACCGTGCCGGCCAAGAGCAGGGTGATCAAGGCGATCAAACATGGCGGAAATATCAAACTCATGCCCTTCACGTGCACCCACAACCATGTACTGACCCAGGCCTCCACGGTACTCACCTGCACCACCTGAATCAGGTCGCAATTCCTTGCGCCATATAATCACAGGACCAACTTGCTCCGTTGCTTCAACCGGCATGGTCATAACACCAGAAGGAAACGCTGTTGCACTCATACCATCAAGTGCCGGACGCGCACCAGACCCCCCAGAGTTGAAGGTAAGCACTTCCCGGCGTTCAGCATTTGACGGTGCGGGTTCATCAGTACGGGGCCTGAGAGAGATCTGAAAGTTGCAGAGACAACCAGCCCCTTCGGCAGGTACAATACCCGGTAATAATTTATCCAGTGCGCTGTAAACCGTATCCGGCACCATGTGACCGATCACATGTCGCAACGCGACTGGCGCTGGCGGCAACGCATTGACGATTGAATTTTCCGGTGCAACGACTTTGAAAGGATCAAGCGACGCTGCATTATTCGGAATATCGGGTGCTATGGCACATTTTAACGCATAGCAAGCGTAGGCCTTGGTATAAACCAGAGGCACATTAATGCCTTTCTTATCAAGCCCACTGGTGCCTTCCCAGTCACAGACGATAGCATCTTCTTCGATCGTCACCTTGACCTTCAGATCAACCGGCCGGGAGTAACCATCAATACGCATGGCACCTACTGCTGTACCCTGCTGCAGGGCATTTATTCTTTCAAGTGTTGCATCCCGGGAACGACCAAGAATGAATTCAGAAATAGTGACTAAATCCGGCAACCCGAATTCCACGATCATTTCAGTCAGCCGACGATGACCAATCTCGTTACAGGTGGCTAATGCATAGATATCACCGACTAGCTGGTCAGGCTCTCGAACATTGCCGCGAATAATTTTAACCAGGGTTGAATCAACCGTATCCTGATCAATAAATTTCATAATCGGGATATACAAGCCCTCCTCATGCACATCATTGGCATCAGCACCAAAACCACGACCGCCTATATCGGTTACGTGCGCGGTACAGGCGAAGAAACCGATCAATGTTTCTTTAAAGAATGAAGGTGTAACGACCGTGATATCGTGTTTGTGACCAGTACCTTCCCAGGGGTCGTTGGTGATATACACATCGCCTTCGAGTATGTTGTCAGTACCAATTCGTCGAATAAAATGTCCCACCGCATCGGCCATGGCATTAACATGCCCTGGGGTGCCGGTTACAGCTTGTGCCAGCATCTGACCATTCGCATTGTAAACACCGGCTGACAGGTCACCTGCTTCACGCACAGATGTTGAAAATGCCGTGCGAACCAATGCCTGCGCCTGTTCTTCTACGACCGAGATCAGGCGATTCCACATAACCTGATGCGCCACCTGCCCGGCTTCAAGTTTTGTGGCGGAAACCTTTGTCGCTGTTTTCTCGCGGATTTCCAATGTGCCATCAGCGAGGCTGATCAGGTCCCGGTTATGATGCACAACCACAGCCGTTTCATCTTCAGTGATTATGCAAGGTCCACTCACGCTGTCACCATTGGTCAGCTTATGCCGTAGAACTTCTTTGGCAGAGACGTTCTTACCCAAGCCGGGATCGAAAACCTGACGCCACAGATCTGACTGTTTCTCTTGCAAAGCAACAGGTGCATTGACTCGCCGTGCTTTGGGCACCTGGGTATACGCATTGACAGACCACACTGTCACTTCAACCTCCATACCCTCAACAGTACGGCCAAACAGGTTTTCATACTGTAGCCTGAACAATGCAAGAAAAGTATCTGCATCAGGATTACTTACCTGCCGTGGAGTCAGATCAACGGGAATCTCCCAGCCTTGCCCGGAATACCGCATATATACTTTACAGTCCGCGTGTATCTCAGCAGCTGCATCACACTGACGCACGAAACGGGTCGCTTCCTGTTCCATTTCATTGAACAAAGTCTTGACCGTGTCTCTATCAAACTCGGACAAGCGCATGAATACCGAGCGATTTTCCTCAAAACTGAAGGGTGCACGCAAAAAACCAATGGCGGAACCGACACCCGCACCTGGTGGCACCAGGCAGCGATTAACACCCAGCTTGTCGCACAGTCTTGCTGCATGCAAAGGAGCAGCACCGCCAAATGCGATCATGGTGTATTCGCTTAGGTCTTCGCCGTTTTCAACGGCGTGCACACGGGCAGCATTCGCCATGTTCTCATCAACGACCTCTGCAAGTCCCCAGGCAGCTTCAGTCTCATCCATATCCAACTTTCCACCCAGCTCAGTATTCAAAGCAAGTCTGGCATGCTCCGGGTAAAGTTTGATCGAACCACCTGCAAAGTTATCAGGGTCGAGTTTACCCAGCACCAGATCAGCGTCGGTGACAGACGGGCGCTTACCGTGGCGACCATAACAGGCAGGACCCGGCTCTGAGCCGGCACTCTCGGGGCCAACGCGAATCTGGTTTAAGGCATCCACATGAGCCAGAGAGCCACCACCGGCGCCTATTTCAACCATATCGATAACGGGAATTGAAATGGGCATACCCGAGCCCTTTTTGAAACGGTAGGTTCTTGCAACTTCAAACACACGAGCGGTTTTGGGTGTTTCGTTTTTGATCAGGCAGATCTTCGCTGTCGTGCCACCCATATCAAAGCTAAGCACTTTATCGATTCCGTGTTTTGCCGCAATGTCAGCAGCGTAAATAGCACCGCCAGCGGGCCCTGACTCAACCAGTCTGACCGGGAACTCAGCTGCATTTTCAAGTGACATGATGCCACCACCGGAATGCATCATGAAAACCGGGCAATCAGCACCTTCCGATGAGAGCCTGGCTTTCAATCGCCCCAGATAGGATTTCATTAAGGGTTTGATATAAGCATTTGCAATTGTGGTATTGAACCGTTCGTACTCACGCATCTGCGGTGACACTTCCGATGAAAGCGACACCATTGCATCTGGAAATCGTTCGGCCAAAGCTGCCGCGACCATGCGTTCGTGAGCGTCATTGACATAGGCGTGCAACAAACCGACGGCAATACTCTCGTAGTTTGCTGCCGCCATCCCATCCATCAGTTTTTCAATATCCTGACTTTGCAGTGGCTTCAGTACATCACCATTGGCATCCATTCGCTCATCAAGTACATAACGGCGATTGCGTGGCAGCAAAGGTGAGGGCAGGGTCAGATTCAAGTCATATTGTTCAAAGCGGCTTTCAGTGCGCATCTCGATCACATCACGAAAACCCCGGGTGGTGATGAATGCAGTTCTAGCTCCCCGTTTTTCAATCAGCGCGTTGGTGGCAAGTGTGGTGCCGTGAATAATCTGGCCTATCGCTGATGGCTTGATCGCGGCATCCGAACAAACCTGATGCAAGCCTTCAATAATCGCTTCTTCAGGTGCGGCGTAAGTGGTGAGAACTTTGGTGGAATACTGTGTTCCCGAAATCTCGAGTACCACGTCGGTGAAGGTCCCACCGATGTCTACGCCCAGACGCGCTTCCAAATTGGTCATATCAATATCTCCTGCCTGGTACAGGAGATTACGCAAATTGAACGATTAACACTAATTATTATATTATATCTTTATGATAATATTTTATTATCCTATGGAGTGAATAAGCAGAGGAAACCATGGCAAGGATCAATATCAAGCAACTGGAAGCATTCGTCCAGGTTGCCGATCTGACAAGCTTTCGGGGCGCTGCCGCAGTGCTCAAAACGACTCAGCCCAATATTTCTGCACGCATCGCACGCCTTGAAGAACAATTAGGACAAACGCTGATGGAGCGTGATGCCGGCTCCGTGCGCCTGACCCCGGCAGGCACTCTTCTTTTGAATAAGGCGCGGCGGGTGCTTGATAGTCTGGACGACTTCATGGCAACGGCTGGAACGCCCGGTTTGTTTGAAGGAACACTCAGGCTAGGCGTAACAGAAATGATTGTGCACTGCTGGCTTGGCAACTATCTAAGCACGCTCCGAACACAATATCCGAACGTAAAAGTAGATCTCACAGTTGATCTTTCATCCAACCTCAGCGCCGCTCTATTTAACCATTCCATCGATCTGGCACTGCAAAGCGGGCCCTATGCACAACAAGCCAGCGGCGAATTACAGCTGGGGAGTTATGATATGGTCTGGGTTGCATCCCCCGAGCTGGGTGTTGCAAAACAGGTAACAACACCTGAACCTCTAATAAAACACCCCATTTTGACACATGCCCGGCAAACGTTGCCGTTCAAACAATTGGAACAACATTTCTCAGCCGAATCAGATGTCTATCTGGTGCCATCAACCAGCCTTGCAGCATGCATGCGAATGACATTGGAAGGCCTTGGAATTGCCTGTCTGCCACGCGTCATGGTGGCAGATGAAATCGCAGACGGACGCCTGATGCAAATTCGTTATAAATGGGTGCCGGAGAACTTGTCTTTCGATGCCCGTTTCCATGCCGAAAAGGCACCCTATCATTTACGCCAGGCGGCTCAGCTGGCAAAAGACGTAGCAAGCGACCACACAACTTGAACGAAGGAGAGTAATTACCGATTCTAAAAAGTGAGTCCGAGAGATAATAGCGCTGAAAAACCCTCCCCCTGGCTAGCACCCAAACCTAGAAATACCGGCCCGACTGGCGTGTCAGCACCGGCGAAAACATTGCCGGAGAATAGAAACTCGGATGCTTCGAAATCATCCTCATCATCAAACACCCGACCCACCTCCAGAGAGCTGCCAAAATAGATCGGATATTCCAGTGCTTCAACTCGCTCGGTTGTCAGTGGTCGATAGACTACAGCACTGGCACGAGCTGCAATCTGGCCCACTTCTGCATTACGCCTTAACCCGGAGGTCGCCAGCAAACTGCCGCGACTGAATGCGCGTTGCACAGGCACGGTCTCTGAGAGTACCGACTGCAATAATGTTGAAAAAATGTATCGTGTACTTTTTTTGCGCGTTGCGAATAGAGCTTCCAGCGAAATCGCATCATAGGCGTCGTCCGCACCAAGCTCTTCCAGCCCCAGTTCATAACGCAATCTGAATCTTTTACCGGCGCTGGGGAAAGTAATACTGTCCAAGCTGTCATAACGATACTCAAGTTGCAAGACACCTTCATCAAAATCGGCCTCATCCGCAAATGCTTCATCGTCTCCGATAGTTCGCTGAATTCGACCAGCCCCGATCAGGATACCGGCACGCACATCCATCGTATTATCATTTTGCCAACCAACAAAAGCACTCACCTGATTGCGCCGCAAGCGAAAGTCACCTACTTGTGCACCACCTGAAAACTCTCCTTGTGAATACTGCTGATGATCAAAGGCCAGCAAAGAATAGTATCTGGCGTTTTGATCGAAGGGTTGAAAGTATTCAAGCAGGAACCGGGGTAGCTCACCCAACTGTCCAATTGCCCGTAAATTTCCACCGAGACGATTTATCGCTTTGCGCGAATAACCAGCCGACACCGTAAAGTTATTGTCGCCCTCAAAATTGTCTTCCAGAGTAAATCCGAAACGCAGATTATCAACTCCCCATGATTTCCTGACAGCCTCTATCTCTATGGCAGGTGCTTCACGGTCATCAGCGTTTCCTGTCAACTTTTTCGAATAAAAATAATCCACCCGCTCAAATACGTCGGTTGCGTAAATGCTGTCAATCGACTGATGCAGGTCTGCCAGTGAAAATTCATTATTACCAAGTTCGCCATCACTAGAAATCCCGGCACGGCTACGCAATAGCTGTGTAGACAAAGCAGAATTCTGTGTAAATGTGACACCCGAAATCCGCTCCGGCAGATCCACTATTTTGTTGCCACTTTCACGTTGATTTGCCTTGATGCTTTCAAATTCATCTTCAGGGATGGAAAGTCTGGCGAGCAAAGCCTCGATTTCGAGTGCAGATTTTTCACCAAGCGCGACTATTTCAGAGGAAAAACCAAAGTCGGAAGAGGTGTACCCCTGCAGATCAGGCTGCAGGTAAATATCGAGCCCGTCCAGTGTTTCAATCTGTTTTTCAACATTGGCACGGGTAAGTATGTTGGTCAATTGATCAACAATCGACACCACCGAGGTCAAACCGGTTTTGCCAGTTAGTGGAGTACTGATGTCTACTGCAATGACAATATCCGCGCCCATATCACGCACAGCATCAACAGCCAGATTGTTGGTGACACCTCCATCAACCAGTAAACGGCCATCTATCTCAACAGGCGCAAATACAGCTGGAATCGCCATACTTGCACGCAATGCACTGGCCAGATCACCGGCGCCAAGCACAACCGTTTCTGACTTTTCAATATCGCTGGCAATGGCACGAAATGGTATTGGTAATTGATCGAAATCATGAACAAGTGACGCTCCACCCAACAGTGATTTCAATAACAGGTGCAGGCTATGCCCCTGGATAACACCGGATGGCAAAGTTAGTGCGCCGCCCTGCAAACCCAACTCGAAATTAATCTGGAAGGCATCATCCTCATCCTTGCGTCGCATCGGTAACCGCTCCCTCGGCAAGTCATCAACAAAGCCGCGGTTCCAGTCAATATTGGCCAGAATGGAGATCAACTGAGCCGGGCTTTTACCCATCGCATATAACGCACCGACCACGGAGCCCAAACTTGTGCCAACGATGTAATCCACAGGCACGCGATTTTTCTCAAGTACTTTAATAACACCAACGTGAGCTGCCCCTCGAGCACCTCCACCACTGAGTACCAAACCGATTTTTGGTCGCGTGCTTGCCTCGTTATTTTCAGCAACACCAGAATCTGTATTGCCGGTCGTGTCGGTTTGTTGTGCGAAAACTATCTGAGAAGGCCATGCAACTGCCAGCCCAGCAGCTAGCACAATGACCGATAACAGGGACCGTAAGCGACGATGGGCGCAGTGAAAAGGTCGTGCAGTGGAAGACAAACAGAATTGTTGCAAGTGCCCCGCATGGACCGGGTGATCGAAAGCCCGGATGGTGATCTGCGTATCATGTTCGACGGGCACGTAGTTTCCAGCGCTAAATTCCTATAACAGGAGTTTAGCAGCCGAAAATTAATGCGGTTGTGGCAAGCGGGTAAATTCACCCGGACATTGTCCGCGCGGGTGAATTAAATGGCGATTACTCCACGATTACTCTGATAACGGCGACGGCGTAACCTTGAGAATTTCCTCGAAACTGGTGACGCCTTGTGCAACCTTGGTCAAACCACTGACACGCAGTGGGCGCATACCATCACGATAAGCCTGCTTCTTCAGCTCTTCAACATCTGCATTGGCAACAACACTCTTTTTTAACTCAGGTGTGACCTGCAACAACTCGTAGATACCAGCGCGCCCGTAAAACCCGGTTTCACGGCATTGCAAACATCCTTGCGGCTGTTTGATAGTTGCAGGAGCATCCGCCTTCCAGGGCGCGATCAACTCATCCCATTGCTCAACATTGGTTTCAACCTCAGTGGCACAATGCGGACAGAAGGTTCTTATCAGGCGTTGTGCAATCACTCCGATCAGGGTTGAGCGAATCAGGTAATACGGAATACCAAGCTCAAGCAATCGGCTAACAGCTGAAGGCGCATCATTGGTATGCAAAGTGGACAGCACCAGGTGGCCGGTCAAAGCAGCCTGCACTGCCATCTGCGCAGTTTCATGATCTCGAATCTCACCGACCATGATGATGTCCGGATCCTGACGTAGCAGAGTTCTGACACCAGCGGCAAAATCCAGATCAATATTGTGCTGCACCTGCATCTGGTTAAATGCCGGCACCACCAGTTCTATCGGGTCTTCTATGGTGCAGAGATTAACTTCGGGTGTTGCCAGCTGCTGTAACGTACTGTAGAGCGTGGTTGTCTTGCCTGAACCCGTCGGCCCAGTCACCAGAATGATGCCGTTAGGCTCGCGAATCATTTTATTCCAGATGTTAGCCTCACGACCATCAAAACCCAACTCGGCCTGGTCCTTGACCAGCACATCCGGATTGAAAATACGCATGACCATTTTCTCACCAAAGGCGATTGGCATAGTGGACATTCGCAATTCAACTTCCTTACCGTCAGCATTACGGGTTTTGAGCCTGCCGTCCTGAGGCCGGCGCTTCTCGGCCACATCCATACGACCAACGATTTTCAATCGGCTGGTTACAGCAGTCATAACAGCTGCCGGCATTTCGTAAACCTGTTGCATGACACCATCAATACGAAAGCGCACAACACCATCCGTGCGGCGTGGCTCCAGATGGATATCACTGGCGCGCTGTTCATAGGCATACTGTAACAACCAGTCAACAATTGAAACGACGTGTGAGTCGTTGGCATCCAGATTGCCACTGCGGCCCAGCTCCATCAACTGCTCAAGGTTCTGTACCGCACTGCCACCCTTTTCAGCCGCTTTTTCTTTTTTCGCACCAAGAACTGATTTGGACAGAGAATAGAATTCGCCCAGATAGCGCGTGATATCTACCGGGTTGCAGATGACCAGCCTGACTTCCTTGTTGGACACCTGTTCCATTTCGCGCTGCCATTCAAGAAAGAACGGCTCGGCAGTACCGAATACAACGTAATCCTTGGCAACTTCAATGCAAATGATATTGAAGCGTTGCGAGTAGGCATGAGAGGTGACCGCCGTTACGGCCGGCACATCAACATTCAGCGGGTCAATGCGATGCCATTCCAGTTCGACTTTCTCGGCAAGCCAGCGCGACAGGAAATCCAGATCAATTTTACGCTCCGGCGTGCTGAGCGTAGTCCATCCACTATCAGCAATACGCTGCAGTGCGCTCTTCTGCGAACTGCCGCCAGACAACGACGTCAGCAGATCTACACTAGCCTGCTCAACGAGGCCGTCTGAAAGGAGCCCGTCCAGGACATATTCAAGTTTTAGTTTACCGGTCGTTTCATCGGCAAATCGTTTCTGGTTTTCTGTTAACACGCCGCCCTAGCCCTGGGGTTACTGGAAGAACGTGAAATATATCGGCACTTCCAGAAAAAACCTGCACAATTATTCCAGCATCGAATCACCGCCATCGTGAATGAACGCGCTAGAATGGGCTTTACAGGCATTACCCTATCGAGCTCATGTGCAAAATACTTATACTGTTTCACAGTTCCAGGCATAACGTCGCCAGCATGGCACAGCAGGTTGCGCGTGGCGTCGATGCAGTGACCGGTTGTGAGGCAATTATCAAAACTGTTGCCAGTGTCAGCACCACAACCTCTGCCACTGAAGACGCCGTACCTGCCAGCGGGCCGCCTTTCGCAACACTTGAGGATTTGAATAACTGCGACGGATTGCTGCTTGGCAGCCCCACCCATTTCGGCAATATGTCTGCGGCCATGAAACATTTCATTGATGGCACAACAGCAAGCTGGATGGGCGCTGCCCTGACGGGAAAACCAGCAGGCGTTTTCACCTCCACCGCAAGCATGCATGGCGGCCAGGAAAGCACCCTGTTATCAATGATGCTGCCGCTACTGCATCACGGTATGGTGATGGTAGGCTTACCCTATAGTGAACCCGCACTAGCCCGAACCACACGAGGCGGCACACCCTATGGCGCCAGCCACGTCTCGGATGCCAACGGCAATGCTCCTCTGGATGATAATGAAATTGCTCTGTGTCGCGCTCTGGGTAGGCGGGTGGCTGAGTGCGCTGTTGCGTTGAAGGATTCGGATCTGCAAATAGCCGGTAAGAATAGCCCGTAAATAAGACTTTTAAACATTAAACCAGTTACCGGTTATTCAGGCTCCGAGTCTTTTGCCATGCAGCTGCGAAATTGGTCAACGTGAAATCACAACAGTCAAAGCGTACAGTGTTAAAACCACTTTCAAGCCCCTGTCGTAAAACGACTACCCCGGACCTGTTCCCGATATGACCCAGACCACGCACAGCCCCGATCTTGTCAACAACATGGTCAAGCTCGGCCGCACCCAGACGGTTGCCCGATGGCTAACTCTGGCGGGCTATTTCGGGCTGCTTATACTGCTGCTCAACTGGTTCACCTGGCTTGCACCACCTGCATCCGTGCCACGCGCCCTGCCGCTCATCGTATTAACTGTGCCTTTGCTGTTTCCCTTACGAGGCCTGCTGCATGCTCGCACCTACACACACGCTTGGGTCAGTTTGCTGGCATTACCCTACTTTGCAATAGGCATAGACATCGCGTTCAATCGAAGCGACCAGCGCCTGCTAGGCTTTGCCCTGATACTGTTCAGTCTGCTGTTGTTTGTTGGTTCGGTTTTTTTCAGTTACAGCGCTAAAAAAATTCGCAAAGCACAATCCGCTGAAATCACAGACAAAACCTAGAGAAAGGCTGCCATTCAGATCTGTTCGGACTGAGGTGTCAGAACCTCACGCAGCAGTGGTATTGTAATGCGCCTTTTGGTTTGCATACTGGCGCGGTCCAGCTGCTTTAGCATATCGGTCTGCGTGTCTATATCACGCGGCAGGTGAGTCATCATGTATTCGATGACATTGTCATCCAGCAGCAAACCGGCAGTACTCGCCTGCGCCTTGAGCGCTGCCCGCACATCAGCCGCTTCGAGTCTGTGCAGTCGGTAACTCGCGCCCCAGCCGAGGCGTGTGCGTAAGTCCGGAAGCTTTACCGGTAGTGCCTGCAGTGCACAAGCCGAGGCCAGCAACATGCGGCCACCACGGGCATGCAGAGTATTGAACAAACTGAAAAGACCCAGCTCGATTTCCTGCACCGCCGGCAATTGATCAAGATCGTCAATACAAACAAGATCGGATTCGCCCAGACCTTCAAACATTTCGGCACTGCTGACTACTGATGCCGGTATGTAGGCTATGCGAAACCCCTTTGCCGCGGCTGCATGGCAGCAAGCGTTCAAGAGATGGGTTTTACCAACCCCGCTTTCGCCCCAGATGTATTGTTGCAGGTCGGCGTGCTGGCCTTCAGCAAAGTCCTGCAGAATCTGCAGTGGCAAGAAATTTGGACCGGCGTAGAAAGCTGAAAAGGTTTTCGCTCCTTCAGCTTCAAAGCTGAGCGGTAGTTGCGGATGCACGTCTGGCTGCCAGATAAAACTGATCGAATAATATTTAGTTTACTACTTGCAGGAATAGATCGGCAGCAGGCAATCGAGGCGCTGCAACGGATCGCTGTGGAGTGGCCACAGCAGGCTGCTCCGATGCTGCAACACCACTTGCTGTCTCTGGATCGGTGGCAGAGTCCGAAGTTGCCTGGACGTTCTGTGTGCCTGTCAGAGTACCGGGGGTGCTGGTTGCAACCTCCTGCTGCAATTGATCCCGACTCGCAAGGCGTAGCCATTCACGAGTTTGCAAGCTACTGCTGACACTTGCGAGCGCACTTCTTGGTGATACGCCAATCATCAAGCTGTTTTGCCCGATTTCAAGAGCATTGGTTTGTTCAACCCCGGCTACACTATTCACAATATTCATCAGACGCAGGTACTGTGCGGCACCATCGATGCCAGCAACATAGATTCTGGCCCCACTGTCAGTCAGACCGTTGCCGGAAATATCCCCGGCCACCGTGTTTGAATTATCAGATACTGTACCTGGGTCAGTGCCGGACAGGCCGGCGTTCCAGCTCATCGCTTGCTGTAGCAAGCGATCCAGATTCGGGCCGCTTGCTGTCAGAGGGGCTCTAAAAGTTTGATCTATGGTAGCGTCGGGACGCGCAAAATCACGACGCATCCTGAGCTGCCAGGCACCGGCAGCATCCTTTGCAGCAGTAGCGGTTAATACGAGCTCCTGATCATAGCGCTGTGATGCCTGCAATAACTGCGGTGACAGGGTAAGACCCACGGGTTCTGCAGCAACATCCGCCTGACTGGCATCATTTATTTCATCAGGGCCGATAAAAGCAAGATCGGTTACATCGAGTTCAGGAAAATCGATTGTCCATCCATATCCGCCTGCCAACTCCCTGAGCCGCGATGCAACTCCCGGAGTTGTTGCATCACTGACGATTAAATCCGTATTACCGTCTCGGATCAACATCCATAAAAGAGCATTGCTAAGCGAACGTACACTTGGCTGCAACGTCTCATCTACAACGTCAGATTCAATGCTAAGAGCGGCTGTAATGGCCGCTACCGAATATTGAACCGACAACAAATGCGTCGCA
Organism: uncultured Granulosicoccaceae bacterium; assembly: GCA_938005265.1. Lineage (GTDB taxonomy): Bacteria > Pseudomonadota > Gammaproteobacteria > Granulosicoccales > Granulosicoccaceae > CALFCE01. Next base: position 15,001 of record CALLOA010000147.1, read on the forward strand.
GCACCTACTTCACGCACCTTCGCAGTGACCGGTATAGCCGCGATCGACTGTTGTTCGGGTAGCTCGATAAACTCAAATGCATCTACATAGTTTTCTGCTTCATCGAGCACCACATTCACAAGCTCGCGATCAAGGGCTCCTAACTCATCAGCTCGATTGTTCAGCAACCAGCGCAATCCGGTACGGTAGGCACTACTGCGTTCCAGCGTATCCTGGCCATTGGTCGCAACCTGTACTTCACCACCGGTGACCGCATAAACAGAGACCGGCACAAGGCAAAGCGCAAACAACAGAAATAAAAGGCGACTGATCATTTATTCGAATTCATGGTTTGATCGACAAAAGAACCACACCGCTTACTCAGCGACAAGCCCGATAAAAGTGATGTCAGCAAGTACTTATGCTGCGCATGACGCGAACTGACAACTCGCGTATTATTACGGCCGTGGTAATGCCTGTTCGAATTCCGGGTGGTATCAACTGGTCTGAAGCTGTGCCGCAACAGCCAAGGCCGTGCTCCTGACTAAACAGTTAAAAAAAGCTTTAAAATTCACAGAACAACAGAGTACCGTTTTTTTACCCGCAAAGACAAACTGCGCGGCTTACGATCTGCAGAATGTCACACAATTCCTTGCTCCAACACAGCAGAATCACGACATCATAGGGGAATATAGTTGAATTCAAGTGTGACCTACCAGGATTCCGGGGTCGATATAGACGCTGGCAACTCGCTGGTTGAGCGGATTAAACCACTGGTGAAAAGCACCGAACGACCTGGTGTACTAGGCAGTGTGGGTGGTTTTGGCGGTCTGTTCGAATTGCCATTGTCTGAGTACCGTCAACCGGTTCTGGTTTCCGGCGCCGACGGTGTAGGCACCAAACTGAAGCTTGCGATTACGGAAAATCGCTACGACTCGATCGGCATTGACCTGGTTGCCATGTGTGTCAACGATATAGTGGTCAGCGGTGCCGAACCCTTGTTTTTCCTTGATTATTACGCGACATCACAGCTTGATGTCGATGTCGCGACAGCCGTTGTTAGCGGCATCGCTGCCGGTTGCAAGCTGGCCGGTTGTGCCTTGAGTGGTGGTGAAACAGCTGAAATGCCCGGACTCTATCAAAGCGGTGACTTTGATCTTGCTGGCTTTGCGGTAGGTATTGTTGAAAAAGATCAAATTATTGATGGCTCCGATATCAAAGCGGGCGACAATATCATTGGCCTCACATCCAGCGGCCTGCATTCCAACGGGTTTTCTATGGTCAATTACCTGTTGAACAAGTGCAGCGATTCGCACCCTTTAGCCGCTCAATCCGGCAGCAGCCTGCGATCGGAATTTCTAACGCCAACAACCATCTATGTTAAGTCTGTACTGCAGGCTTGCAAGGCTGCCAGAGTCAAGGGCATTGCTCATATAACGGGTGGTGGTTTGCTTGAGAACGTCCCGAGGATACTGCCAGCCGGTGTCCAGGCAGTAATAGATACAGGCAGCTGGCAACGAGACGATGTTTTTCAATGGCTCAAACAACAGGGACGTGTTGAAACCGAGGAAATGTACCGTGTCTTTAATTGCGGTATCGGTATGGTGGTTATTGCTGCCGAAGAAGACACTGACATCCTGTTGTCCAGCTTCAAGGCCAGCAATCAACAGGCATTGGTGATAGGCCGCATTGCCAGCCGCATTGCCAGCCAATCTGACACCGCGCAACCTGCAGTAGTATTGCAGCATCAGGATTCCTTTTGAACAGCGCATTCACCCTCAGCATCATCAGGCCGCAGGCAAACATTCGCTTCAGGAGCAATGGCTAACCGCATTGCAATCCTGATCTCCGGCACAGGCAGCAACATGCAAAGCCTGGTTGAAGCTATTAGCCTTCGCGATGACCACCCCGACGGTACCAGAGTAGCGAGCGTCATCAGCAACAATCCTTCCGCCGCCGGGCTTGAATTTGCCCGTTCCCGCAACATCGACACAGTGGTAGTCAACCACCGGGACTATAAAACACGCGAAGCCTTTGAAGAAGCGCTAGCCGATTCACTCAAGGACATTGATCTGATTCTGCTGGCCGGTTTTATGCGCATACTGGGAGCATCGTTTGTCGCGCAGTTTAAAGGCAGAGTACTGAATATCCACCCATCACTGTTACCCGACTATCCGGGTCTGCACACTCATGCCAGAGCGATAGAAGCTTGCGAACGGTATGCTGGAGCCAGTGTTCATTTCGTTACGGCTGAGCTAGATGGCGGCCCTGTCATATTGCAGGCAAGGGTGGCAATCGAACAGGATGATACAGTAGCTTCACTTGCAGCCAGGGTATTGGAAAAGGAGCACACTATTTACCCGCTTGCAGTGGCCCTGCTGCTAGACGGGAGCGCCAGCTTTGATACCGATTCCAACGGCTACGCTATTTGCCGATATAAAGGAAAAGTGCTCGATACACCGCTATTACTGGAGCATTTGATCACGGATTGAGGCAAACCAAATAGCCCAATAGGGAACATTTTTATCACCGCCGGCACCAATCCATTAAGGCTCGCCAGAATACGCAGGATTCTTGCATGGTTTACACTTTGCCAAGCCTGCAATTTAACACTGTCTGCAACAAGACAGGGCGCTCAACAGGCTATTGGTCGGGTTACAAGCAGTCGGCCGAAACCAGGCGAATTGCCTGCTAAATTGCCTGCTAATAAGGAATGACCCGGTAATTGTCCCGGCAAAACAGAACTTTATGATAAAAGGGTTAAAACTGAAAAAAGGGTTAAACCTGAAACCAGATTCCGTGTAAGTTGCCCGGGGCTCTGCTATCACGATTAGCAAGATATAAATATGCTGCCAAACACATTTAAAAAGTATCAATCATTGCGAGAGTTTCAATCACCGCAGCAGCGCGTGGCTGAGCCAGTGAATGTCAACTCCGGCATCGATGCCTGTGCCAACACGTTTGCCATCGCTTTTGCTGTGTCCAAAAGCACCCTCTTCCTGCTGGCATTGTCCATAGCAATGCTGTGTACGCTGATACAGAACGAGGCCCATGCACAGAATCTCCAAGTCAGCAGCATCACACCCTTCGAAGTCGAATACGACGTGGGTAACAACCTGATTACAGCAGGTAGCGCAAAATTATCCCTTAAACAGCAAGGCGACGAGTGGATATACAGTTTGAATACACTGCCTGCTGGCATCTTTAAACTGACCGGCAAGGGCCGGATTCAGGAAATCAGCGTCATGACGATTTCCAACCAGCAATTGCAACCTAAACGCTATACCTATCGCCAGGATGAAACAGCCAAACGCAGTGTAGATGCCTGGTTCAACTGGGAAAACAACGAACTAACCTATCGGCGTAAAGGTGTGGAAAGCACAGAGCCACTGAAAGATCCGATTCTCGATCGCTTATCGGTCACCTTATCCGTGCGCGAGCAATTACGCAGTGGCTTTGAGCAAGCTGCAGTTCAGGTCTTCGACAATGGGCGCATCAAAACGATTGTTTTCACTAACGAAGGCACTGAAACACTGTCAACCAAACTGGGGCGACAGGAAGCCATAAAGGTAAAAAGCTACCATAAGGAAGGCACGCGCAAGCGGGTAACAACAACCTGGTTCGCACCAGCACTGGACTACGTGCCGGTTGTCATTGAACAACATAAGGAAGGAAAATTGGTGGCCAGACTGACGATTTCCAAGTTGAATAACCAATAGGGATGGTTGGCATGTACAACACAGGTATTTTTATTTAAAGCTTTTTTCGATCACAGCCCTTAGCTTGTAATCCGGTGGCTCAAAGTCACGCAAAGTGCCTTCGTCCAGCGGCAACTCAAGTTGCGCGGCAAATCGGAATCCAGGGCGGTCCCAGAACAATGTCGGATTGAGATACCACTCGCCATTTTCAGACGTCTCACCCAGAAACAATCCATCATCATTATTGATATCAAAATCGCCTCTTAACGAGAGCAGCCACAAAGGATCTTCCTGCCCTATGCCGGTAATTCCCAGACGGCGTCCGGTGGTCAGATCGAACGACATGATTTCATTTCTGATCGATGTGTCCGACAGGCTGGCGCTCTGATGGAAACTCACATCAACGCCGCTGTACCAAACCCGGCCCATGCGCCCATAGTTCAGACCCAGCTGACCGCTACTGACGTAGGCCGTATCAGAGATATGTTCGACCTCACGCTCGACCTGGTGCTCAATATCGATTCCTGCCGAGTAGGACAGACCGTCATGTATTTCCGGCAGATTACGGTCAATGGAGTAACGGTCTTTGGTGGAACTACTAAGCGCAAATTCCGGATTGGCGAATACCCCGCCCAGACCAAACCCCCCAGCAAGGGAGAAATCAAATTTACCGGGGCTTAGCTTGAAGCGAAATCGCGTTCGTTGCTCATTTAGCGATGATCTATCCAGATCGGTACTGAATTGCAGCGAACGGTACTCTTCCGAATCGAACGAATATTTCGGGTCTGTAGAGTCCGCCGCAGTTAATGAGGCCGACTCCGACTGAGAATAAACAGAACTGTGAAAACCAATTGCCAGTATGCTCACGATTGCGGTAAGCGGAATTTTCGACACCCATGACCCTCCTGCCAAGCTGGTAGCAGGTGAGTCATTGCGCAATAACGCCAATGGTGGCGGAGGCTGATGCTGTCTGGTGTATTTGAGCATTGTCTTGGTCAACTTTTTTCCGAATCCCTGGAGTCACTGCTGCTAAAGCGAGTGGTGGCCCTACCGTAGGCTTTCCGTCTTTCAGTTCACTCTGGTGCCAATGCACCGCGTAGGGGCTGGCTACAACCGGCATTATATGGCTGATTTTTGACCAAATCGACGCAAAGTCTGCCAAACTATTGGCTGAATTTGGGTGCTACGATGCCATATTAAACTCCAGATTTGCCTGAAACTCAATCCTGTCTCCCTGGATTCGGGTTTTTTTGTCCATTTTTAACAGTCAGATAGCACTATAAGCTGACAATCACTCTAAACTGTTTGCGGACCAGCGCTGGCTGCTGCCCGCCATCACACGGTGCCAGCCATTAAAAATGATTGAATCCATCGACAACCACGACCCTGAAGATGACGATACAGGGCGACCCAGCAAAAGCCAGCGTAAACGTGAGGCCGATGCGATTCTGGATTTCGCCAGAACTCTGGGCGAGATCTCCGAGTCGGAGCTCGCCCAGATTAATCTGCCAGAGGACATTGCCACAGCAGTAAAGCATTTAAGAGATATAACGGCTCGAAGTGCGGGAAAACGGCAGTTGCATTTCGTTGCAAAACTACTGAGAAAGCAACAGGAACAACTACCGATCTGGCAAGCCGCATGCGAGCAGGCCCGATTACCCTCACAACAGGAAACCCGGGCATTTCATGACGTGGAGCGCTGGCGTAGCAGACTGCTAGACCCGAATCAGGATAACAGACAGCAGGCGCTCACCGAATTCAAAGAAAGACAGCCATCAGTGGATATCCAGCAACTCCGCCAGATGATTCGTAACTACGACCAACAACGCTCGGATGATGGAAAGAAACGTCTGTCTCGCGAAATTTTCCGTTGGCTTCGCGCTTCACTGCAAACCGAATAATATCAAACTGTCCTATGCAACTAAAACGCGTACCCGCTGTGCTTCCAGCTCTGCTGCCCAGCCTGTTGGTTTTTCTGACCTCATGCGGCTTCTCGGATGGATTTTCAGACAGCTCCGCTAATACCAGTCAAAACCAGCAGGCTGAAATCAGCACAGTACCGGCTGCAAGCCAGGATTCGGGACCCATCGAGACAGCTAGCCCTGAGAACACAACCGACAGTGACGTTGCAACTGATGTAACAATGGAAGTAGCAAGTGACGTAACAACTGAGGCAAACGACACGCAATTCAGATTGTCAGCCAACGGTATTCTGGGTTTTGATGATCTCACCGAAGCCAGCGGGCTGGTAGCGTCCAGGAATCAATCAAATCTGCTCTGGGTGATTGCGGATAGTGGCAACAGCCCCGACTTGTTCGCAATTGATGATGCTGGCAGCGAGCTGGGACGAGTCACTTTGGCCGCAAGCAATCGAGACTGGGAGGAATTGGCAACCTTCACGCTCAACGGGGTACACTTTCTGTTGATCGCTGATACCGGCGACAACCTCAAGCAGTACTCGTCCTATCCTTTGCACATTATTCGTGAGCCGCAAAGCAGTGCAGGCGGGCCACTACAGCCTGTGTTAACACTCAACCTGACCTACTCCGATGGGGCACATGATGTAGAGGCGCTCGCTGTATCCGAGTCCGATGGCAATCTCTATCTCGTTACTAAAGATGAGACACCCGCTGTCTATGCAGCACCTTTGTTGACAACACTCACCTCACTAATCGGCAGCAATCCCGAACAATCCGTTAATATACCAATCACGGCAGCCCGCGTTGGCGAGCTGCATCCCCCACGGCAGTCAGCCGCAGATTCCTTTCTCGGCCTGCTTGCGGGCGTCAATCTTGGTGATGTGACTGCGATGGATATAGACGATGCACGGGGTCGAATCTGGTTACTGACTTATACCGGGATCTATCTGGTACAGATATCAGGCAATGAAACGCCCGGGCAAGCTTTGACATCCCGATCAAGGCTGATAGCGCGCCATTCTCTGGGTCAGGCTGAATCATTGGCTTATTCAAACCTGCAAGACGCAGTTTTTATAACCAGTGAGGGTCGCGCAGCCACCGTGCTAAAACTCAGCGCGCAATAGAAGACAGACTACTTGTTAATCCGGGAAGGCTGAGCTTGTGTTCTTGTGCGATAGGGTGCGATGCTCGGATTATCCCAACTACCCGTCACCGCATACTCGATCAATCCGATTTTATCGAAATCCACGCCTAGTGCCTTTAACAAAGGTCCTGCAATCAACACCCCTATACCGGCTGTAGCTCCTCCGGAGATTGCGCCAATGATCGGCAATGCAGCACTTATTCGTGGCAGTACAGTGATCTTCTGATCGTAAGTGCGATCAACAAAATTCGCATAACCGGTAACGTCCACGACTCCGACCGGGCCTTGCAGTTGCACCAATTCACTATTGGCAACACCACCGGCAATCATCAACCTGCCATCAATGGTGTCGAAATCCATACCCTCAGCTGTAATATCGGTGAAATCAAATGCCAGGCGCCGTGGAAGACTATCGAGTGCAAATAATCCAATGATGCGCGCGGCTCCAGGCTCTACATCCAACAAACGGCCACGGCGTAAGGCCAGCTTTACGTTTCCTTGCAGTTCTTCCAAACGCGGCTTGTAGATTGGCCCGTCCCAAAAGATGCCGGCATCAATTGAGCCTTGGCCTTCGGCAATTGTCGCCTCAAAACCAAATTTATCCATAGAGCGGCCCACATCACTGGAACGTATCTGTAGATTGATCTGTGATAACTGCTGGTTTCGGGATCCCTTGTTTATATTCTGCGGGTCACGCCAATGCCAGAAACCATCACCACTCATCTGTGCGTTATCGTGAATGAAACCCAATGCCGTAATTTCCATTCCGGCATTATCCGGCCGGGTACGTGCAACTAAGTCTTCAAGTACCAGATCATCCCACTTCAAACTTGCCAAATGGATATTCATTGGCGGGAATGCCAGGGGATCAACAGGTGGCTCATCGTCAGCTGCAGACTCCCCATCGGGGTCCAGATATCCATCAAGCAAGCGTTTGTCGGCATTGGCGATGCGCACCTGAACCGGGTTACCCTGTGTGTCAGCAGTACGCGGCATACGCACGCTGCCTCGCAGCAAGGAATTCTCGATCACGCCATTGAGAAAAGCGCCGTTGGATGTAACCTTGATACGGGCCGCACCATGACCTTTTTCTCCGAGCAGCAGATTCGGCGTTTGTAAATCAGCACTAATGAGTGGCCAGTCGCCGGGCGGAGCGCCATCATCAGGGGTATCAAGAATGGCAGCGATTGCAGCCACCCAATCGTCTATCGAAAAGTCGTCGGTACGTCCGGTAACACGGATACCTTCCCCCGATTGCCGGTCCAACTTCCCACCACCCAGATTGATAGCCAGCGATTGCAACCCTCCATCACCATCACTGCTAACCAGGGCACGGCCATGCTTGCCCAAGTTAACAACCCAAACGGGTGTCTCGCCATTAGCTGCAAAACGGCTGGACACGCTAAGCCGCTTGGCTGGAGCTGCTGTTTTACCGAGTGGTTCTGGTAATTCCAGCACAGAACCACGCAGATTACTGGTCGCACTCAACAGGACACCGCGACGATCCAGTGTTTCATTGTCGTGCGGAATTTCTACATTAACGTACCAGGCGCTCGCGCCACCCACCAGATTATCAAGCGGCAAATCGTGATGCCTGACCAGCGCCCTGCTATCCACAATGCCTGTGAATATCATTTCACTTAAACGCTCTTTGCCGCTACCGCTGGAGTGCAATTCAACTGTCATAGGCTTGCCCAGGTAGCGTGCATCGAGCGTACTTTCCTCAAAACCCAAATGAGTAAAAACCAGATCGCCCCTGACATCATCGAGCCTTGTTCGATATTGACTGGAGCTCAGGCTGTTATTTTCAAAACCCAGAGTCCCTCGAACGTTAAATACCTCGTCTGCTTCTCTGAAGCGCTTAGCACGCAAAGGTACGTTGACGGTCACATCGAGCTGCGCATCACCCTGCGCCTTGACATCTGCCAGTGCCGGGCCCAGCGTTGCACGAATCGGACTGGATTGTATAAAGGAAAGGTAACTTTCCACGCTATTTTCAGCCTGTATCTGCAGATTGACCACTGGCCGAAACAACGATGCTATATGGGCCTTGCCGGGTAATAGTTCAGTACCGTTAATCTTGCCCGACTGCAGCTCAAAACCCATCGACTTTTTTGAAAATGCAAGACGGCCACTGGCATTTTCAACCGCAGGCCAGGTATCAAGGTAGTCGAGCTTTGCATTCCGCACATTCATCGCGGCTTCAAACTCGCCGTCGGTGCGATGAAAAGGAAAACCTGCAAACGGCCCCTTGAATAAAACCTGACCATTACTGGCTTCACCAGCCAACAGCGATTTTTCCAACCACCCGGCTACCCAGGGCCTGACCATGGCCCGCGGCATGTAGAGAGGCACATCAGCGATCTTCGCCAAATCATATCGACCATTAAGATGAAGCCATGCCGGTGACTTTTCGGAATGCCTGAACACAAAATCCAGATCACCGGTTAAACTGCGATCACGTATAACAACTGCTTCACTGGAAATTTCAATTTCATCGCGGCTGACCAAGACATCCAGAACACCGTCAATTTTTTCCAGTCGCAACGGGGTAGAAAAACTCTGTGCCTGTTCGAATACTACCTGGTTACCACGGATATCAAGCTTGCCAGCGTTTTCATGAATAGCCAGCTGCATATCGATACCCTCGACACCCGGTATGGAGTCATAGGCCGTAGTGCGCAAATTGTTTAGTGCGCCGGTTATTGATACGGCAGGCAAACCACCGGAATTAGTGGTTCTGACGCCACGATCAATCGACAGTCGCCAATCGATTAGTTCACCTGCAGGCCGGGCTTGCGCCATCGCAGTCGGCCACTCTCCCATGGGCAAAAGCGTTCGAAACGTTTCGGACATTTGTGCAAGCAAGGACAGATCGAGCTGCTCTCCGGAACTATCCACCCGCCATGAACGACCGCCATCCTTATCAACAATTTCCAGTGACGTCTGCTCGAATGCCGTGGCGCGGCCTGCATGGCTGAAATTCAACTCAGCAGCGTTTGCCAGCCAGCCCTTGGCAGTGCGCCGCCAGTCAATATTGGAGGAAAAATGCTGAAGCTCCATCGCCCTGTCCCTGTTCGGATACGGGCCAAAAGCAATCCGGGGCGAATCAACGGTAGCAGTCACCAGATTAAGCTTGGTTGCACTCCATTCGCCGCTGACATCGATATTCGCGGTACCCGCAAGATCCAGAGAACGTTTAGGCATTAATTCCAGCCAACGTTCAAATACCAACTGCTCACCTCTCAGGCTTGCACGCCCGGTGGCATCCTGCAGATCGCCATCACGGGATTCAAGCAAGGCGTCAAGCTGCAGGGTTTTACCGAAACCCTCGGGCAGCGCAACCTCGGCCTGCAATCTGTGTTCGTTGCCACGATTGCTGGCACGAATGTTAATTTCATCGAGCCGATACTCACGCTGCCTCTTGATATCGTGAACCGTGACACTGGAATCAATCAAAGCCGCATTTCGGGCTGCCAGCAACCATGTCAGGGCACGTGAGCCGCGCTGACCTTCCTTACCAGCCGAATCCGAAACAGGCTCAGCTACTGCTGCAGCGCTGGAAGTTTGAACAGGCCGTACCTGATCATAACCACGCACCCGAAAATCCTGTTCACCATGATATTCAAGGTCCAGATCAGCTCCGACAATGGTAACTTCATTGATGTCCCAGCCACGCCCGAATACGGTGGCAGGCAGATTCAAATCAAGCCAGACCTGGCGAAAATTTACAGCGGCACCATCGCCTGCAACCACACCATCAACAGCCGTGCCGCTATTGCCTTGCAGGGAAACATTATCGAGGGTTATTCGGGGATTTGCGCCACCCCAACTGAAATCCATCTCGCCAATTTCTACCGGAGTTTTCAGGTAATCACTTAGCCAGGCCTGAATCTCGGTCTTGTAGACACCGATATGCGGGCTACCCAGGCGCAACAACGCACTGAGGATGGCAATCAGCAAGAGAATCAACAGTACGGCCAGAGCAATCGCTCGCAGTGACCACCGCGTAGCGCGCCTTATGGCGGTGCCGCGTTTTTTATCTGCCTGACTTGAACCCGCTCTACGTTTTTTTGAACGCAGCTGCCCGTTCTCCCTACCGGCGATGGCCGTTCTTTGCGGCCGCTCAGGCCCAGCGGTTGTCGTTGAAGTTGTCACAATGGCAAACTCTGCTGACAAAGTGGCCATGTCACAACAGCTTTACCATCAGAGCAGGACAACATCATACTGCTCCCGCGTGTAAACCTGCTCAGCCTGCAATCGAATAGGCAACCCGACAAACTCTTCGAGCTCGGCCAAATCTGAAGAACGTTCATCCGTGAGTAGATCAACAACTTCCGGGGCTGCCAGAACAGTTAGTGATTTAATATCGAACTGTCGTACCTGGCGAATGATTTCGCGCGTAATTTCGAAACATACCGTATCAATTGTTTTTAATGTGCCACGCCCCGCACAGGTGTTACACGGTGAGCATAAAACCTGTTCGAGGCTCTCGCGAGTACGCTTGCGGGTCATTTCCACAAGCCCCAAGGATGAGACTTCGCAGACTTGTGTTTTTGCCGGGTCTTTTTCCAGACTCTTTTCCAGAGCTCTCATCACCTGGCGTTTGTGCTCATCCACCGACATATCGATGAAGTCCAATATAATGATGCCACCCAGGTTGCGCAGTCGCAGTTGTCTGGCGATGGCCTGTGCGGCTTCAAGATTGGTCTTGAATATTGTTTCTTCCAGATTGCGATGACCGACAAACGCACCGGTATTCACATCGATTGTCGTCATGGATTCAGTCTGATCAATCACCAAATGCCCACCAGATTTAAGCATCACTTTATTGCCCAGGGCTCGATCAATCTCATCTTCCACGCCATAGAGATCGAAAATAGGGCGTTCACCCGGATAGTGTTCTATCAACGGCAGTATTTCAGGAATATATTTTTCAGCAAAGCCGGTGCAGTTCTGAAATGTCTCCCGCGAGTCTATGCGGATACGCTCGACCACATCATGGTCGAGATCACGCACAGTCCGCAGAACCAGTGATAGATCACTGAACACAAGCTCACCCGCTTTGGCTTTATCCAGTCGTTCCTGTACGGCGCGCCAGACTTTCTGCAGAAAGTCATGATCGTGGCGCAATTCAGATTCAGTCGCGCCTTCGGCAGCAGTTCGAACGATGTAACCATGCTCGGGATTGGAATTAACGTCGCTAACCAGTTCTCGCAGTCTGTCACGCTCGCTGTCTGATTCAATTTTGGTCGAGATACCAATGTTGGCGTCAAACGGCATCAGCACCAGAAAACGTGAAGGTGCTGTTAAATTGGACGTAATTCTCGCGCCTTTTGAGCCCAGGGGATCCTTAATCACCTGAACAGCAATCTGGTCACCTTCATTGAGAAGCTGGCGAATGTTCTTTTGCATACGCTCGCCACTATCATTGATAAAATAGCCACCATAGACATCGGAGGCATGCAGGAAAGCTGCGCGCTCCATACCGATATCTACAAACGCTGCTTCCATCCCGGGCAGCACTCGCTGCACGGTGCCCTTGTAGATATTGCCGATCATGCCGGACTTTTGTACCCGCTCAATAAAGATCTCCGTCAACATGCCATTCTCAACCCGGGCAACCCGCGTTTCCTGTGGTGTCACGTTGATTAGTAGCTCTTCACTCATAACGAGTTGACAGACAAAATTAATAGCCCCGCCATAGTCAGTGGACAACATAGGACACTGAAATGTGCAGGGAGAAATCAGATAATTGATTAAAAAATGTTAACACCTGCAGAGCCCAGAAGCTCCGCAGTTTCACGCAGCGGCAAACCTACCACATTGCTGTAGCTGCCACGAATTTCCTTCACGAAACAGGCTGCCTTTCCTTGTATAGCATAGCCGCCAGCCTTTCCCAGCGGCTCACCGCTCTGCCAATACGACTCCGCTACTGTTTCCGGGATGCTGACAAAATCGACTTCGGTGGCGACCACTAAAGATTCCACACCCGATGCAGTGACTATAGCAGTTCCAGTAAACACCCTGTGTGTCGAACCAGAGAGTATTTGCAGCATGGCCAGTGCTTCAGCGCGGTCCTGCGGCTTACCCAGCACCTGATCATTGCAAACAACTGTGGTATCCGCGCCCAGTACAATTAAATCTGTCTTGACTGCAGCCGACGATCCGGCCAGCCGGGCAAACACAGTCTCCGCCTTGGCTATAGCCAGGCGCTCTACATAATCCTGCGGCCTTTCGCCTCGATGACAGGATTCGTCAATATCAGCAGGCCTGATCTGAGGCTGCAAACCAAGTTGCTTCAGCAATTCGACCCGGCGAGGCGAGCCTGAGGCGAGTATAAGCGTCGTATCCAACGTTAACTAACTGGCGACTTTATTCAGGCGCGGTGATAGGGATGATTGGTCAGTATAGTATGAGCACGATATAACTGCTCGACCAGAACGATTCTGGCAAGGGGATGTGGCAGCGTCATAGCCGACAGGGAAAGACGCATATCTGATCGGTTTATCACCTCAGCTGACAACCCATCCGGGCCACCAATCACCAGGGTGACGTTGCGTGCCTGCATTTGCCAGCGTTGCAATTGATCGGCAAATTCCTGTGTCGACAGCGACTTTCCGGTAACGTCCAGCGCGACAACGAATTCCTGTTTGTCGAGCTTCGACAATATCCACTCACCTTCCTGGCGCCGCGCTGCCGTCACATTGTTATCGCGTGATTGCGCCAGTTCGTGAATCGCGAAGCCGAAATTTTTTGGCAGGCGTTTACTGTAATCCTTACAGGAGTCCACCACCCAGGATGGCATGTTCTTGCCAATGGCGAGGACGCGGATGCGCAAAATTCAGGGGGATTCTGGTCTGTACGGCCGGCAGAAACGACTGCACAGACGTTCGAAAAAAGAAGGGTTCAAAGTTGTACCGTGGTAGATTCCGGTTTAGCGCTGAGCAACCCTTCATCGGCCGCACTCACTGACCAGAGTTTTTCCAGGGCATAAAACTCACGCATTTCTTCCGTCATCACATGGACAATAACGTCGCCCAGATCAACCAGCACCCATTCTCCTGCGTCTTCTCCTTCAACACCGAGGGGTGCTTCGCCAGCATCTTTTGCTTTAACCCTGACCTGATCGGCCAGTGACTTGACATGACGTTTCGAGGTGCCGGTCGCTACAACCATGGCATCTGCAATGTTGGATTTTTCCGTGATATCGATTTCAACGATATCGCGGCCTTTCAGATCTTCCAGTGCGGCAGTGGCGAGCAGTGCCAGATCATGACTTTTCATACGTTGGCTGGTTTCTCCTGCAGTTTCAATCCTGCCTGATATCAATTCGGGCCGACGGCCCATCTGAGTGGTTGAAGTTTATCATTCACGGACAGTCTTGGCAGAAAACGTAGCTCAGGATTGTGAATCAGGCTCAACATAGAGCCCTTGCTCAGTAATGTAACGGCGCACTTCGGCGGTTACCAAGTAGTCAATATTACGATTCTGTGACACCAGTTGCCGGATTTGGGTTGCAGACACATCAAATTGCGTAACTGATTGCAACACAATACTACCGGCAATTTCTTGCAATTGACTAAGAGCATCGACCTGCCTTTCCTTGAATAGTTGCAACTCAACACCATCCAGCCTGCTACCGGGCCTGTCCACCACAACCAGATGAGCAAGTTCCAGTATCTGCTGCCAGCGATGCCAGCCGCAGAAGCCGTTAAAGGCATCCATCCCCATAAACAGCAGAAGGCTGGCATCAGGGTATTCATCGCGGTAGGAGCCTAATGTGTCGACAGTGTAGGACGGCGCATCGCGCTCGGCTTCGCGCCCATCGATATGCAAGCCCTCAACATCTTTAAGCGACAGCTCCAGCATACGCATACGCTGACTGGTCGTTGCACCGGGCGTCCCACGATGAGACGGTTTGTGGCAAGGAACCATATTAACGCTATCCAGCCCCAGTGCTTCACGCAATTCTATTGCCGTGCGCAAATGGGCAAGATGCACCGGGTCAAAGGTACCGCCAAATATGCCGATTTTTATCAAAGCTTTACTCAGCACCAACGGCCCGTCTGTGGCAGACAGCGGTGGCTGGCAGAACAGTCTGCAACAACAACGTTAAAGCGCTGTTCAAACTGCTCTGCCAGCCACCGTCATCCTGGCGCAGCTGTTTACGCATAGATCGCAATGCACGGCGTGATTTTGCTCGTGATTGCTTATTGTCACCACGCGCAGTTTTATGCTCGCCACCCTTGCCTAGCAAGGGATTACCAGCCACCGGGTTGCGAATCACTGACCTTGCCAGCTTGTCCGGTTTTTTTCGATTGGAACCCATACGGGGATCTCCTGTTTGCAGACCGTGATCACCTCGGTCTTGTTAGAAATACGTTATTGAATAATCCGTTAAAAAAATGAGCGGCAGCCGTCATGGTGGCATACAGCCGCCCAATGAAACCCTAGCTTCTGATAGTTCCATCACCTGTCACCAGGTATTTTTCAGTTGTTAATCCTTCCAGACCCACGGGGCCACGCACATGAAGCTTGTCTGTACTGATACCTATCTCCGCACCTAAACCGTACTGAAAACCATCAGCAAAACAAGTAGCTGCATTAAGCATGACCGAGCTTGAATCCACACTGCGCTGGAACAGCCTGGCGGTTGACAGATTTTCAGTGACTATTGCGTCCGTATGATGAGAGCCATAGCGCCCTATATGCTCAATCGCCTGATGTACTCCATCAACTAAGCGCAATGATAAAACAGGGGCCAGGTACTCCGTATACCAGTCCTCTTCGGTAGCTCGAGTGATGTGCGGCAGCAGGGCACAGGCTTTTTCACAACCGCGTAATTCAACCTGGTATTCGCCCAGAGCCTGATTAACCCGCGGCAGAAATTCAGCAGCAATTGCCTCATCGACCAGCAGGGTTTCAGCAGCACCACAAATGCCATAGCGGTAGGTTTTCGAATTAACTGAAATAGCCAATGCTTTTTCCTGATCAGCATCTGCATCAACATAAACATGGCAGACACCTTCAAGATGTTTAATAACCGGGACACGGGCATCGTCCGCAATTCGTTTAACCAATCCCTTACCACCTCGTGGCACGATGACATCAACATACTCAGTGGCACGCAGTAACTCACCCACAGCGGCACGATCGGTTGTTTCAATCAGCTGTACTACATTTGAGGGCAAACCTGCGTCTTGCAACCCGGCCTGAACGCATTCGGCAATAGCCTGATTTGAGCGTATTGCCTCAGAGCCACCTCGCAAGATCGCTGCATTCCCGGATTTGATACAAAGACCGGCAGCATCGGCAGTTACGTTGGGCCGCGATTCGTAAATTATTCCGATCACACCCAGAGGCACTCGCATTTTGCCGATCTGTAAACCCGAAGGTTGCATTTTCTGTTCACCCAGCAAGCCAACAGGATCCGGCAATTCAGCGATCTGATGCAGCCCTTTAATCATTGATTCAATACGCGCGTCATTCAGTTCAAGGCGGTCATAAAGCGCATCGCTGATGCTATTACTGCGGGCAGCCTCCAAATCGGCAGCGTTAGCAGCCAGGAGCGCTGGTGCGGCCTTCTGCAGGTGCTCCGCAATCATCCTGAGCGCTTTGTTCTTGCTAGCCGGGTTGGCGTTCGCTATATCACGTGCACCAAGCCTTGCCTGCCTGCCAATTTTTGCAACTAAGTCCGCTATCTGGTTTATATCAGTCATTGCGCTAGTTTAATATCATGCTTCGCCGCAGACTACACTATATGTCAACAAACTCGACTCAACGAAGTTGCAGTGCAGATATGTGACTTGCACCGACACTCCAAACAAGCCTTAAGCCACCAACAACTCCATGAAAATTGTTGATTCCCATTGCCATATAAATTTCCCGGATTTCGAAAATCGTATTGATGAGCTGCTGGACAATGCCCGTGAAAACGATGTGCATCATATGTTGTGCATCGCGACGAGCTGGGAGAATGCCGCAGACGTACGGCAGTTATCGCTGGATCATAGCTGCATCTCTGCTTCATTCGGGATTCACCCCACGACCACGGACGGTCATGAGCCTTCACTGGACGAAATAATCGAGAAAGTTCGTGATCCACAAATCATAGCGGTGGGAGAAACCGGCCTTGATTACTACTGGCACAAGGACAAGCCAACCTGGCAACAGGAGCGCTTCGAGCGTCATATCGAAGCTGCAAAACAGACAGCTAAACCGCTAGTGATTCATACCCGGGATGCGGCACAGGATACTCTCGATAAACTGGAAAATCACAACGCGCGTGATGCCGGTGGCGTCATGCACTGCTTTGCCGAAGACTGGGAGATTGCAAAGCGTGCACTGGATATCGGCTTTTATATTTCTTTTTCCGGAATCGTAACTTTCAAGAGTGCAACATCAATCCAGGAAGTGGCCAGAAAAGCACCGGCAGACAGGATTCTGGTGGAAACAGACGCCCCCTTTCTTGCACCAGTACCGAAAAGAGGCCGGCAAAATCAACCAGCCTATGTACGCTACACAGCCGAATTCGTTGCCGAACTACGTGGCACAACACTTGAAGACATCGCCGCGGTGACAACACAAAACTTTTATCAGCTGTTTGCTACAGGCGAACTATCTTGAAATAGAGCACCCGCACGCGGTGTTCCACTCGATTTACAAGTTGCCTACGCCGCCTTGCTGACACCCGAATGATGGGTTGCGATGCGGTAAATATCTGCAAGCACAGGCTCAGAAAGAGTGGCTAGATGCTCAACTGCATCACTATCAGGCAACTTCTCGATGAAGTGACGGGCTGATACCCGTGGTGCTTTACTGTCATGTTCAATCCCGGCAAGTTCGTCTTCCAGCTCTTCTGGCACGGTCAGGCGATCCCAAAGTTGCTCGATCAGCAACCAGTCCGGGATATTTTCATAGACAACCAGTAACTGCGAGCGGCTTGCTTCCCATTCTTCAGCACTCATACCTGTCTGTTTCGCATAACCACGCAAACATAGACTTACCGTTTGTTCGTGTCGTTGCAACTGACGCTCGGCGTTGATGGCGTCAGCCTCATCACCGGAGAGTACTATGCCATTGTCCCTGGCAACACTTTGTAGCCAATCCTGATCAATATCACGGTTAGCCAAAGCCATCTGGCATTCCGCCATGATTTCGTTCATCACCGCTACAAAGCGCCTGGCTGATACCGCCCTGAATTCTCCGTCCAGCGAACGGCTGCGCACATAACCAAGAAACGAACTCGGGTGTGTTGAGACGTGTAATTTTTCCAGTTCATGTCGTGGTGGACGGGGGATAGAGACACTGCCGGCTGCAACATTTGTCAGTGTCACACTCCCACCGCTGACAGGGAGCATAACTACATCCGTCCAGCAACCGTACTTGGGATGATCATTAACTGTGATATAGGCCGGAGGTTCGGTCTGCACAAAGGCACGCATGACAATGCCATCAATTTCCGGAATGGTGTAGTAGCCGATGGCCTGCACACCAGAAGCAAGAAATTCATCGCATACCAGATCGGCTTCCATTGGATGATGCCAATCCGGATCGTACGCCTCTTGCAGTAATGCAGGCTTAACTTCGTTCAGTGAATCACGCAAGGCCCCGACGATCGATTCGTCTCTAACCTTTGCACGCATCCAGATAACGCCATAAAAACCTGCCACAATCATGCAGCCGATCAACACCACAAATGTAGCGCCCAGAAGTTCGAGCATTGCAATTCCCGCTGTGACTATTCAGTTGGTAGGTAGACCCCACTACTTATGAACCAGCGGCCGAGACGAGCAAAAATTTGATAATACGATGAGAGCTTTTAAGCAATTGCTGCACTGTTTTGCAAAATTGCCGTCAAACAACATTAAACCGCTGAATCATTCTGCATCAGGAATCAAGCGTTTACCAAGGCTGACTGTCGCATCCACCTGATAACCAAGAGCGCGATAAAAACCAATAACGGCTGCATTGGTTTCCCGCACCTGTAAATTGATTTTCGGACACCCACGTTTGAGCAGCTCTGCCTCTATATGGGCCATGAGTTTCTGGCCCAGGCCAGCACCTTGCAACGCGGGTTCAACTGCAAGGTAATTCACCCATCCTCGATGCCCCTCATAAGCCGCCATGGCAGCACCCACAATAACCGGCGTTGCTGCGAATTCACCACACACTGCATTTTCGGGCAACAGACCTGACATGACATAAAACAGATCCGGACTATGTTCTAGTTTTCGGTTAATGTCCTTATAGGGATCATTCCATGGCCGAATCAGATCACAACGATTCCATAGTCCAACAACTGCTTCGGTATCATCCGGGTGAAAGCAGCGTATGGTGTGCTCTTCAATCTGCAATTTGCAAAACCCCGGTAAACGTTAAAAGAGTATCAAGGTAGCCTGATATAACTGGTATCACGACCACGCTGAACAAACAGTAAAGCGTCGGAAGAGACCTCCATATTTTCAATGTCGGCGATCGTTTCGACAGGTTCTCGATTAACCGATAAAACTATATCGCCACTTTGCAGGCCCTTTTGGGCTAGCGGACTACTATTTTCCAGGCTCTCTATTTCAAGGTACTTTCGCCCCCGTGATGTTTGCTGCTCAAGGAATTCAACACCAGCAAACCAGGTATTTGCAAGACCTGATTCAGCAACCGTTGCGGTTACGTCGAACTCACGACTATCACGCACGACACGCACATTGATAGCCTGTCCTAGCCGCACAAGACCCAGGCGGTTAACCACACTTTCTACAGTCCTGACCCGCTGACCATCAATCGCCGTGATAATGTCACCGGGTTGCAGACCCGCAGTCTGCGCCGGGGAATCCGGCTCAATTTGCGCGATCAGCACACCACGTTCCCGACTAAGACCCAATCGTTCCACCAAATCAGGAGTGATTGCAACGGCTGAAATTCCCAGCCTGCCTCGCTTGACACGGCCGAACTGCAAAAGCTGGTCAATTATGTCCTGCGCCATGTTTGAAGGGATGGCGAAACCGATTCCGACATTGCCACCACCCGGTCCCACTATCGCTGTATTGATACCGATAAGTTCACCACGCAAATTAACCAGTGCACCACCTGAATTACCGGGATTAATTGAAGCATCTGTCTGGATAAAATCTTCAAAGTCTTCAATTCCGAGACCACTGCGTCGCAAGGCACTGACGATACCCGACGTTACTGTCTGACCCAGACCAAATGGATTTCCGATTGCTATGCAGAAATCTCCAACACGCAAGGCGTCAGAATCGGCCCAGCGGATAGCGCTTAGATTATCAGCCGGAATTTGCAGCAGTGCGATGTCAGCCTTGGGATCAGTACCAAGAATATTGGCAACCGGTTCACGGCCATCACGCAGCGTCACAATGATTTCATCAGCACCATCAATGACATGAAAATTGGTAACTACCAGACCGCGCTCAGCATCAACAATAACGCCCGAACCGAGACTTTTCGGCTGTGCTGATGGCACTGCCGGTAACTCTGAACCGTAAAAAAAACGATAAAACTCTTCCAGTGATGAATCACGCTGCACGATTGACCGGGTTGATATATTTACAACAGCCGGCGTCACCTGTTCAAGCATGGGGGCAAGACTGGGAAGCGGCTGACCGTCTATCACTCCAGGTATGCGCGCATGAGCTGCTGAATATCCGGCCAAATTACCAACCGGATTCACACGCAAGCTGATAACTTCAGAAATAATCAGGATAGCTAGCGCAGCGACAATTTTGATAAATGCTGTGCTGAACGGCAATTTGTGCATACTCTTCATGCCATATATTCGTATTAAACTTAGATTGAATGGCAAACCGGCTAGCCTGCACGCTCCATGTCCGGCCCGCCATCATGGTTCGACACCTCAGTGTTCAGGTAAACTTGTAGTTGCATAATTTGTTGTTCAGTTAGCTGCAAACCTTTCTTGCTGCGCCGCCACACGATGTCTTCGGCGGTCAGCGCAAATTCATGCTGCAGCAAATAGTCAACCTCGACCTGATACAGTAATCCGCCAAAGTGGCGCCCAAGATCGGATTCACCAGCGCAACCCTGCAATAACAGGTTGAGACGTGTGCCGTAGTTGCGGGCATAGTCGTAGATAAGCTTTGACCCGGCCCATGGGTATTGTTTTTCTGCTTGCTGCAAAAAGGTATCAAAGTCTGCATTTGGTATATCGCCACCTGGCAAGGGCGCAGATTCTGTCCAGCCACTTTTGCCCGATTCACCTTGTGCCTTTCGACCTCTGTCATCGTCGGAATCAAGAACCGGCTCCAACATATCGATCACTTCTTCAGACAACTTCCTGAAGGTTGTGATCTTGCCACCATAAACCGATAGTATCGGCGCTCCATCAGCATCCAGATGAAGTTTGTAGTCGCGCGTCACTTTGGAAGCACTATCAGCATTATCGTCATACAGTGGCCTTACGCCGCTATAGGTCCAGATAACCTGCTCAGCAGTTACCGGTACAGCGAAGTACTCACTAGCTGCATTACAGATGTACTCGACTTCCTCGTCACTAATGGCTATATCCTGAGGGTCGCCATTGAGTTCCATATCGGTTGTGCCCAACAGCGTGTAATCGTTTTCGTAGGGAACCGCAAAAATTATCCGGTTATCTGCATTCTGGAATATGTAGGCATAGGGGTGTGAAAACAGCTTCGGCACCACAATATGACTACCTTTAACCAGCCGAACACTATGTTTCGCTTTTTTTGACTCATCCAGATGTAGCGTTCGATCAACCCAGGGGCCAGATGCATTAACCACCGCACGGGCACTGACACTTTCGGTTTCCCCATTGCGGTTATTTTTCAGCTCCACACGCCAATGGCCAGACTGCCTCACCAGATCGACCACCTCGGTTCGGGTTCTTATTTCACACCCTCGCGCCTTGGCGTCCATGGCATTGAGCACTACAAGGCGGGAGTCCTGCACCCAACAATCAGAATATTCGAAGGCCTTGGTAAAAACCGGTTTTAGTGCTTTGCCTGTTTCGTGAGCACGAAGATTCACACCATGTGATGAAGGTAATAATTTGCGCCCACCTAGATTATCGTAAAGAAAAAGACCGGCACGAATCAGCCAGCGCGGGCGCAATGCCTTATGGTGCGGCAGAATGAATCGCAATGGCCAGATAATATGTGGCGCTGCGCGGAGCAGAAGTTCTCTCTCGATAAGAGCATGGCGCACCAGCTTGAAATCGTAATATTCAAGGTAACGTAAACCGCCGTGAATCAACTTGGTGCTGGCAGATGACGTGTGAGCTGCAAGATCGTCTTTCTCACATAACAAAACCGACAGGCCACGACCCGCCGCATCACGTGCAACTCCAGCGCCATTGATACCGCCACCTACTACCACGACATCAAAGTCAGTGGCAGAAGTAGCGGAAGGAGATGGTTGAGTATGTTCAGTCAATGTCTAAATTTCTGCGAATAATCTGCCAAACCCAAACTGGTTTAAGCTTTTAAAGTTTATGCTGCCGGGGATACCGGCACCAGATTCGAAGTCGTCAAATACCAAGTCAGCAAGAACAGATTTCATGCCCGAATTTCATACGCAAAAGGCATTGCGATTCGAATAGACCGCTTTCCAAAATGTTAATGGATGACATCCGGTATCTATATGCAAGCAATCATACAAAATTGAACACCAGCACAGCATAGATAAATGACACAGCAACAGCGCCCCACAATGGCTGACCGATAATTCCCAGCCAACCCAGATGTATGAAAGCGCTACCCAACAGGGATATAAACAGACGATCCCCGCGTGTGGTTTGCAGACCAAGTACGCCATCTCTGGGATTTCCGCCAGGACTCAGGCGCTCCCAAATCGACATAGCTATCAAGCAACATGCGATAAAGCCGAAAAATATCGCTGATTGCCATGTCCAGGCCATCCATGAGAGATCCATTAAACACGCCCCAGGGCAAAACCCTTAGCAATATAGTTTCTGACGAACCAGATGACGATAGCGCCAGGAATCAAAGTCAAAGCGCCAGCCGCTGCCAACAGCCCAAGTTCGTAGCCGGAGGAACTAGCCGTTTTGGTCATAGTTGCAGCGATTGGCTTTGCCGCAACAGACGTCAATGATTTCGCCAGTAAGAGCTCCACCCACGAAAACATAAAGCAGAAGAAAGCAGCCACACCAATACCAGCCGTTATTGTCGGAATGAATATTCGTGTAAAAAATCTTGGAAAGGAATACCCGTCTATGTAAGCAGTTTCATCAAGCTCTTTTGGCACGCCCGACATAAAACCTTCCAGAATCCAGACCGCCAGAGGTACGTTAAAAAGACAGTGCGCCAGCGCCACAGCCCAGATCGTATCAAACAACCCAATTGCCGAATAGAGTTGAATAAAGGGCAATGCAAATACAGCTGGTGGCGCCATACGGTTTGTAAGCAGCCAGAAAAATAAATGCTTATCACCCAGAAACCGGTAACGCGAAAAAGCATAAGCTGCAGGCAAGGCCACCAGAACAGCAACCACACTGTTTACGACAACATATGCAATGGAATTCAGATAGCCGTTGTACCAGCTCGGATTGGTGAAAATGGTTTTATAGTTATCCAGCGTGAAATTTTGCGGCCACAAAGTGAACGAACCCAATATTTCATTGGTGCTTTTAAAGGACATATTCAGCAGCCAATATATCGGCAGCATCAAAAACACAATGTATATAGTTGGCAGCAGCCATTTAATTCGTGACATTATGGCCAGCTCCTGTTGTCATCGTTCATCATGGCTTAGTCCTCATGCCGCATGGTGTAGGTATAAAACACCCAGGACACCAAAAGTATTACTAGAAAATAGATAATCGACATGGCTGCTGCCGGGCCGAGGTCAAACTGGCCCAACGCCATTTTCACCAAATCTATAGAAAGAAAGGTAGTGGTATTGCCCGGCCCACCTCCAGTCAACACAAATGGCTCGGTGTAGATCATAAAGCTGTCCATAAATCGCAACAGGATGGCAATGGTAAGCACACGCTTGAGTTTCGGCAGCTGAATGTAGCGAAACACCGACCAACGGCTGGCGCCATCGATACGGGCTGCCTGATAGAAATCATCCGGAATGGCACTCAAACCCGCATAGGCCAGCAATACCACCAGAGAAGTCCAGTGCCAGACATCCATGGCAATAGTGGTTGCCCAGGCATCAAATGGCTGGCGCGTGTAGTTATAGTCAAATCCCAGAGAGTTCAGAGTCTTACCCAGCAATCCGATTTCGGGAAGTGCGAAAATATTCCACATGGCACCCACCACATTCCAGGGTATCAGCAAGGGTAACGACATCAACACAAGACAAACCGGCACACCAATACCCTTTCGCGGCATCGCTAAGGCAATCGCCACACCCAACGGTATTTCAATTAAAAGAATAATAAGGGTGAACGCGGCCTGGCGACCTAAAGCTGCGTGAAAACGCTCGGAATGAAGCACCTGCTCAAACCACGTCAAGCCTTCATAGAAAAAGACGTTATCGCCAAAGGTTTCCTGCAGCGAGTAATTCACCACAGTCATTAACGGAATGACAGCATTGAATGCCACCAGTAGCACAACAGGCAAAACCATAAACCAGGCTTTCTGGTTGACTGTTTTGGTGCTCATGAATGACCCCCCTCGGCATCCAGCAGCCAACTATCGAGATAAACAGAAGCACCACCCGGTGAGAACTGTATATACCCTTGTTGCTCCGGCACTGCCTCACCTTCTGGCACGATCAATCTGATGTTCTGTTGGTTATGGCGCGTCGTGACTATTTTCATACGACCCGTATCATCAACACGCGTAACCTCTACGGGGATCCCTTCACGTGAGAAATGAATATTCTCCGGTCGAACACCAATTTCAAAATTTTCGCTGTTTAAAATCCTGTCTATGGCTTTATCCGAATATTCACCGTCCAGCGAATAGCCACAGTAAGTCACTTTGCCGTTCAAAAGCGTGCCGGGCAAAACATTCATACCTGGCGAACCGATAAAATGACCGACAAAGGTGTGTCGTGGATTTTCAAATAACTCGACAGGGCTACCACTTTGCACAACATGGCCGTCATGCATAACAACAACCTGATCGGCAAACGTCAGCGCTTCGGTCTGGTCATGTGTTACATAGATCATGGTAGCTCCAACACGTTGATGCAGCTCTTTGAGTTTGGAACGCAGTTGCCATTTCAAGTGAGGATCAATGACAGTCAGAGGCTCATCAAACAGAATGGCGTTAACATCTGAACGCACTAATCCACGGCCGAGAGAAATCTTCTGTTTACCATCTGCAGTCAGACCACGAGCGCGCTTGTCCAGAGAGGCTTCAAGGTCCAGCAAACCGGCAATCTCACGCACACGCTTGTCAATTTCATATCTTGCAACACCCCGGTTTTTTAAAGGGAAAGCCAGGTTCTGCCGCACAGTCATTGTGTCGTATACCACCGGAAACTGAAAAACCTGTGCAATATTTCTGGCCTCAGCCTGATTTCGGGTCACATCTTTACCATCGAATAGTATCCGGCCCTCTGTCGGCGTTAACAAACCCGATATCAGGTTCAACATAGTTGTTTTACCGCAACCGGAGGAACCGAGCAGTGCATAAGCACCACCATCTTCCCACACCAAATCCACATTCTTTAGCGCCCAGTCAGCATCCTCTCCAGGCTCATCCAGGTAACTATGGCGCACGTTCGACAGAGAAATTTCAGCCATCAGGAAGCCACCAGTTTTCCGCGCTTGTCAAACAACAGGCATTGGCGCATATCGATATACAAATCTACCGCCTGCCCATTATCCAGTGAATGAATTCCATGATTCAACGATATCCACGTGTCACTTCCTGCTTGCGCATGCACAGTACTTTCAGAGCCACTTATTTCGGTGAGAAGAACTTTAGCTGATATCTTTTGCAATGCTTCAGACTCTTGACGGGGTTTATCAACACCTATTGATGCTGCCAGAAAAACATGGTGTGGTCTGACACCAAGCTGGTATTCGTCTGGCGGCAATGCTGCGAAATCATTTCGTGCAGGCCATTGCTCACCACCTGGCAGCACCAGCGCACCATGCTCAAGTTTCACATCAACAATGTTAATTGGAGGATCCGAAAATACCTGTGCACTATCCCGGTTAGCTGGTTGGCGGTATACAGCATTACTCTGCCCATATTGCAGAACACGCCCTTCAGACAATGCCGCTGTGTAACCGCCAAGCAATAACGCTTCAGTCGGTTCGGTCGTTGCATAGACTACAGTGGAGCCGGTGTTTCTGAAGAGCTTGGGCAACTCTTCTCGCAATTCTTCGCGTAATTTGTAGTCAAGATTAGCCAACGGCTCATCAAGCAGAATCAAGCGGGCCTGCTTGACAAGGGCTCGCGCCAAGGCGGTTCGCTGCTGCTGCCCGCCCGATAACTCACTGGGCATACGGTTCAGCATGGGTGTCAGTTTCAATAGTTCAGCCACCTCTTGTATGGCTTGGTCAATTGCCTGTTTAGACATTTTCATCAGCCGCATCGGTGAGGCGATGTTGTCGTAAACGGTGAAATTGGGGTAATTAATAAACTGCTGGTAAACCATCGCAACATCACGTTTCTGTACCGACAGTCGAGTAACATTCTGATTCTCAAACCAGACCTCACCGGTAGTTGGTTTTTCCAGCCCTGCCATGATGCGCATCAGGGTAGTCTTTCCGGCAAGCGTCGTACCCAGAAGCACATTGAATTCTTCCGCTACCAGCTCAAGCTCAGTCGGGTAGATATGAATTTCATTCTGACGTTCCAGTGAAATATTTTTAAGCGTAAGCGACATAGTCAGATTGGCAGCAGGTCCAGCATGTTTAAAGGCTTTGGCGAGTAGCAATGTCCAAAGGTGCCACTTCGACACGCGGCTCAGGCACTGCAACAACCAACTCAACCCCGTTGTTTTTGCAATGCTGCACAAGTGCAGGAGAAGGCTCTCTGTCAGTTACAAGGTAATCTACGGCCGAAATATTACCAATACGCATCGGAGCGCTACGCGAGAATTTACTGGAGTCACAAACCAGTATCACAGAACGCGAATTGGCAATGATCGCCTTTGCAACACTGACCTCCTGCGTGTCAAAGTCCAGCAATGTACCGTCTTCTTCCAATGCAGACACGCCTATTACCGCGCGATCCAGTCGAAACTGCTCTATGTATTCAGCCGTATCTTTACCAACGATTCCACCATCCTCCAGCCGAATTTTTCCGCCCGCCATCATTAGTGTGACAGTTTCATTGCCACGAAGAATTTCAATCACATTGATGTTGTTTGTAACCACCAACATACCGGTATAGGCTGCTATTTCCCTGACGACGGCTTCAGTCGTGGTACCTATATTGACAAACAACGACGAGTCAGGCGGAATCAACCTGGCCGCTGCCTTGGCAATCATCTGTTTTTCTGACACCTTAAGACAGCAGCGGGCATCATAGCCAAGGTTACTGATTCCATCGTTAAGTACTGCTCCTCCGTGTGTCCTTTTTAGTAGGCCGACTTCACACAATTCAGCCAGATCACGCCGGATAGTCTGGGGAGTGACTTCGAGATTTTCTGCTAATGTTTCCACTTCTATCGCACTATTAGCGCGAGCAAAAGCAAGAATCTGTTTGCGCCTGTCACTTGGACTGGAAGGAACAGAAGCAGAATGTGAAATGTTGACAGGTGAGGAGGGATCGAATTCCGACATTAGTAATTACGGCTCAATTTGCAAAGCAACATGACGCTCTATCAGAACGCCATGTTGCCCGCATTCAAGTCATATTGACTCAGTTGGATTCCCAACGTTTTACAAGCTCGTCATAAGCAATGGTTTCACCCTGCGGCTTTTCATTGTCAAGCTTGGCTTTGGGCGAACCCGGCTGATCAAGCCAGAAAGACGCTTCTTTCTCTTCGTTGAGTCGAGGACCGCAACCACCATAAACATTGGCTTTTTCATCTGCGGCCTGCATTCGCGCCATAGTGACATCCATTTCACTTGCGAGACGATCCATCGCTTCCTGAGGCGTAAATGCACCGGAGTTGACATCACCAATCTGTTGCCACCAGATCTGTGCAAGCTTGGGATAATCAGGAACATTCACACCTGTTGGAGACCAGCGAACACGATCAGGAGATCGATA
>CALLOA010000148.1 GCA_938005265.1 uncultured Granulosicoccaceae bacterium
CGGATCCACAAAGTGCGAAGATGGTGAGCGGTCATGGTGCATTTCAGGGTTATGTTGCTGTGACGACAGCAGACGAGAAGCACCAGGTGATTGTAAGTGCCGAAGCCCACGGCATGGGCCAGGAACATTCGACTCTAATACTGACGCTGGAAGCGATCGAAAGCCAACTGGGTGTCAACCTGAGTGACTGTGGAACAGTCATCACAGCTGATACGGGCTACTCCAATGAAGCGAACATGAAGTATGTGTTTGATCGCGGCATAGAGGCTGTAATACCGGACAATCAGTTTCGCAAACGCGATCCGCTGTTTGCCGACTCAGAAACCTACACCGGTCAGAAAGCGAAGCGCAAGAAAACACGCCTGGATAAAGCGACCGGGCGTGAGATATTTGCAGCGAGTGAATTCAGTGTGAACCTTAAGAGCAAGCAATGCATTTGCCCTGCCGGTAAAGCGATGCTCTACACGGGTGAGTTCGATGATGAAATCCGTGGCGTATACTCACGGTTTCGGGGTCGGTTAAAGGATTGTCGTACCTGCTCATTGAACTCCCGCTGCATGAAGAAGGCGGTGAAAGATAAGGGTCGGCAGGTGCAGTTTCTGAATGAAGATAAGAAGCACACCAATTATCTGGAGCTAATGAAGCGTAAAATTGACAGCGAATCAGGAAGGTATCAATACAGTAAACGGATGTGGACGATAGAACCGGTGTTTGGGAATATAACCAGCAACAAGGGCCTCAGCCGATTCAGTCTGAGAGGTAAGAAGAAAGTCACGGGCCAGTGGATGCTGTATTGTCTGGTTCATAATCTCGAGAAATTGTGGCGATTTGGGCCCAGAAACGTGACGGTATAGTGAAGTACAGAAAAGGCGAGACAGCCATCAAGCTTACGATGGCTCCTCAGGACAATAAAATGGTATTTTTGCAGATCGAAGACTGAAAGGACAATTACCTGAACTACAGACAGGAATAATCAGGGATGTTGAAAATTTGTTTTTATATTCGAATTTTTCTACAGCCTCGTTATGCGGCGCGATTAGACGGTCAATGGGCCCATAACTTGAAACATCAAATTAATATACATACAATGTATGTATGATTCAGTTTCAATGGGACGCATCCAAGGCTCGTCGAAATCTTCGTGATCACGGTGTTAGCTTTGAAGAAGCTCAATCCGTGTTCTTCGATGACTACGCCCGTCAGTTTTTCGATGAAGAGCACTCAGACGTCGAAGATCGATTTTTGATGCTGGGTGTTAGTAACCAGTCAAGAGTTCTGCTGGTGTGCCACTGCGAAATCGAGGAAGAAGACGTTATTCGAATAATTTCTGCGCGTAAAGCCACTGCGAAGGAGAAAAGACTCTACGAGGGCCCCAAAGTATGAAAAAAGAATATGACCTAGAAAAAATGAAATCGCGGAAAAACCCTTATGCCGCAAAGTTGAAGCGTCAGGTCACAATACGTATGGGTGATGATGTCATACAGTATTTCAAAGACATGGCTGAAGATACGGGTATACCCTATCAGAGTCTGATCAATCTCTATTTAAAAGACTGTGTTGCCCAAAACAGGAAAATTGATATGTCCTGGCACAAACGGGGTGCCGCATAACAAGCGAATGCATGTGAAACTTGACCGCTTCATCCCTACGCTGTCGCTACGGTCAGTCGCCGTCAAGTTCGCATGAAGCGGGCGTGATGCCGCAGCCATTCGCATAACTATTCGACACTTGGGCTTGTGTATCCTATAGGATACAATTAAAGGGTGTTGATCATACGTGAAACTGAAGGCTACAAACGCTGGTTTCTGAAACTGCGCGATTCGCGAGCGAAAGCCAGAATTCTTGTCCGTATTCGAAGGTTATCTTTGGGAAACTTCGGTGATTCCAAAGCACTTGGTTCAGGCGTCTCAGAACTAAGAATCGACTGTCGTCCTGGTTATCGCATCTACTTCACTCGTAGAGGAGACGAAGTGGTTATTTTGCTGGCTGGCGGCGACAAATCAACACAACAGAAAGATATCCGCAACGCTACAGAATTAGCCTCAGAACTATGAGGAAAATATGTCAAAGAAAATAGTCACAGATTGGGATCCGAGCGAACATCTAGAGACCACAGAAGAAATGGCTCGCTATCTTGAAGCAGCTCTGGAGGATGGAGATAGTGGGGTCATAGCTGCGGCTCTTGGCGATATTGCAAGATCCAAAGGAATGGCTTCAATAGCTGAGGCCACCGGTCTTGGTCGAGAGAGTTTGTACAAGTCACTCTCCGAGAACGGGAATCCAGAATTGACCACAGTATTAAAAGTAGTGGATGCGCTAGGTCTCAAGTTAACTGCTGTCCCAGTTGACTCCGATAAAGCGGCATAACAAGCCAGCAACGGACAAATTGACAGCGCCCGCGAACCTGGCTGTCGCCAGAACTGGCGTCCCAGTTAATTAGCCTTTGTGGCAGGCGTTATTGAGCCGGTTGTTCGCGGGTTTGCAGCAGAATTTGTTCCAAGGGTTTTTCTACAGATTCAGCCGGGTTCAGTGATAGCCCTTTCTTTGCCAGAGCACCAGCTTGAGAATATTCCTGGTCAGCAAGTCTGAGTCTGGCCAGCTGCAGATAGGTTGCCGGGTCAGACGGGTCAATGCGCAGCGCACGTTCCAGCAAGAGGTTAGCTGTGGGTGCGTCTTCTTCGAGCAGTGCAGTCTCCGCTTTTTCCCTAAGTGCTACTACCGCTGCTGTTGATGTGTTTGCGGTGCTTTGTCTTGTTGATTGCAGCCTGCGTAAATTGGCGTCTTCACGTAATCTTGCCTGAGCCAGTTCATCCGGATCACGATTAATGTCGGTGGGTGTTTCGGGCAGATTGACTGCAGGTTGATTGTTGCCCTGGTCAGATACCGGTTTCGTGGCTACGCAGCCGCTTATGCCAAGACAAAGCAGTATCCATAAGGAAATTGTTTTAATTGGCTTGGTTGATTTAATCTGTATTGGAAAATATCCATGCAGTTGAAATTCCTGGCAAGCTACAACGGTACAACAGAATTTCATCGCTAAATTGACCATGGTGTTATGCATGTTTGTGGTAGGCGTTCAGACCGGGAACAATATCAGTAGTTATATGCCCGGTGTTCTTCAGTTCAGATCGAGTACATTTTCCAGCCAACGGCCGAATCTGTGCAGACGTGTTTTTCGTGCAGGTGTTGTGCAATTTATGCTCTCCTGCGGCTCCGTTCCGGATACATACGGCAGAAGATAGGCAGATTTGCAGCTTTCCGGCATGCGTTTTCCGCTGACAGGGTCTGTGGACACGTAACTTATTGCGGCCGATGTTTGAAATTGAAGTGGGCGTCTGCTTATTTCTCGCATCAGATTGCCCCACACCGGCAAAGCACCTGTACTGCCAGCATAGGGTATGGGGTGCCCCTCATCATTGCCCAGCCAGACTACGGCGAGGTAGTCGTCAGCGAAACCTGCAAACCAGCTGTCACGCTGTTCGTTACTGGTACCGGTTTTGCCGGCTACATAGTACTCTCGCGGTAAATGGTCAGATATACGTCTGCCAGTGCCGCGTAACATGACATCTGTCAGTGCGTACCGGAGCAAGTACATGGACTCACTGTCAAACTTCTGTTCTATGCTGATCGGGTACTGTGATAGTAATTCGTTATTACTGTCGGTGACACTGCTTATCGCTCGAAGTGGAACGTTGTAGCCATCTGCGGCGATGGTTTGATACATCTGCGTAATATTGAAGGGGCTTAGTTCTACTGCCCCCAGCGCCAGAGAAGGAAGCTCGGGTAAGTTGTCAGCAGCTCCCAGCTTTTCAATGGTGTTGACGACGTCTTTGATGCCTACCTCCAGTGCCAGATTGACGGTTGCCAGATTGAGTGAATCTGCCAGCGCATCGATCGCCAGAGTTTTGCCGCGAGAAGTTTTGTCGAAATTTTCAGGTTGCCACACGCTGCCGTTCGGCATTTGCAGACTGACCGGCGCATCATCCAGTAAAGTTGCCAGAGTGTATCGCGAAGATTTTTCCAGAGCACTAAGATAAACTGCCGGCTTCATGACTGAGCCTACCTGGCGACGAGCGTCAAGGGCGCGGTTGAATCCTCCCTGACGGTTGTCGACGCCTCCTACCACGGCCTTTACTTCGCCAGTACTCGAATCGGTAACCAGTATTGCTCCCTGGGTTGCTGGAGTTTGGCCTGCTGCCTTTCGTATGAATGATGTGAGGCTTTGCTGGGCCGTTTGCTGTATTGCCGGATCAAGATGGGTAAATATCCTTAAGCCTCGTGACTGCAGTTCATCAAGAGGGTAATCGCGAAGCAATTGTTCCCGTACAAGATCGAGGTAAGCGCCATAGATATTGTTCGTTTTACTGGCTGCCAGTGTTATGGGACGTGCGCTTAATTCGGAAGATGTTGCCTCATCAATCAACTGTTGCTGTTTCATGAGACTGATGACGACATTCCGTCGTTGAATTGACCGTTCGGGGTTACGCTCAGGGTTGTAGGCGGACGGTGCTTTGATCATGCCGATAAGCAGCGCGTATTCGTCTTTGGTGGTATCACGCAAGGGCTTGTCATAGAAGAACCGACTTGCGAGTCCGAAACCGTGGATTGCGCGATTGCCCTGCTGTGCAAGAAAAACTTCGTTAATAAATAGTTCGAGGATTTCATCCTTGCTCAAACGGTATTCAAGCAGGATTGCCATGACGACTTCGGTCAATTTACGCTGCAGAGTTTTTTCGGGACTTAAGAACAAATTCTTCGCTAGTTGTTGGGTCAGAGTGCTTGCACCCTGAGTACGGCGGCCTGTTCTCAGGTTTACCCATGCGGCACGGGCGATGCCGCGCAGTGAAAAGCCGTGGTGAGAGAAAAACTGCCTGTCTTCTACTGCAACCAGGGCATCAGCAAACCCGTCAGGGAGATCATCTATGGATACAGGCTCCCTGTCCTCATGCTGCAAAGCGTGGATGGAACCAATGATTGCCGGCTCCAGTCTGAGTATTGCTGGCGTTGTCGAATCACTGGAAAGGCTGCGCAGGCTTTTGATCTGGCTGCCTTCAAAAAATACCGCAATCTTTCTGGCAGTTTCCGGTCCGTCGCTGTATGTGAACGCCCGGTTATGTATATCAATGCGGGTTATCGCGCCAGATGTGTCAGACACGACACTGTAGGAGCCGGGTTGCTCTGCAAGGCTCTTGCGGAAACCCAATTGCTGCATTTCAGCAATTACTTGTGCTGGATTCAGCTTCCGGCCGGCATAAATTTCCAGCGGGCGCGCATAAACTCTTGCCGGTATTTCCCAAAGCGCATTCTGCAGACGTAGTGAAACTGTCCTGTCGAGTTCTTTAATCCAGAAAAAAAGCGCGAGTAGAACTGCTGCAAGAAGAATAAGAAGCACGCTACACAAGACTGGTAGCCACCGAAATTGCCTATCTGCGACTGAATTTTGTCGATCAGAGACTGTTTGAGTAGCTAATTCAGATGTTGACCGGTCAGGCGGGGTTGCCGATTGCTGGCTTGAGGTTAAAACATCACTTGCGTGAGGGGATGAGTCGTGCGTATTCAATGGCTTAACGCCTTGAGCTCCGGCCTCTTGATCCGCACCTTCATTATTCGGAACATCCGGCATGGCCGATAGTCGATTTTTACCTGTGGGAGCTGAACCTGATACTATACTATCTGTAGAAATAAATTATTTTTACGAAAGGTTCAGAAAAAAGAACCATAAAAAAATCACTTGTACCGGGGTATTAAGATGCATTGCCAGTCCGGGCTTATAATCAGGACTTAGATGTATTTTAAAGGTAAAGCAATTGCACGCAGATTGAGCCAACGACAACCAGCCGATCATGAGAATGATAGCTATTATAAGAAGTAATTCGCTGGTGCGTTGTTTTAAATTGAGACAGGCAAGTAACCACAACGCCAAATAGATCTCGGCTAACGAGACGTGGGCGGGCACAAATGTATGCCTTTTGTGATTGGCATGCGTTCCAGTTGTTGTGGATTATTGCTGGTGCTTTAAATTGCTTTACATAAGAGCGTCGTCATTGACGTTTTCTTCTTCCTTCCCTTGGTAACAAGTTATTGCTGACCAACCGATTCATCGGCGGCAGATTCTTTTTGTCTGCATTGATTGGCGCATAACGTTAACAGCACGCAATCATGTGCGTGCGCAAGGGGTATATTTGCTATGTTGATCCTGAGTCGCCGTGCGGGCGAAGCCATTGTCGTGGATGAAAAAACTACCTTGACTGTACTTAGCATTAAAGGGCGTCAGGTACGTATAGGCATCGATGCGCCAGATGATGTCAGCGTTCACCGGGAAGAGATTCACAAGAAAATAAAAGCCGGTGAAGGCAATCCATTCAACGCAGGCGGTGGTAACACAGCTAATCCACCGCAAGCAGCCTCTCAGGATGCAAAAGATCAAAATTCTGCAAAAGAGGACGCGGCATTGGTTTCGTCCAGCCAGTCGCCTCCCTCAGATTGTGCACCTAAGGACTGATAAGTGTTAGCAGCCAGTGCACGCTTTTCTGGCGTGGGCTTGCGCGGTTGGTGTTGAAGAACCTACAAGCTTATGCGTTCGCAATCCAGTTCGCATGACGCTGCTGTTTTTTCGCTGGTAACGGCTGCGTAGTGTTCATTTGCACTGTCTGGCTTACCACTATCGAAGTAACGTTCTCCCACTCGTTGTAGGTCCTCGAGTTTTACATTCAGAATCTGTTGCCGTAAATTCTTGCGCATTTGCGCATCGCGGCCAAACAATGCTGCCTGAAACGAAGTGCGGGCATTGCCGGACGGTGAACCCGGTTTGTCAATGCGGCTCACTACATTAAGGATCCCTTCTTCCACCTGCCGCCATTCGTGGGCGTTGTCCAGTAGCCACCGGATTGAGCCGCGGAAATCATCGAGTGTTTCTGCAAGACGCGGGTCGCGATAGGAATAAAAACGAAAAGATGCGCTGTCAGAGTCATAACTGGCGCCACCGCCGTAGGCACCGCCGGTTTCACGAATCGCCCGGTGCAGGTAGCCATTACGCAGAAACGGTCCCAACACGGCAAGTGCAGGTGCATCTTCGTGTGATGCCGGTACCGCCTCGAAGGCTGAGCTCACGAAGTTGACTTCAGTGCTGGTAGTCCATAGTTGTTGGACATGGCTTGCCGTGAAGTCACCAGCGAACGGTTGTGATTGAACTTGCTGGCTTGCTGATTCAGCGAAAATTTCCCCCGTTACGGTTGATAGTTTCTCAAGGTTGTCGCCCTCGGCAATCATCAGATGTTGTTTGCTGCCCTTACAAATCGCTTCATGCAATCGTTCAAATCTGCTGGCAACCTCACTAAGCGCCTGCTCTGAGTCAAGCGTATCGTCCAGGATCTTCAGGGCCTTGATGCCAGCCAGTCCGTGTAGACGGTGTGATAGAGCTGCGGCCGGGTTTATACCACTGGCTGCTGCAGACATGGCCAGTCCGTGACCATTCCCGGTAACACTCTGCTCCCTTGATGCGCGTGTTTGCGCAAACAGTTCACGGATTCTACTGTGCTCGTCGAAGCGGGGAGAGCTGATTGTTTCATGCATCAGTTTCACCATCGCTTCGTGATTTCGTAGCAGCGCTTTACCACTAAGCACCAAATAGGATTTTAATTGAGTTGCATCATCAACCAGACTCCGTTTCAGAGCGTAGGCGCCAAAACTGCCTGTTATTGATGATTGTAAAGATTGAGTCTGAAGGTAGTCGCGATCTGCGCTGCCAAGCTCACACAAAAAGGACGTGTAAAAAGGCAGCAGTTCCAGCAGTTCGTCTTCGATGCCGGAAAGCTCGATCAGCAAGTCCTGGTAAACAATGCCGTTGGTTCCCTGATCATAGAGGCTGTGCTTCTGGCCATTTGCATCGCGTTGCTCTGATTGCGGAAAGTAGATTTCAGCCGGCACGTCCTCAAGTGTGACCTTGGGCAATATGCCCGGATCGTCTTCCTGTGTTTGTCGTTCGGCGAGTTTTTGCGCATTTTCAACAATACGCTTTTTTGACGCATCGTTAAGGGATGCTTTGAGCTCTTCCAGTCTTTGCTTTTCAGCGTCCTGACGGACCTGGCTGATGGCTGCGTCGGGTCGCATAGTGAGGCGGACCCTGTGCCGGTTGCCTAAAAACATTTCCTTCACTGCTTCCTGGACAAAATCCTCTTTGCCAGCGGCTTCACGCAAGCGCTGCAGGGCAGGGTCCATATCGAGTACATCCATTGTGTCCCCCCTGAGCATTGCACTGGACAGACCACCAAGTACCAGCTGCAATCCGAAGGGCATTCCGTCACCACGAATTTCACGTTGACTGAGTTCCAGTTGATGTAACACGGCGTCTACGAATTCTTGCGGAACGCCATTTTTGGCGATATCTTCCAATACGTCGGTGATCATTTTTTCAACGGCCGCACTTTTTTCCGGGCTGCTGCCTTCCATGCCACAACAGAACAGCATCTCCCGATTGCTGTCGTCGAGGCCACAGAGTGGCGAAGGTGATGATCCCAAGTCACTGGTTTCCAAAGCCTTGAGTAGCGGTGAGGCGCTGTTATCAAGGAGCACGTTGGAGATCAGGTGTGCCCGCAGCCGCGAATCCAGATCGATACTTTCGCCAAGTAGCCAGGCAACTACTATGTGGGTGTTGCCTTCTACAGTTTCTTCATCGGATGCGTATGCTTCCTCGACAAGCACGGGGGCGTGATAGCGCTGGGTTTTCTCAACCTGAATAGTACGTTGCAGTGGTTCGAAACGTTGTAACACATGTTCTTCAAAGCGCGTTTGCAATTCAACAGCGGGGATGTCTCCATAGGTCATGAAGACGGCGTTGGACGGATGATAGTGTGTATCGTAGAAATCTTTCAGCTGCTGGTAGCTAAGGTCCAGAATGTTTTCCGGTTCGCCACCACTATTGAAGTGATAGGTGTTGTTCGGGTAAACATACTTAGTCAGTGTATGCCACAGCGCACTGGTAGGGGCGCTCATGGCACCCTTCATTTCATTAAACACCACACCCTTGTATACGAGATCTGTGTTGGAATTTTCAGGCTCTTCAAATTCAACGCGATGGCCTTCCTGGGCGAAATCGAGCTCATCAAGACGCGAAAAGAATACGGCATCCAGATAAACATCCAACAGGTTGAAATAATCCTTGCGGTTTTGTGTGGCAAAGGGGTAGGCGGTCCAGTCAGTCGATGTGAATGCATTCATGAAAGTGTTCAGCGAACGCCTGATCATCATGAAGAACGGATCGCGAACCGGGTATTTTTCGCTACCGCAGAGCACAGTATGCTCCAATATGTGAGCAACACCTGTGGAGTCGGTGGGTACTGTTCGCAGGCCGACCAGGAAGACGTTTTCGGGATTATCGGCGGCGAGATGGTAGTGTGGCGTGCCGGTTTTGCTGTGCCGGTATTCTGTTACATCAATATCGAGAGATTCAATTCTCCGATGACTTAATTTTTCGAATGAGGGGTGTGCCAGCGCTTTATTCATCTGAACCTTTTAATTTAACTATTGGGACAATCGGGCTGTGCCCATAAATGCAGGATTGCTGACCGTCAGGTTTAGGTCACTGCCGCGTCTTGGAGGATGAAACCAGCCCCACTTAAGGTCTCTGATTTCCCCGTTATCATCATCATTGATCTGAACTTCAATGCCAAACGGTTGCCCGGGCGTTATACCGAAGCTTGCCAGTTCCAGTTTTACTTCGTAAACGTCCAGACGTTGCCCTGGATTGGCTATGCTGATTGGCCCGGTGGCAAGTCCTGTCGCAAATTCCACGTTGGCCGGCAGGTTAGCTGAATTTTCACCGTTTTCTATTCTTGGATTGGGTGATTCATTGCTGTGTGGAACAGTGCCATCAGACCCTATCAAAGCGATACGAAAGTATCGATCGTCCGGGTCACCATAGGTGTCGAAGTTACTGTTATCACCATCTATGAAGATTTCGATGGAATCGTCATCGCGTAGCTGCGGCGAATCTCCCTGATTTGCTGATGAATCATCAACCATAACAAGAATATAGAGAAAGCTGCCATCGTGCAAAGCCGCCCAGACGTGAAACGGGTTTTCATCAAAGTCGTCGCTGCTGTCCTCGATCATGAGCGAATTTATGAAGAGTCTGCCGTTGAGACTATCTTGTACGGCATCTTGCCATTCGCCAGCCAAACGCAGCTCGTTTGCAGCAAAGGCAGCTCCCAGCCCATCAATTTGTGGCACGGAACCGCTGTTTATAAACGGTACAATCAAGGATACGTCTTCACTGCCCGGGCTGGGTGGAGGTGCCTCGTTAATATCAAACGGGTTAGTTGATGCACGGCGCTCATCAAGATTGGAGACGCCATCGTTATCAGCATCGTGAATGCTGGTGACATAGTTGTTGGCGTCGATCGTCAATTGTTGAGGGCTTTGTCCGGTAGTGAAGTCCTGTTCGTGACTCGCCAGAATAAGATCTTCACCTGAATCCAATGCTTCAAACCATTCGATGTTGATAGACAGCTCGCTGTTAATCGGTACCTGTATAACGCCTGACCATTGCGAATTTCCGAGATCCATCATCTCAACAGGACCTCCCGGAATAAGTCTGACTACCGGGTTAAGTCTTTCGGGATTAACCATGCGACTCAGCAGTAGCTCTGCGGGTGGCTCCAGCGTGAGAGCGCCGCTTGCGCTTATACCCTGGTGTAAAGCGGGGAAATTTGTTTGTACAACTTCCTCAGTAATACTGGTATTGACTTCTGTTGTTTCGCTACAGGCAACAGAAAACACCAGTAGCGCTGCAAGTACCAGGCGAATGGCTTTGTTCATGGTGTACCTATAGTAATAGTCAGTGGAACAGTTTGTGGTGCCGGATTATTAGTACCACCGCCACCGCCGCCATCGTTCCCGGATGAAGCTACTGCTCCTGCAACAGCACCTAGGGCCAGTACACCAAGCACAATCTGCCATAGCTTGATGCCACCAGAGGAAGATTCGGTTTGCGGGTTTTGTTCGGCTGTTGCTACTGATGATTGGTTATTTCCTGAACCGGCGTTTGACTGTGCCGGAGTCAAAGTTCTTAGCAGTGGCTCAAAGGCAAAGCCTTCAACCGCACGGTTGCCCGCAACATCGCGGGCCTGTACATAGTATTCGATAGTACGGATTTCATCAGGTTCCGTCATGAGTGTTGCCAGATAAAAATCAGTGCCAGCTGCCAACTGCTGCATGGGAACATTCTGATAGGCTTGTTGCCCCATATAGCGAAAGTAAAGTTTGACATCTTGAAGGTTGCCATCGTCAGCCACCAGGGCTGTGAACACCTGGTCCTGCCCGGCGATTCCCGTGTCTATTGCTTCGAGTTCGATGACTGGCGGCGTTATATCGCCTGCATTGGCTGATTGCGTGGTTTGTGCGTTGGCCAGCTGGCCAGCCATGCTGCCGGCAAGCAATAGCATTAGCGCCGTTGTACTGGCAAAGCTGCCAAGAATCGCGGAACCGGCAAGGCTCAAGGCAGTCAGCACCAGAGGCATAGCGCTGCCGGTTGAGCGGTAGTTGCTGCAGGTCTTGCTGTTTGGGTTCATAGCTGTGTCTGGTATTTCGAGGACTGGGGCAATCGTTTTAAATATTGCGGTGACAAAAACATCGCTACGCTTGTTCAAGCTACTTCGCAATGCTGCGGCCGGCAAACATGCTGCAACCCGCAAAGAATCGCAGGCAGACTGCGTTCCGCCAACGCCGATGCGCCACTACAGTATACAAAAAACCCTGCCGACATGGGGCGAAACCCTTGTATCCTATGGTTTTTTTACATTCATACTGAATTAAACGCGACGATGAGCACAGTAAGGGTCAGGGCCCGATATCAAAGACAGGTATGTCTTTATCGCCATCGTTATGGCTATGGCCATCCCTGCGGTGGTGCCATGCGCCTGAATATTCTGGTGTTGCTGCTGGTGCTGGCTGCCCTGTCCGCGTGGGGTTGGCGATTCAGTAACAGTCATCATATCTGGTTCAATGCACATATCCTCACCATGGAGGAGGGCAAGCCCTCGGCCCAGGCAATCAGCTGGCATAACGGTGTTATCCAGAGTTTGGGCAGCAATGCTGT
Organism: uncultured Granulosicoccaceae bacterium; assembly: GCA_938005265.1. Classification (GTDB taxonomy): domain Bacteria; phylum Pseudomonadota; class Gammaproteobacteria; order Granulosicoccales; family Granulosicoccaceae; genus CALFCE01. The sequence continues at coordinate 12,095 of CALLOA010000148.1, forward strand.
GGTGCTCGCTGAAAAACGTTGGTATTCGAAGGTTCGCGATATGGGCGGACAAACAATTCTGCCAGGATTTGTGGATGCACATAGCCATTTCCCATCCAACGGTATCGCGCAAATTACAACCAATCTGGCACCGCCGCCACTGGGCAGTGTCAGCTCGCTGGATGAACTCTATGCCCGTCTGCGTGAGGTGGTCACTCATGACGCTGATGAGTTGCTGATCGGCTTTAATTACGACAACGCTTCGCTACAGGAAGGCACGCACCCGACGCGAGAGTCACTGGATTTGATTTCGACCCGCCAGCCAATCTATGCCTACCATAGCTCCGGCCATATGGGTGTTGCCAATACGCCCGCGCTACGTCTTTTTGAACGTAAGCCGGAAAATTTTCCGCAGGGCCTGTTACAGGAAAAAAACGCTCCGCATCTGGGTGCGCTTTTGAAGTCGCAGAGTCTCGCCAGGCTTTGGCGCGTATTCACAGCGGCGCGTGATGAATACCTGGAACAGGGTGTCACCACAGCCAACAATGGCGCCACCCCAGCCAATTTGCAGCCGGTTTTGCGCGCACTGGCAAAGACGCCGCTATTACCCATGCGAGTTGTCGTCACTCCATTGGCAGGCAAGCAAAGGCCTGCTTCGCGTCTGGTCGATGGGACATGGCAACAATTCCCGGCTAGAACTAAGCCGGGCCAGCGCTTCTACCGAGGCTCAGCCAAAATTATTGTTGATGGTAGCCCGCAGGGTTTTACCGCGTACCTGACTCGGCCGTTTCATGCGATGCCACCTGCGACCGAGTTCCTTGTTGGGAAGGATTATCGTGGCAGGGCGTTTTACAGCCGTAAGGAACTGGCTGCAAAGGTTTCTGATTTGTACTCCGCGGGTTGGCAATTATCCCTGCATGGCAACGGGGATGCAGCGATAGACCTAATCCTTGACGCGATTAGTGATGCTGGCTTGAAAGCAGAAGATGATCATCGTTCTATTGTGATTCATGCGCAAACAGCACGTCATGACCAGCTTCGTCGAATGCGAACGCTGGGTGTGACACCCAGTTTTTTCGTTGCCCATGTATATTATTGGGGGGACTGGCACCGTGAACGTGTGCTGGGGCCTTCGCTGGCACAGCATATCAGCCCGACAGGCTGGGCTATTGAACAGCAATTAAGATTCAGTTTGCATTCTGATGCACCGGTTACTCCGATGCGGCCTTTCGAGCTTATGTCTTATGCAATGCAGCGAACCACCCAAAGCGGCCAGTTACTGGGCCCGGAACATCGCCTGGATGCAATGCAGGCTTTGCGTGCTCTGACCATTGATGCAGCATGGCAATTGTTTCTCGATGATCGACTGGGATCGTTAGCGCCAGGCAAGTTTGCCGATCTGATTGTGGTGTCAGATAACCCTCTTGAATCCAGTGCAGAGTCAATAGCATCGACCAGAGTATTGGAAGCTGTGATTGCCGGCAACTATGCTTATCGCAGTAGTCCCTGACTTTTGTAATCCGATGATTGTGCATTTTGCTTAGTGCCCCGGATTGATGAAGAATCGTTTTTTCATTACGGGTTGATAGCTAAATGCGTTGTTGGCTTGCATAATCGCTGTAACCGGCACGCATGACACTTGCCGTTGACCCGCTCAGTTTTAATATGGCAGCACTGATACTGATCTTGGCTTTTTTTGCCGGCCTGGCGTTTCGCACCTTGGGCCTGCCGCCCTTGCTTGGCTATCTGGTAGCGGGTTTTGTCTGTGGTGCCATGTCATGGGGCAGCTTTGAGTTGCTTGCACCTGTAGCAGATCTGGGTGTCACCATGTTGCTGTTCACCATTGGATTAAAACTGCGCACTGGAGTTTTATTCAAGCCGTACATCGGTGGTCCGGCCTTGTTACACATGATACTGGTCATTCCCCTGACAACCGCCGTTATCATGTTGGCCGGGTCATTTTACAGTCCTCTGTCTTTTGATAGTGTCATAGCCCCCTGGACACTAGCGTTCGCCCTGTCTTTTTCCAGTACGGTATTCGCGATTAAAATTTTCGACGAACGCGGCGAAAACAATTCTTTTCATGCCGGCATCGCAATCGGGATACTCGTCATACAGGATGTGTTGGCAGTAGGCTTTCTGGTGATCAGCGCTGCTGAAATGCCGTCGCCATGGGCGTTGCTTTTGCTATTGTTGCCCTTTACCCGTTCCTTATGGGTGCCGTGGCTTTCGCGCTTCATGCGTGTCATCGGGCACGGTGAATTGCATTTGCTGTTTGGGCTCACGGTTGCAGTGGCCGCGTACGAGCTTCTGGAGCTTATGCACCTTAAAGGCGGTCTGGGCGCATTGATCGCAGGCGTGATGCTGGGTGTTGCGAATGCGCCACGGGCCACTGAATTGTATAACCGCCTTTCCAGTCTTAAAAATCTTTTCCTTATCGGTTTCTTTTTGCAGATAGGCTATTACGGTTTTCCGTCAGTCTCGATGGTAGGAATAGCAGCTGCTCTGGTGGTTTTGTTGGCTCTGCGCCCATTGATCTATTTTGCTTTTTTTACCTGGCTTGGGCTGCGTGCCCGTACTGCCACACTCGCCGGTACAGGGCTGTCAACCTACAGTGAATTCGGACTTATTGTTGCGGCTATTGCCGCTAGCCAGAATTTGATCAGTACAGAGTGGGTAGTCACCATCGCTCTTGCCATAGCGATGTCTTTTTTTCTCGCAACACCACTCAACAAAATGATACACCCCCTGTATCGTCGATATGCAAAGCGCTTGCAAAACTACGAGAAGGAACGACTACCGGAAGAGCGCATCGAGTCGCTGGGAGATGCTGAGTTTGTAGTTATGGGAATGGGGCGTGTCGGGCGGGGGGCTTATGATTATTTATGTCGTCAGTACGGAGAGGGCCGGGTAGTTGGCATTGAAGAAAGTTATGAGCGCACTGTTTCCCTGCGCGAGAAAGGTTTAGCTTGTGTTCACGGGGATGCGTTGGATCGGGATTTTTGGGAGCAGACTCATGTTGCCGGACGCGCTCTGATTCTTGCCAGCTTGAGTAACCATCGGGAAAATCTTGCCCTGGTTGAATTGGCGCGTGAGCTTGATTTTAAGGGTACCTTGGCGGTTACAGCACGCTACCATGATGATGCAAGGAAGTTGCAAGAACTGGGGTGCGTGGCGTTTAATGTGTATGGAGATGTCGGGCGCGGTTTTGCCGAGCATGCTGTAGATTCCTTGCCGGATCCTTTCGCGGAACCGGTTGTCGAATCTGCAACGGTTTCTGATGCTGACGGTATTACAGCTGACGGTATTACAGTTGACGGTACTACCAAACCAGATTAGTGCCGGATACCTGCACCGTGTTTTGCCAGGCAGGCATTATCCGCAAACGGGAATATCGGCTGCCAGCAACCCCCCGGCCTGCAACATTATATCTTCACGAAAACGCTGCCCGACCAGCTGTACACCTACCGGTATCTTCGCACCATCTTCCTCCTGAGATACAAATCCGGTTGTCACGCAAAGCCCGGGCAAGCCCATCAGTGGTAAACCAATCTGTGTCATTTGTGCATCGTAAACACGTTTGAACGAGGCTTCAGATTCCACATCCAGTTGATCGGGGAAGGGTAACTCAGCTGACGGCGGGCACAGTAACAAAGGATATTTATGCAGGAAAGTCTGCCATTGTCGAGTCAGTGTTGCGCGGCTTTGGAATAATTGCATGACTGAAGCGGGTTCATGGGCTGCAGCCATGGATTCGAGCTGTGCAAATACAAAATTGGCATCAGGATCATCTTCCTCATGCACAGCACTACGCACCGCTTTCATTTCTTCCATCCACAAACGGATATTGATGTCAGCTGCCGCAGAGAACGAAGGGCACTCTACTTCTTCAACCAACCAACCATGTTCCTGCAATTTCCCGGCAGCAACCTGTAAGGCATCAACCAGAGCTTGCTGTACCGGCGCATGGCCTTCTGGTTGTATACACAATGCCACACGTTTTTCCAAAGCAGGTAATTCAAGCGGGACTGGTGTCCACCAGACATCATTATTGCTTGTGCTGTCACCCCCGGCTGCTATGGCATCAACACCTGCCATGGCGCGAAAACCCAATTCCAGATCCTTGATTGAGCGAGCCAAGGGGCCGGAGACGGCCATTAGCTGGCCACCGATAAGTCGGTCGGGCAGTGATGGATTGTAGGCCGGTATGCGCCCAAGTGAAGGGCGTAAGCCGTGAATACCGCAGGCAAAAGCCGGGTAACGAATGGAGCCTGCGATGTCCGTACCATGCGCCAATGCACCGATTCCACTGGCCACAGCCGATGCCGCACCTCCAGAGGATCCACCGGGAGTCAGCAGAGTGTTAAGCGGGTTCAAAGTATGGCCATGCAGGGAATTTCGCGTAAACCAACGCATTGAGAAAGCGGGTGTGTTGGTTCTACCAATGACAATGGCGCCGGCGGCTTTCAGGTTCTGAACTACCGGGCTATCCGATTCGGCAATTAGCCCCTGCTGGATACGCAGGCCATTGGTATTGGCGTAACCGGCCTGATCTATATTGACTTTAACCGTTACGGGTACGCCGGCAAGTGAACCTGTTTGTTCGCCTTTGGCAATGCGTTTGTCAGTTTCAATGGCAGACTTCAGCGCGGTTTCGGAACAGTCAATGGCCACCGCGTTGTAGTCCGCATTGATTGCCTGCATTCTTTCAACAGCTGCCAGTGTAGCCTCGTGGGCTGAGATTTTTCGAGAACTGATATTGTCAGCCAGCTTGGCGGCCGACATTTTCCAAAGCTCACTCATACTTCCTCTCTTGGACCAAAGTGGTCCGATCGAATTGTCCCACAGACTGGCCGGCGTTTGAACTTTCGCTTGCGAGTCCGGCTCAAAAGCAGGAATATGAAATTAAAAGACATATCCAGGATTCCAATTAGTGACGCAAGCGCCTGTTGTTGATATCGATCTGGCTGAGTTCCGGGCCGATCCTTACCCGCTACTTGCCATGTTGCGTGAAAAAGCGCCCGTCGCTTTTGTCCCTTCCTTGAATGCCACCGTTTTCAGCAAGCGTGCTGACATTGTAGTTTCAGAGAAAAATACAGCCGTATTCAGTTCCAGCCAACCAGATGGCCTGATGGATAAGTTGATGGGCCAGAACATGATGCGCAAGGACGGTGCTGCCCACACGCGTGAACGCAAAGCACTGTTACCCGGTTTTGTGCCGAAGGCGGTCAGTGATGTATGGAAACCCTTGTTTATGCAGGATGTTGAGGCCAGGCTTGATCAGTTCGCAGATGGTCAGGCGGTTGATCTGTTCAGCGAATTCGCTATGCCAGTGTCAGCTGATGCGTTACGCCGTGTTACCGGATTAACCGAATGCACGCCTGAAGATCTTGATAGCTGGTCGCAGGCCATGATCGATGGCATATCTAACTATCAAGGTGATCCGGTAACACTTGTGCGTTGCCAGCAAGCGACAGCGGCGATTGATTCTGCTGTAAAACAGGCAATTAATGATCGATCGGCCCGATCCTTTCAGCACTCTGGAACGGGTGAGCAGGATCTGAGTATGCTTGCGTTGATGCTTGATGCGGGCTTGCCAGAAGAAACCGTGCGCGCCAACATCAAACTGGCCGTTAGTGGTGGGCAGAATGAACCAAGGGATGCCATTGCAGGTACTGTCTGGGCTTTACTTACTCACCCTGGGCAATTGCAATTGATTCGAGAGGGTAAAGCGGGTTGGGCAGAAGCTTTCGAAGAATACTGCCGTTGGGTATCACCGATAGGCATGTCACCGCGTCGAATTGCCCGGACTCATTCAATCAATGGTTATGAACTACAGCCCGAAGACAAGGTCTTCTTTATGTTCAGCTCGGCCAATCGAGATGAGGACTGGTTTGACCATTCGGATAGCTTCGATATCTTGCGTGATACAGCAAAAGCCATTGCGTTCGGGGCAGGCCCGCATTTTTGCATTGCGGCAGCTGTATCGCGTTGTCTGGCCTGCGAAATTGTTCTGCCGTTGTTTTTTAAACGATTCCCACGTACTCGACTTGCTGAGCACGCAAGTGTAGAGGTGGCTGGTTGGGCGTTTCGTGGTGTGCTGAACCTGCCTGTGGTACTTCATACTTAGTGGACCACTATGTGCATGAAAGTGACGGTCACCGTAGTTTTATCAATTTGCTTCTGATCAAGAAGTTGCGCTGGCAAGCTTACCTGTGCGGCGCAGGCGCACAGACACTACAATCCTGAGTACCGATTTTTATAATAACTGAACCACGGCCCCCAAGACGGATAGCCCATGTTTAATTCATTTTTTCCCAGACCCAAACTGTTTTTCCTGAGTGCTGCTGTTTGGGGCCTGCTTTGTGTGCTGTTGTGGTTCTTTGCTGCCAAGGATTGGGGGCCCCAGTTGAGCCTGGGCCATTTGATCGGAACGGAATTTCCGGCAGAACTGGCTGATGGAGCGGACGATGCAGCTACTGCAGTTCATGCCGAGGCTACTAGCGATGCTGCCGATATCTGGCATTACCAATACCAAATCCTTTCCTACCTTTTGTTTGGTATTGCCTGGATGTTTATTGCGCGCCACCCCTGGGCTCGCTGGTCAGTACTGGGTTCCTGCCTGATAATATTTGTTGTCTGGTTCCAGGTCCATATCGACGTCCTGATTAATGAGTGGTTCGGTGGTTTTTACGACACGATACAAACAGCTTTGGGAGACCCGGAGGCTGTCTCGTCAAGTGAATACTATGGCTACCTGATCACCTTTGGCAAGCTGGCGACCATTTCGATAATAGTATCTGTTCTGAACGCTTTTTTTGTCAGTCACTATGTGTTCCGCTGGCGCCATGCAATGAACGACTACTACATGAGTGTGTGGGATCAAGTGCGGCATATTGAAGGGGCTTCGCAACGTGTACAGGAAGATACAAAGCGCTTTGCTGCGATAACCGAGAGTCTGGGTGTTCGGTTTATTGATTCAGTCATGACGCTTATTGCATTCCTGCCAATTCTCTGGGGCCTTTCTATCCATGTAAAAGTACTGCCAGTGATCGGGCCGGTGGCGCAGGCACTGGTATGGGTGGCGATACTCTGGTCGGTATTCGGTACCGCTCTGTTGGCTGTGGTCGGTGTGAGGTTGCCGGGATTGGAATTCCGTAACCAGCGTGTAGAAGCGGCTTATCGAAAGGAGTTGGTATTGGGTGAAGATGATGCTGATGCCTGTCAGCCGCCGACCGTCAGGGAATTGTTCGGTCATGTGCGCACCAATTACTTCCGCCTTTTCTTTAACTACATGTACTTCAATGTAGCGCGCTACTCCTATTTGCAAGTCGGTGTAATACTGCCCTATATCATTCTTGGCCCGACTATCATCACGGCTGGTTTTACGCTGGGTATAATGCAGCAAACCTTGCGTGCCTTTGGGCGCGTGGAGAATTCATTCCAGTTTCTTGTCAATTCCTGGACCACGATTGTCGAATTGATGTCTATTCATAAACGCCTGAAAGCGTTTGAGGCAACAATCAGTGGTGATCCGTTACCGAAGATTGATGAAGACTACTTGAAGGCCTGATGAGTCATGCGAGCAGCTAGCTTTGGCAAGCTGCTCGCAGTCGGAACCCGAAATGTAGTATTGTGTGCGTCGGTCTTTAACGCTTTAGCTGGATAATCTTTTGCTTGATATGGCTTTAGCAGGACAACGCTCTAGCAGGACAACGCTTTAGCAGGAAATTCGGGTTTGGGATTTTAGCTGGAAACCTCGTCAGAAATGCGGTCAGTATCCAAGGTAAGCTGGAACCTGATTTATTATTGTCAGGTTATTCGTGTTTATCCGCTTGCCCGAATTGTTCCCGTGCGCGCTGGTAGCGACGGTGCCGCAGGCGTTGCCTGAATTTCCCCAACGCTGTATCGCTTGATTGCCGGCCTTTTCTTGCGTGCTGTATTCGATAGACACCGGGAATATCAATCGCTGTGCCTCTGGTTCCCAGCAGCCAGCGAAAGATACGATCCTCATGGGCTTTTGACCAGCTATCTTCCGGGTACAGGTAACAGCTGACAGCATCGCAGTAACCAAACTTTCTGGCAATATCTCCACGTGTGATTTGTAGGGGGCCGGTTGCGCGGGTCATCGCTGTACCATGGAAAGTCAATGGCAGTGAGGCAATCTTTTCCCGCCAGTCTGTGGTTCCCAGGTTCACCTGAATTTCGTCATCATGCAGAGGTACAGTCCGGTATTCGGTCGCCGGGTAAATCAGCAGTTCACTACATTGTGGCAGTGTGGCGCTTAGCGTTTCCAGGCATCCAGCCTGAAAAGTCTCATCACAATCGGTGAACCAGATCCAATCCGCTTTTGTGGATTTAGCTGCGAAATTGCGCCCGATCGTGCGTCGAAAAAGGTAAGCCGGTGGGAGTTCCTGCCAGTTCCATTCGATATTGGGTAGAGTCTGGGTTTGTATTTTTTTGAGTAACTCCAGCGTGGGTTTGTCTTCGCTTGAAAAAAATACTGTCATTGTCACCCTCATGGTGTCTGGAGGAGGGTTGGCAAGTAATGACCCTAGCTGGAAAGCCAGGTAATCCGTGTATTTCCAGCAGTGCGAGACTATTTCAAGCAACACAGGCGCTCGTGAGCGGGTTTTGTGATGTTGAGTCAGCGCTGGTAGTGATCGGTATTCACTGAATAACCAGTTTGCCGGTAACGCACTGCCAGCAAGCAACTTGTAAACAATTTGCCGGGCTTTTAGAGTTGCGGGCCTTGGCTGTTGCGGGTACTGATTACGATGTTGTTTGAGTAACTCTTCTATCATTTGCGCAGTAGCAAATTCCGCGCAGATCGATTTTCAATACGGTAGCCACAGTCACTGGTCAGCATGTTTATCGTGCCACTATCGTCATGGACATGTTCGATGATGATGTGCGACGGGTGAGACGCAACCGGCGCTTGTTCAAAAAAATGTTTCAGCACGCGATGTTCATGTCCTTCAATATCTATTTTCAATACATCGATCTGCGGTGCGCTACAGGACTCAAGCAGTTCAGGTAGTGTAGTTACATTTACTGTGTCGCCGTTTCCGGTTGGTGCTGCAGTTGGCTCATCGCCATCCATAGCTGCGCCTGTGCCGGTATCAAGCTGGTTCTGGCCACTTTGTTTGGCTGATGTACTGAGTGTGCCACTGCCACTGTAGTCACTGAGTGCGGTTTCACAGATTTCAATCTTCAGATTATTGCTGTTTGCGTTAAAACGCAGGCGCTCTGTTAATGCTGTATTGGGTTCTACAGCGATCACACGGGTCGACGGGTTGTTGTGCGCAGCTACCAGACTGTATAAACCCACATTCCCGCCTACATCGACAAAAACCGAATCTTTGCCCAGCCCCTGTTTAAGCCATTGCAGTTCTTCAGTATCGTAGAATTGGGGTGCAAACAGGGTTGTGGTTTCGCAGTAGTTGCCGCGAGTAAGGAGGCGCAGTTTCAGGCCCAGAGCTTCCACATCAAAATAACGGGGTTCTGCGGATTTCAACGGTCCGCGCAAACCTTTGTTCAATGTGTAGAAAAACCGCGGGCTACCCGGTAACGCCTGACAGCTGCGTATGGTGAAGGCTGCCATACCGGTCGGTATGTACCTGCCCCAAGGTGCTTGGGCATCGAAGGAATGCAATGTGTCTGTCGGCATGGGAAAGGGAATGTCAGCTGCTTGCTTGAGCGTTGCTGGAGACCGGGCTGCTCGTATCTGCCGGGTCTTGCAATTGCAATTCTGCGGCAGCCAATTGATTATCACTTATCGCCTCGGTGCCATATTCCGTATAGCTTATTTTCTCGCGCTGCACTTTTATTCGATGTGCCTTGTTGGCAGCAACATTGGCCGGATCTGCGTAGCCACGTGCATGATCAAGGTGTACGCAGATCGCGTCATAACGAACATGTTTTGGTTTGATGCCGGCGTTTTTAAGACGTACACCCAGTTCCCGGTCGAGCCCGCCCCATTGCAGCCGTTCGTCAAATCCACCTACGGTCAGTAAATCCTTTTTCCAGGCAGATGCATTTGAGCCTTTGAGGTTACAGGCCGTCGGTGTTATCCGGTTAAACAGTTTTGCCAGAGTTCGGCCCGTGGAGATTTTCATACGTTTTGCAGTGGGGGGTAGGCCATTCTGACGTAGCCACAGGAAGTCAAAGCAACGTCCCCATTGTATATCGTCGTGGCTTATTGCATGGCTCGTGACCATGGGTAATTTATAGTAGCTTCCAGACAGGTAGTAGCCGGGCTTTGCGGTGTTATGGTGAACCTCGAGGAAGTCTGCTCTCGGTATGCAGTCACCATCAGTGAAAACGATATAGTCACTTTGAGCCTTGAGAATCGCTTTGTTGAGAATTCTGCACTTGCGAAAGCCCTCATCCCGTTGCCAGATATGTCTTATTTCCAGGCCCAAGTCGCGACTGGCAGCCGCCAGTAATCCGGCTGTTTCCTTGTCACTACCGTCATCTGCAATCAGCAGCTCGAAGTCCTGGTGTGTTTGTGCAGCAAATCCCCACAGGACCTTTTGCAGCCATTCTGTGGAATTGTAGGTACTGGCAATGACAGACAGTTTCAAAGTTATCGACAGCGGTTGCGATTCATTGCGAGTATTATATAGGCATTGCAGGCAATAGTATTCGGCAACCACATTATGGCAACCCTGTTCTACGTAATGGGAGCATCAGGAAGTGGCAAGGACACCTTGCTGGACGCGGCTTTGGCGTCGCTGTCTCGGCAGCCCGAGCATAGTCAGCTGGTGCCACGGCGGGTGCAGCGCTATATCACCCGAGCGGCTGATGCCGGAGGCGAGCAGCACAGGGCGGTAAGCACGGTTGAATTTGAAGAGCTTTTGCAGTCCGGGAAATTCTGTATGCATTGGCAGGCCCATGGGCTGCACTATGGCATACCGGCTGAAATTATTGAATGGATTGCAGGTGGCAGCAACGTTCTGTTGAACGGTTCGAGAGCCTATCTGGCCGAGGCACAAACGCTGTTGCCAGGTCTGGTACCGGTACTTATTGATATTTCAGCCAGCACACAAAAAGCCAGGCTGCAAAACAGGCAACGTGAATCGGGCGATGCAATACAGGCACGTTTGCAGAGACGGGTTGATCTGGGGAGTGAGAAAAGCCTCCGGGACGCCGGGATCGTCGTTATTGACAACGAGCAGGCTCTGGATGATTCGGTCAGGCAGCTATGCGAGCTGATAATTTCACGCAGCTAAATTCAACACTACAGGTAGTAAGCGGAATATGAGTGCAAAGAAATGGCAATTCTGGGTAGATCGTGGTGGCACGTTTACCGATGTTGTGGCAAGGCAGCCGAATGGAGAGCTGGTAACACGCAAATTGTTGTCTGAAAACCCGGAACAGTACAAGGATGCTGCCGTGCAGGCCATCCGTGACTTGTTGCAGCTCAAGCCGGGGGATGCGATTCCGCCAGACAGTATTGAGGCGGTGAAAATGGGAACAACGGTTGCCACTAATGCCCTGCTGGAACGAAAAGGTGACCGTACGTTGTTGTTGATCACGCAAGGATTTGGAGATCTGTTGCGTATCGGCTACCAGGCACGGCCACAGCTATTTAACCTTGAAATTGTATTACCTGAGTTGCTTTACGAAACGGTTGCTGAAGTTGCGGAAAGACTGGATGCCCAGGGAGATGTACTTGAACCGCTGGATGAGGCAGCGGCAACAGACGCCATGCAAAAAGCCTTCGATAGCGGCATCCGTTCGGTGGCAATAGCATTGCTGCACGGTTATAAAAATCCTCAACATGAAGAAATGCTGGAAGCACTGGCTACCCGTATCGGATTTACGCAAATTTCCGTTTCACATAAAACTTCGCCCCTGATGAAGCTTGTCAGCCGCGGCGATACGACAGTGACTGACGCCTATCTGTCTCCGATTTTAAGCCGCTATGTGGAGCAGGTGCGTGATGCATTGGATGCTTCAAGTGGCGGGGTCGATCGTTTGCTATTCATGCAATCCAACGGTGGCCTGACCGATGCCGGTTTATTTCAGGGAAAAGATGCCATTTTGTCAGGCCCTGCTGGTGGTGTTGTCGGCATGGTGAAAACCGGGCAGCAGGCAGGCTTTGGCAAGTTGATCGGCTTTGATATGGGCGGCACCTCCACCGATGTTTGCCATTTTGCCGGTGAGTACGAACGCAGTTTTGAAACAGAAGTCGCTGGTGTACGCATGCGGGCACCGATGATGAATATTCATACAGTAGCTGCAGGTGGTGGCTCTATCCTGAAATTCAGTGAAGGACGTTTTCAGGTGGGTCCGGATAGTGCCGGGGCCAATCCCGGGCCTGCCTGCTACCGCCGTGGTGGGCCTCTGACGGTCACGGATTGCAATGTCATGCTTGGCAAACTGCAGGCTGGACACTTTCCCAGCGTATTCGGCCCGAATGCTGACGAGCCGCTGGATGTTGCCATTGTCGAGCAGAAATTCATGCAGCTTGCAGCCGAAATTGCATCCGAGACGGGCGAGAAGCCAATGACGGCACATCAGGTGGCTGCAGGTTTTCTGCGCATTGCCATTGAAAACATGGCTAATGCGATCAAGAAGATTTCAGTGCAACGTGGCTACGATGTTACGCGTTACACATTGAACTGTTTTGGTGGAGCGGGTGGCCAGCATGCTTGTGGCGTGGCAGATGCGCTGGGTATGAAACGTGTTCTGCTGCACCCATACGCCGGTGTCTTGTCGGCCTATGGTATGGGGTTGGCGGAAATTCGCGCCTTGCGTGAAAAACAGTTTGAAAAGTCTCTGGATGAATCGGCCCAAGCTGCTGCTGAATTGGATAACCTGGCTCAAGATGCTTTGAGTGAAGTTGTAGAGCAGGGGGTTCAGCAATCTGATATTCATATGATCAGGCGTGTGCATTTGCGTTACCCGGGTTCATTTTTGCCATTGGAAGTTGAATTCGGTACCGAAGCAGAGATGCGTGAGCGTTTTGAGTCGGCTCATCAGATTCGATACGGGTTTTCTGCAGGCGACCGCGAATTGGTGATTGAGGCGATTAGCGTTGAGGCTGTTGGCACTAGTGAGCCGCTTGACGATACCGCGGTAGAGCCAACCGCTACAGAAGCTCAGCCGCTGGATAGTGTTGATATGGTTTCTGATGGCGAGCTGCGCAAAGCTCCGTTGTATGATCGAGATCGGTTGAAGCCCGGCCAGTCGCTTATAGGCCCGGCCATTGTCCGGGAGCAAACGGCAACGACTGTTGTGGAACCAGGCTGGCGGGCATCGATCGACAAACACAATCAATTGTTGCTCGAACGTACCGAGGTTCTTAATCGCCAGGCGTCACTCGGCACTGATGCTGATCCGGTCATGCTTGAAGTATTCAACAATCTGTTTATGAATATTGCCGAGCAAATGGGGGCAACGCTTGCCAATACTGCTTACTCGGTGAACATCAAGGAACGTCTGGATTTCTCCTGTGCCTTGTTCGACACCGCGGGCCGCCTGGTGGCTAATGCGCCTCATGTGCCTGTGCATCTCGGGTCCATGAGTGAATCTATTTTGACGGTGATTCGCCTCAACAGTGGCACCATGCAGGCTGGTGATGTGTATGTGCTCAATGCGCCATTTAATGGCGGTACGCATTTGCCGGATGTCACCGTAGTGACGCCGGTCTGGGATGAAGAGGGTAGCCAGGTTTTATTTTATGTCGCTTCGCGCGGTCACCATGCCGATATCGGTGGGCGGACACCCGGTTCAGCGCCACCTGACAGCAGTCATATCGATGACGAAGGTGTGCTCATAGATAATTTCAAACTGGTTGATCGCGGTACCTTGCGTGAAGCTGAGACGCGCGAATTACTGGCGTCCGGCAAGTATCCCTGTCGCAATATCGATGAAAATATGGCGGACCTGCGCGCTCAGGTGGCTGCTAACGAAACGGGTGCCAAGGAAGTCAGAAAAATGGTGACTCAGTTTGGTCTGGAAGTGGTGCAGGCCTATATGAAACATGTACAGGACAATGCTGAGGAGTGCGTGCGCCGTGTCATCACGGCTCTGCACAACGGTAAGTACAGCTATGAGCTGGACAGTGGTGCGCGAATTGAAGTGGCCGTGTCTGTTGATCACGAAGCGCGCGAAGCTGTGATCGACTTTACCGGCACATCCGATAAAAGTCCGCTTAACTACAATGCGCCCTTTGCTGTATGCCGTGCAGTAGTGCTGTATGTTTTTCGGACACTGGTTGATAACCCGATTCCACTCAATGAAGGCTGTTTTAAACCGCTCACTATTGTTGCACCCAAGGGCAGCATGATTAACGCTGAGTACCCTTCAGCGGTTATTGCCGGTAACACTGAGGTAAGCCAGGCCATGTGTAATGCCTTGTTCGGAGCGCTGGGTGTTATGGCTGGTAGCCAGGCAACCATGAACAATTTCGTCTGGGGCAATGAGCGTTTGCAGAACTACGAGACCATTTGTGGTGGTTCGGGTGCGGGGCCGGATTTTGACGGGTGTTCTGCAATTCAGACACACATGACCAATACCCGTAGTACTGATCCTGAAGTACTGGAATGGCGTTTCCCGGTACAAGTGCAGGAATTCTCCATCCGTCATGGGTCAGGTGGGCGTGGCAAAACCACTGGTGGCAGTGGTATCACGCGCCGTATCCGTTTTCTTGAAGCCATGACTGTGACTGTTATCTGTGGTCATCGGCGTGTCCCGCCGTTTGCGGTCAATGGCGGCGAACCCGGAGAAGTCGGCAAGGAGTGGGTTGAGCGCGCCAACGGCGAAAAGGTCGAGCTGGCTGGTATTGATGCTGTGGATGTGGGCGTAGGTGACAGCTTTATTATGCAGACACCGGGTGGTGGCGGGTATGGCGTTGCATAGTATTCATTGCAACGCCGATGGCAGCGCAGTTTAATTGCTGCTGATGCCCTCTGTTAGTTGGTGCGCTGTTTGCTCAGAGCAAGGGTAACAGGATAAATACCCCCATCATTTCATGCAAAATAAAACGTCTGAATCTTCTGATCAACCACTGCGTTTATTGTTCGTTGTGGACGGTACTTTTCCGAATTTCGGTGGTGCCGAGACGCAGGCACGAAAATTGGCTCGTGCCATGTGTGAGCGGGGTCACCAGGTGAAATTTCTTGCACCGCATGTTGAGCACCATAAACCGCGCGTTGATGAAGTGGATGGCTGTGCAGTACACAGCATTGAGTATCCCCACATCAAATATATCGGAAGCGTATATATTCTGTTCGCATACGTCATCTATTTGCTGCGTCACCGTTCCGAATATGACGTTGTACACGTTCATATCACACGACTGCTTGCCGGTATGACTGGCTTATTGAGGCCGCTGCTGGGTAAGCCTGTCATTGCCAAGATATCCGGTTTTTTCGAGTTCAACGGTGGCGTGCTGGACCAGAAGAAACGCTGGATGCCGCTAAATTTTCTGATAAGGCGCGCGCTTCGCAAGATAGACTACTTCCAGACAATCAGTCTGGAGACTGAAGAAAAACTACTGGCGGCGGGTTTTGCCGAGGAGCAGATCCGTTTTGTGCCCAATGGTATTGATACCGATGTTGCTACCGCTGTTGATAATAATCTGCCAAAAACTTCAGTTGTGGTGCCGCAGAACACAAAGGCTGCCAATGACGCTGACTATAACCAGACTCAGCTGCAAAGGAACGCTGCTGCCGATCCGGTTGTTATTGGTTACTGTGGTCGTTTGCGCGAGGTCAAGGGCGCTCATATATTGATTGCTGGATTTGCCAAGCTGCTGCAATCCAACCCGACGCGCAAGTTGTTACTGAGAATAGCAGGTGACGGGACTGAAATGCCCGCTTTGCGACAGCAGGTCAAAGATCTGGATATCGAATCTTCTGTTGAGTTTCTGGGTATGTTGGATGATGTTCGGCAGGCCTATAAAACCTTTGATATTTATGTTCAACCATCGTTTGCTGAAGGATTGCCGAACTCGGTAATTGAAGCCATGTTGCTGGGTTTGCCGGTCGTGGCCACCAACATTGGTGGTAATTCTGATCTTGTCACTCCGGAGGTGACCGGTTTATTGTTCCCGGCCGGCGATGTTGAAGCGCTGGCGGTCTGCCTGCAACGATACCTCGACGAACCCGAGTTGGCTGCTGCCATGGCGGAAGCCGGAAAGCAGCACATTTGTAATACTTATGGTTTTGACAAAATTGTTGATCAATTGCTTGAACTTTATCAGGGCCGTATTGCTGCCTGAGTCGCTGCCTGAGCCGCTGCCTGATTCAATGCAGGGCCGTCAATCCCGCGTTTTGGCCGAACCACCTAAGATGCGGGCCATCCCAAGCCTGGATCAAAACCGCTCTTTGTCTCCTGTGCGTTTATGAACGACGTCGCTACCGTCTGTCGTGCCGTTGACAGAGTGCCGGGTATGTTCTACCTGCCTGAATACTTCAAGCCCCGCGAATACCTTCCAGTGCTGGAGAAGTTGCTGGCAACGTCACCGTTACGCCATATGGAAACCAGCAGAGGGTTTAAAATGTCGGCTGCCATGAGTAATTGTGGCGCACTTGGCTGGATTAGTGACCGAAAGGGCTACCGTTATGAAACTGTTGACCCTTTGACTGGCAATGCCTGGCCTGCGATTCCTGAACAGCTCTCATCCCTGGCCGCTGATGCAGCAAAAACAGCTGGTTACGCAAATTTCAATCCTGATGTTTGCCTGATAAATTGCTACGAACCCGGGGCTGGAATGTCCGCACACAGAGATAGTGACGAAGCTGACTACGATCACCCGATCGTATCGCTTTCACTGGGATTGCCTGCGCGTTTTTTTGTACTCGGTAACGAGCGAAAGGGGCGCTCTGTGCCGCTTGATTTGGCAAGTGGTGATGTCGTGGTTTGGGGTGGAGAGTCGCGGCTTTTCTATCATGGCATCAGGCCTCTCAAAGCTGGTGAAGATGTGGTTTTCGGTGCTCGCCGATTTAACTTAACGTTTCGAAAAGCCGGATAGGTTTTGTATTTGGTTTGTATTTATGTGACTGCTCGCTAGCATAAAAACGCAATTCAGCAAGCCTGAATCATAGCTTTTTTACTGTTTTTTTAATTGATTGTTTTTTTTTGCCGGAAGCGATTGTTCAGTTGGCGACTTGAGTCACCACTTCTATACTCCTAGTTCTTATTGATGCGGACGTGCCGCATTGAAGAACGATCAATCGATTTACCGACCCATGCATTATCGACTGCAAATCCAACTGGCTGTGATTGTGGTAGCCAGCCTTAGCCGTGTCAGTAGCCTGATTGAATTCTGCTCAGGTAAGCTTGCCCGGCTGGTGCTGTTGTTGTTATTGACCGGCCTGTCATGTCATGCCCACGCGCAAAACCCGAATCGTGCGCCCTTTATCGATCCTGTTTCCAGTCACACGCTTAATCTAGGGCAAGCGCTGGATATTTTTATAACCCCCTTTGATCCTGACGGTGACATTGCCTCACTTTCACTGGTGAACGCCCCGACGGGAGCTACACTGAGCGATGCCGGAAATGGCACGCGCCGTCTGACCTGGCACCCAACTGCTTCGCAACTGGGTAATAGCGTAATTATTTTGCGTGCCACGGATGCCCGTGATGCATCCCTTACAGCAACACAGCGAGTTGAAGTATCAGTTCGGGACGTGGGTACGTCCATAGCAACAGTTCAGCTATCACCAGGCCCGTCGAACCAGAACGGTGATGTTTTAGCTGCCGACTTGAACGGGCAGCGCCTGGTTCTTCCGCAAGTGGATGATGTGTCGATCAGCAATAATGAGAGTGTATCGCTACGAATTGCGCCACGAGCGGACACTGGAGTACCTGCTTTTTATATGGTGAGTGGGCCCTCGGGGGCTAGTCTGGACGATAATGGTGATGGCAGCAGAACGTTCCGCTGGAACAGTAGTGGTCGTGCGGCTGGCGGTTACCCGGTCACACTTGAAGCGCAGCATCCGGTCGATGGTAGCGTACGTCGTTCCATTAACTTCAATATCAATGTAGGAGCACAGCAGCAGACACCTACAGCTGCCACAGTACTTGCTGAGGCCACCCCGGTGGCGAGCTTTAATGATGGCCGCCCTGTGATTCAACCACTGGCTGATGTTGTGGTTGCCCCGGGTGGTGCCGTTATTTTTCGCGTCACACCGATCGACCCGGATGGTACACCCGCAGCATTAGTGGCCGACCCCATGCCCGCCAACTCGACGTTTGAGGATAATGGCGACGGTACGCGTACGTTTTTTTGGCAAACCAGGGAGGCAGATCGTGGCGAGCACGTCATCACGTTTACAGCCAGTGATGGTTTGAACTCAGCTCTTCAACATACCGAATCCATTTTGATAACGGTGGGTTCGGCAGCGTCGATTTCCAGCGCGGGTACGCCCGCCGTTAATTCTGCGCCATCCTCTTCGCCATCCCTCACGCAAGTCGCCAGCGAGATTGGTATTGAGCCCATGCAGGCACTGCGCATTGTGGCAAATTCAAGCCTCACGCAAATAGTCAGACCCAGAGTGCCAGAGGGGCGGGGCGTGCCGTCGCTAGTGGTTGTCAATGCGCCACCGGGCTCAAGTTTTAATGACAATGGTGATGGTGCTCGTGTGTTTTCATGGACCCCGAATGCGAGTGCTGTGGGCCGGCATGTAGTGGAATTTGAGGTTATCGATGCAAACGATGCTTCGCGGCGTGCACGAGCGAGTCTGGAAATACAGGTGATCAGTCAGCAGGCTTCGGTTACTGATGCGCTCGAAACATCGGCAAGCAATACCGCGGTGATTTCAATAGACTCTATTGCGGAGCAGTTCGGCAGGCCCAATGCCAGTATTTCATTTAATGTGGCAACCCGTCATGACGGGCGGCCGGTGCCCACGCTGGTGCTAAGGAATGAGCCGCGTGGTGCAGCACTTTATGATAATGGTGATGGCACGCGCTTTTTTGCCTGGACGCCGAACAACGAGCAAGTAGGAATATTTACTTTCGATGTGGTCGCCATTGATGCTCAGGACCCTTCTTTGGTGGCGGTGCAACCGATTCGATTGGTGGTAACGGATGATATTGCAGCTACCGTTGCCATCGCCGACCCCGGTGCAGCCCCGCAGATTGCACAGACGCGCGCCGATGCAGCGCGCTTCCTGGCGCGCACAACATTTGGTGCGCGAGAACAGGACCTGACTGATCTGGTTGGCAAGCCTTATGAGCAATGGATCAATGATCAGTTCGGCACCCCCATAACCAGCCACCTCAATCGTCTCGACGGTTACCTTTGGGATCGTGGTTTGTTCAATATCAGTACAGGGGACCGTCAGTTGGAGCGCTCACAACTACGCTCCGATGCATTTTGGGATGTTGTGGTTAACGCTCGGGATCAACTGCGCCAACGTGTCGCTTTTGCACTCAGCCAGATATTGGTTATATCGGACCGCGATGCAGCACTGGAGAATCGGGTTCGGGGATTTGCCCGATATCACGATATTCTGCTTGAACACGCTTTTGGCAATTACCGTCAATTGCTTAGTGACGTAGCGCTGAATCCGATGATGGGGGATTTTTTAAGTTCTCGCCGTAACGAAAAAGCCAATCCTGCTGAAAATATTGAGCCGGATGAAAACTTTGCGCGTGAACTTATGCAGCTTTTCACCATTGGTCTTGATCAGCTGGAGAATGACGGAACACGCAGGCGTGACTCCCAAGGGCAGAGACTGCTGGCTTACACGCAAGATGACGTAATGAATTTTGCCCGTGTGTTTACCGGTTGGAACTACGGAGATTCGCAGCAGATGCGTGATGACCGGAGAACGCTGGACAGCGAGCTTCTACCCATGAGGCCATACGAGCAATTTCACGATAGAAATCCCAAATCCTTGCTTAATGGTGTGACGATATCCGGTGGCAGATCTGCGCGTGATGATCTTGAGCTTGCGCTGGATAATCTATTTCAGCATCCTAACGTACCACCGTTCATTTCAAGACAACTAATCCAGCGCCTGGTTACAAGTAATCCGACGCCTGCTTATATAAATCGCGTAGCCAATGTTTTTCGCAATAATGGAAACGGCACGCGTGGCGATCTATCGGCTGTGGTTAAGGCCATATTGCTGGACCCGGAAGCGTTGAACGGGCATCAGCTCGATCCGGTGCAGTTTGGCAAGTTGAAAGAGCCGGTGATTAAAATTGCTTCAATCTGGCGCGCATTTAATGCTCAGGGGCGATTCAATCGATTCCGTTATGCAGACTCGAACACCGATTTTGCCCAGCAAGCCTATAGTGCACCATCGGTTTTCAATTTTTATTCCCCCGACTACCGGCCTCCCGGCTCGGTGGGGCAGTCCGGACTGTTCGCGCCGGAAGCGCAGTTGATCAATGAAAGTACTGTGATTCGTGGTGGCAATCGATTGTTTGACTATGCCTTTGAAATTCCCTTGGGCAATGACGAAGTGTTTGCGAATCAACATCAGATAACACTCAATCTGGGACCTCAGCTGGCAATTGCCAGACAACCTGTGGAATTGGTTTCATCACTTAACGAATTGTTGATGGCAGGCCAGATGAGTGAGCATATGCAGGATGTATTGGTTCGACTCGCTGGTAGAACACCGCTAGACGACAACGGTACGAATCGGGTGCGTGAGGTGTTGTACATGATTTTTGTTTCTCCTGAATTCAGTATCCAGCGCTAAATACAACACACTACATCTGTTACTGGTCTGCAAGAGTGATTTTTCATCCATGAAAATGAAAAGACGAGATTTTCTGCGACGTTATGCCAGCACGGCTGCTGCCGGGCTCGGTGCATACAGCACGCTGGGTGGACTTAACCTTGTGAATGCACTGGCCAACGACAGTGATTACAAAGCGCTGGTATGCGTATTTCTTTTCGGTGGTAACGACTCGTTCAATATGTTCGTGCCGACTGAAGAAAATGGATATAACGACTATGCGGAAGCACGGCGTAATCTGGCGGTACCCAGAGGCTCACTGCTACCGGTAGATGCTGTGGCTTCCGATGGCCAGCGCTATGGGTTTCATCCTTCAATGCCGGAAGTCAGGGACCTGTTCCAACAGGGCACGGCGACAGTGGTTTCCAATGTCGGCCCATTGCTGGTACCCACTTCGCGCGATGACTTTCTAGCCAATCGTGTTCCCTTGCCGCCGCGTTTATTTTCTCACAATGACCAACAGGATTTCTGGCAAAGTCTGGAGCTTGATAAACTTCAGTCTACCGGTTGGGCAGGACGAATGGCCGATTTACTCGGAGGTTTGAATGCGAACCGAGAATTATCGATGAATATATCGATGGCGGGCAGTAACTTGATGCAAACCGGTGTTGCCACGATCCCCTACATACTCTCACCAGCAGGAGTAGTGGCACCCAAATCGCAAACACTGGTTGATGAAAACAACCGGGCCCGTAACCGCACGGCTGCCCTGGATTTACTGTTGCAGCGGGATTCAGGTCATGTACTTGCCAACTACTATCGTGAAACCTTGCGACGGGCAACCAGTTTGTCGGGTCAGATCACAGAGGTTCTCGCTAACAGTCCTCCGATACAAAGTGGTTTTCCTCAGAATCCACTGGCTGACTCCTTGCAAATGGTGGCGCGCATGATCAATGTGCGGCAAACACTGGGGCTCAGCCGGCAAGTGTTTTTTATCGGTTATGGTGGTTGGGATACTCATGGAAACCAGAATTCGCGGCACCCTGCGTTATTACGAAATTTAAGCGAGTCTTTGGCCGCCTTTTATCGCGCAACCGAAGCGCTAGGGTTGTCTGACAATGTGACTACCTTTACCGCTGGTGATTTTGGCCGAACACTGACCAGCAACGGAGACGGCAGTGACCATGGATGGGGTGGTCATCAATTGGTCGTTGGTGGAGCGGTCAGGGCAAACCAGATTGTAGGCCAGATGCCGGAGATAAGAATTGACGGACGTTCCGATTCGGGCCATGGTCGAATCATACCAACGCTGGCAGTCGATCAGTATTGTGCTACGCTGGCCCGGTGGTTCGGCTTGCAAAATAACCAAATCGATGATGTCTTCCCTAATATCAGCCAATTCTCTGAACGAGACCTTGGCTTTATGTCTTAGCAATCAACTTTCAGTTAGCCGCTTTGGCGCATTAACTTATGCGTGAAGGCAAGTCAGGATTGCGTAGCCTCATCCCTCCGGTTGCTATAGCTAACAAATTCGTTGATAACGCATCAAATAATATCAAGGCGGCATTAGTACTTATTCTTGCCGGGCTGTTCTTCTCTATTATGGCTGCCACTATAAAACTGGCTGGCCAGTCCCTGCATGTCACCCAGATCCTGTTGATACGGCAGTTGGGCATGTTGCTAATTATGTCTCCGCAAATTATTGCCAATCCGCGCGAATCTTATCGTACCGGCCGTATCGATTTACAGATGATCAGACTGGGGCTGGCGCTGGTTGCAATGACTGGTGGTTTTACCGCGATCATTCATATGCCACTCGCTGATGCGACTGCACTCGGCTTTGCCAAGAGTTTCTTCGTGACGATCTTTGCTGTCATTGTCTTGAAAGAAATTGTGGGGCCTTATCGCTGGTTAGCTGTGGTAGTCGGGTTTATCGGGGTATTGATCATGCTGCGCCCCGGCAGTGATGGCTTCACTATTTACAGCATTTATGCACTGATCAGCGCTGCCTGTGCAGGAGCTGTCATGGTGATTATCCGCTTGTTGTCGCGTACCGAAACAACTCACACCATCATGGTATATCAAGCCACCGGTGTGGCCCTGGTCATGTTTATACCTGCGCTCTTAACATGGCAGCAACCGACATTCGTGGAATGGCTGTTACTGGCGCTGATCGGGGTCACAGCGTACCTGGGTCAACGACTTAATGTTATGGCTTTTACCCTGGGCGAGGCATCATTGTTGGCATCACTAGACTACATGAGGTTGCTTTATGCAGTGCTGATTGGCTTTTTTCTGTTTGGCAACCTGCCACACGCAAGTACCTTGCTGGGCGCCGTTATTATTGTTGCTGCAGCGATATTTACCATTCACCGTGAATCGCGGCGTAAACAGTCATTGGCTAGTGCTTCGGACGGTAGGGGCTACACCAATAATTAAAAACTGATCCAGGTAACTTTATTGCTCGATTGGGAATAACAGTTCATTGCCAAAGGGGTCCTTGATTTCAATAACGGGCATTCCCCATGTGGAATGCCTGGATTCTATATTGTTCTTTTCAATTTCGGATTCAAGCTGTGATAACTCATGAGGTAACAATTCAATAAACAGCCGGGCCATTCCGGAACGATTTGCATCTTCTGCCAAAATGACCTCGCATTTACCGCCGCGATAAACTTGAGCTACTAGAACTTTTTCGTCTTCTTTATAATCCCATGCGATTTTGAAGCTCAATTTTTTTGTGTAAAAATCTATGCCCTCGGCCACGTTCGCAACAAATATTTCGGGTCGGGTGTACCAATCCTGTTTTTCCTTTATGCTCATTGAATCCTCCGCGGAATTCGAGCCTGATAAATAATTGAAGGCGGGATTCATTCTGTCAGGATTATGGTTCCTCCTGCATTGGAGTCTAGCGCCTTTACCCAAGTATTTGCCGACACTTTACGTGGTCAGTTGGTAAGTTCTAGTTTCTATAAAAAACCAAGCGCAGGGCGCTAAAACCGCTCAGCAAACTACCGAAAGATAGCACCTGCCAAAGAAGCAACAATAAGCACGGCGGTAGGCACAACGGTAAGTAAAAAGCCTGTGGCTCTGGTGGACGGGTCTGTTGTATAAGACCTCCAATAAACAAAGCGCCCAGCCAAATAGACAAGCCCGATTAGCGCCATAATGGTTGGAGACCAATAGATTGCTGCGATTAGCAATGACGGGATAAAACAGACAAGTTGTTCCAGGGTATTCATTTGAACACGAAATGCGCGTTCAAAATTTTCATTACCGCTAATAGCAGGAGCCTTGACGCCGTATTTTCCACGCGCCTGGCCCACAAGTATGCCAAACATAAAAAATTGCATGATCGCAAGTATTACCACGATGTGAACAAAATTCATAATTTCTCTCCTGAGTGTGGATTGCCCATTCCAGGGCTCAACAAAAAGTGTTGGTCGTAAATCATATTTCCAAACAAGTATTTTTACTCACCTTGTGCTTTGGCAAGGCTGTGTAATCGACTGAATCAAGTTTCAACCATTGCGAAAACTTGCGAAGCTCCATAAAAAGCGACTGTTCAGCGTTATAAAACTCATCACCTTCTATATGTGGTTCCCACCAGATGCCCAGTACCCGAAGGCAGCCCGTTTTTCTGTCTGATTTCAGGTCAACCCTGCAAATCATACGGTTTTTGTAAAGAAAGGGTAATACGTAGTAGCCATATTGCCGTTTTGCTGCGGGCACATAGATTTCGAT
>CALLOA010000149.1 GCA_938005265.1 uncultured Granulosicoccaceae bacterium
GCGGGCACCAGTAGAAACTCGGTAGGACTTGTATCAAAAATAAGTGTCAGTAGGTTGTTTCCCGGAATTAGCTCGATCGCCAAACCCGCAAAATTACTATAGCGATTATTTCCATTCGGCTGCAAAAGGATCGTGTCAACCGTATGACAATCTCGCTCAGTATCAGGAAAAATGCTAAGCCAGGCACCATCTTCGGCAAATCGTACAAACGAGTCTGTTCCCTGCAAGCTCCAGATGCCTTCGACATTTTCAGGATATACGGGAGCGCCGGATTCGGCAGCATGCACTCGCCAAAGTGCAGGAGAGTTCTCCAGCTCGGTGGGGCGGTTTTCCGGAGTAAAACTTAGCTCGGTACCACCGTAGAGGAATTCGTCATTTTCAATCAGGAAAATGCTGAACTGCGGCTGTGACGAAACAGCCTCGGTCAGACCGACCGTACAACCGGGTATTTCATAACTAACTCCCAATTCCCACTGTGTAAACTCACAAATGGCCAGAGCATTGAAATTGTCTACGGCTTCCTGTGAGTTCAGAACAATCAAAGGGGGTGAGGAGAAAAAATCAATCTCGGTTTGCACACCGCGACCCGGTATTTCGATACTGTTGCCTATACGGTAAGTGTAAGAATCAATCAGGTCGAAGGCAGGTTCTACACAACCACTACCAAGATAAGTGGAAATTATTCTAAACCCGGTAAAATCATCATTGAATATCGAGGTATTGTCACTTGAAAAACCAGTCTCCGGATCTTCCTCGCAACCTACTGTTTCCCATTCTCCAAGTATTGGGCTGCCAGCATTTCCATTTGGCACAACGACAGGCTCATTAAAACCACCGCCACCGTTACCACCGCCACCGCCACAGGCACCGAGCATCAAAAAGGCGATAACAGGCAATGTCTTAACAATTCGCATCGGGGTCATTCATCCTGTCACAGAAAGAGGTTAAGTTAGCAGATTCCAGACTGGAATACATTGGCACTGAACGGCCAGTGAGCAGTCCCGATTATGGAAAAGATCACACAACTCGCAAGAAATCACGAATTTAGCGGCAACTGGCTACAGTACAACCCAGCTTGATTGGCTTGCCAAACCGTAAGCCTACCCCCTTAGAAGGACTGTGAACTGTTTAAAATTCGTACCGCGCACCGAGCCCAAAGTGAGTTTCACTGACATCCTCATAGCCCAGCAAAAATCGCAGATTGGCAAACAGCTGAAAACCATTTCTCAGTACGGCACTAGCACTGCCACCCAGGAAAAAAAAGTCCGGGTCCAATACACGATCAGGGAAACGTTGGGCCAGTGCCGAATTGGAAATTGTTCCCTGACTGAATCCAGCCAGGGAATTCAGCAAGCTGGTGGTCGTATCATTGAATTCATGTATCCATTCAAACTCGCCTCGTAAAGATATGACCGCTCGCGAGGTACCAATTACCGAAGTGACACTTCCTCCCAGACCGCTGGTGAATGACTCGACTTGCTGATCTCTGAGACGTATCGCAAATCCGCCACCTGAACCAGGGGCCGGGTGACCCGGCGAATTTGCCACGTCCAGCTCTTCGCGATAGCCATCAATGTTCACTTGGGCAAAGGCAAGCCGTCCATACGGCGAGAATTCAAATCTACCCAGACGATGCCTGAGGCCGCCGGCAATACTGGTTCTGACCAAATCGCCGCTGGTATCCGCTACTATCTGTTCATTCACGCGCTCAAGAACCGTAAACCCCTCGGGCGATCTCAAACCATTTACGACCTGTGCGCGCCTGAAGTCGAATTCACCGGAACCCAGGCTGACAATTGAATCCACATAGAATTTTTCATCGGCAAAAATTCCGTAAGCCGAAAAAGTCTGGAACGCTCCCGACACTTCATTGCTGACAATATTGACGGAGCCCGGTGTAGTGAAATTCTGCTCAGGTGCGGAGCAGCCAGTTACGTCACTGGAACCAAACATTCCACCGATAAAAATATTGTCAGACAAGGCATAGTCCACAGCCAGGGCAGCTGCTGTAGTTTCCCAGTCAATATCAGAATTCAAACTATCAGCGCGTTCGTCACCAACCGCACCAAAGGCACTAACCAGCACACTGACTTTACTTCCTAAAGAATCGCCAGCAGCCGCAGCTCCACCTGTCATCAAGCCACTCGGGCTGCTGACATCATCCGCCGAGGCAACAATCAGTGGGTTTTGACCTATCAGATTGGCAGACCGACGCTGAAAATTCGTACCAAATTCCAGCGCCCTTAAGCCGGCAATACTCGCTTGATTGATGCTATCCAGCGTGGAGTTCAAAGGTGGCAGAGGCCCAAGACCGGAGGTATCCGGAAACTCGACAGCGCTACAATCTGCAAGCAGGTTGCCGGGCTTGAACACCAGACTCAATGCTGCCAAAGACAGTGCAAGCAGGAGCGGGTTAGGTTTTTGACGCGTTAGCACCATAGGTTTCTGATAGTCCTGTATCGTTTAACACAATGTAACAAACCTAACATGGTACGACAACTAACCAACCGACTTACCACGGGAGCTGGGTAATATTACCGCTTTTCGATTACCGCATTTCGCACAACCTCAGCCGGTTTATCATAAACTCCCGAAATGGCCGCATATACCAGTTGAATAAACTAAAACCCATGTCAGCAAGCACGAAATACGACGTACTTTTTGAGCCGGTCCCCATAGGGCCGGTGACAGCGCCCAATAGATTCTATCAAGTACCCCACTGCAACGGCCTTGGGCATGCACGCCCATTCGCTGAAGCCAGAAATCGTGGTATTAAAGCCGAAGGTGGTTGGGGAGTGGTTTCAACGCAGGAAGTCGAGATACACCCGACTGCCGAAGTCTCCCCTTTTCAAGAGGGTCGGCTTTGGGATGATAAGGACATTCCGTACCACCGCATGACCACTGAGGCCATCCATGAGCACGGCGCACTGGCTGCAATCGAGCTTGTACACATGGGTCATCACGCATCCAACCGTTCCAGTCGACTGGCACCGCTATCGGCGGTTCATATGCCGGTTGATAGCATTGATCCAGTCAACGCCCGAGCCATGGACAAAAAGGATATCGCCAACCTGCGTCAGTGGCATGTCGATGCAGCAATTCGTAGCATGCAAGCCGGTTACGACATCGTTTACGTTTACGCTGCACACAATATGTCGATTTTGATGCACTTCCTGCAAGCACGCATCAACAATAGAAGCGACGAATATGGCGGCAGTGTGGTAAACAGACTGCGTCTGACCAGAGAAATTCTCGAAGCCGTAAAAGATGCAGTTGGCCATCGATGCGGTGTTGCATTCAGACTCGCTGTTGATGAGCTGATGGGGGCTGATGGCATACAGGCGAGAGAAGATGGTCGTGAGATTGTTACTGAGCTTGCCGAACTACCGGATCTGTGGGATGTGAATATCAGCGACTGGAGCAATGATTCGGCAACTGCACGCTTCCAGCCTGATGAAGGTTACCAATTGCCCTACACCGATTTCGTTAAGTCTGTAACCAGCAAACCGGTCGTTGGCGTCGGCCGCTTTACATCCGCAGACAAGATGGTGGCAATGGTAAAAAAAGGACAGCTGGATTTTATTGGTGCTGCGCGGCCTTCTATCGCTGACCCGTTTCTGCCAAACAAGATTCGTGAAGGCAATCTCGACTTGATACGTGAATGCATAGGCTGCAACATCTGTGTGGCATCAGATAATATTGTTGCGCCGATACGCTGCACACAGAACCCGACTCAGGGAGAAGAGTGGCGCAAAGGCTGGCACCCGGAATCAATAGAACCTGCAACTGGCAACGAACAAATACTGGTTGTCGGCAGCGGACCTGCGGGACTCGAATCCGCATTGCAACTGGCTGAAAGGGGTTATCAGGTCATGCTTGCCGAAGCCAGCGACCAACCCGGAGGGCGCAGCCTTAAGGAAAGTCGGCTTCCCGGGCTTTCATCCTACAAGCGAGTTGCCGATTATCGCATTGGTTTGATCAAACAACACCGCAATATCGCACTCCATCTCGGCAACAAACTATCGGCAAACGATATACACGAAACGGATATTTCTCACATCTGCCTGGCAACTGGTGCGCATTGGTGCGGTAATGGTTTCGGCCGCACTCATCATGACGAAATCGATCTTGCCAGAGCAAAACTTGCCATACTGACTCCCGATGATTTAATCGAAAATATTCCATCAACCAGCAACCACAACCTTGTAGAAGGTATCGATCCTGCATCTTCTGTACTGGTGTATGACGACGACCACTACTACATGGGGGGCGTTATCGCCGAATACCTGCAAGAGCAGGGATTCAATGTAACACTCGCAACCACAGAATCTATCGTCTCGGGCTGGACAGTAAATACACTGGAGCAGGAAAAGATACAATCGCGGCTACTAAGCAAAAATGTAATGCTCCATACCAGCAAATTTCTATCAGTGGTAGATGGTTATAGCGTTGAACTTGCCTGTACTTATGGCGGCTCATCCATCCAATCTGACTTTTCTGCCATTGTTATGGTTACATCGCGCCTACCTGATGTGGAACTCTATAAACAACTGCAGAAATTGTTGCCGACTGATGCGCTGAATCAGGGCAGCAAATCATTGCGTTGCATCGGAGATTGTTATGCACCTTCGACTATCGCGGCCGCGATTTATCAAGGGCATCAATATGCAAGAACATTTGGCCTCGGAAGTGATAGTTACAGTATTGACTACAAGCGTGAAATTATAGATCTGAGAGAGTGATCCATTGATTAGATCAATACCGGCTTTTCTCAGGCACTTTTTGCCATCTTCCCCGGTATTCTTGCCTCACGCATTCCACTGGCAAGCAAGTTAAATCTGAAACGTACACCATAGCTCGCATCGCTTTGGACATGAATGCTACTACCATGTAGTTCCATAATTCGTTTCACAATCGACAGGCCCAATCCACCAGTTTTCAAGCGTCCGTCCTCATCAACTTCTCTGGCGTAATAATATTTGGAATGTATGTCAAATAAAGTATGTATCTGCTCATCTGACAAGACAATACCACTGTTTTGTATCATGACTTCAACTTCATGATCATTCGGTCGTGATAATTCTATGAAGATATTGCCTTTGGCATTTGTGTACTTCACAGCATTACCTATCAGATTTTCAAGCACCCTCTGAATTGCTGCTATATCCGCACTTACTTCGTACCCCGTTTCGTCCTCAGCAATAACATCCAGATTAAGATTCTTGTCGTTACACATCAAAATAAAGTCCTGCATACAATCATAAACAAGCTCCAACAAGGAGAACCGTTCCGGCTGGAGCTGCATATCAGGGGAGCTTAGTTTTGAAAGTTCAAACAGCTGACTAATCAGATAGCCCAACCGTGAACACTGTCTGTTTGCTTGAGAAATAAATTCCTTCTTGGCCGATACTGACAGTGTTGAATTTTTTACCTGCAAAGTTTCCAGATAGTTTTGCAATGTCATCAACGGCGTTCGAAGATCATGTGACAGGCTGGCAACAAGCTGTCTGCGACTGGTATCGCTGGCTTGTAGCTTTGAATTTTGCTGTACAAGCTGCTCCGTAAGTGTTTCATGCGCATGTGCGAGTAATTCGATTTCATCGCCACCATCGGCGCCGTCATTTACATCGGTGACACCACTGCGACTGAGTGAAAACTCATCCTGCTGATTCTTGACTCTTGAAATCAATGCTCTCAATCTTCGAGTCAGCATAAAAAACAAAAGCAATCCCGCGAATAGTGCAAGCGCGAGAACCCCAAGCAACGTGATAAAAAGCTCGCCAATACTGTAACTGTTTTGTACAGACTTAAAGAGTGTCTCTTTTCGTTCGCTCGCCAACACGACATATACGTAACCAAGTAATGACTTGGTATGGGTTATCGTTCCTGTTTGAGTGTTTGCATCAGTCGCACCACCGGATATGGTATTTTCCTCATACAGTGGATAGGCAGAAAACACACTTCGGCGATCTTTATACTTTGGATCATCACCCTGAATTGGAAGGGACTTTGTATCTTCAACAAAATTTCTGACTGGTTCGATGCTTATGTGTGAACGTGCGTTCACTGAACCCATTATGTTGGAAAGTATTCTGCCATCAGGATCCAGGAGATAGACCTCCAAACCCGGATTGATCATCATTATATGTGGCGCCAATCGGTTCAGGGCTTGCGGGTTTGGAACCCCATCCGCAAACAGCTGTGTATTCTCGGCGATATACATTGCTATGGGCCGATTGAGTTTCTGCGTGAACTCAAGAAAATAGTTCTGACTACTGCGATGTGAAAGCCACAGCGTTGCCAGCCCGAGCAATAGAAGTACAAGAAAGAATATTAACGATAATCGAGCAAACAGCGAATTCATTCACTTTCACAAGCAAGCTTGTAGCCGACACCCCAGACAGTTTTAACGTAAGCTGGCTTCGATGGATCAACCTCGATTTTTGATCGTAATCGATTGATATGGCTATTCACAGTGTGTAAATACCCTTGGTGACTGTAGCCCCACACCTTTTCAAGTAGCTCGCTACGCTTGAATACCTGACCAGGTGATTCAGCAAAATAAGCCAACATGTCAAACTCTTTGGCAGTGAGCTCAACCGGACTACCGGCAACAGTTACTTCACGTGACTTGCGATCCAACATAATGTCGCCTGCTAACAGGCGCGCAGATGATGTGGAGGAGGCCTGGAGATCAATACGTCTGAACATGGCCCGAACCCGCGCGGCAAATTCCATCGCACTAAAAGGTTTGGTTATGTAATCATCAGCACCTGCATCCAGCCCTTCTACTCTTTCAGCTTCCGAGGTACGTGCTGTGATCAGGATAATGGGTGTGGACTTGTTCCACTCGCGTACTTGTTTACAGATTTCAAGACCATCAATTCCCGGCAGATTAAGGTCAAGCAGAATTAGCTGCCACTCCTTTTGCAAGGATAGTGTGAGGCCGCGGATACCATCCGATGCATGTTCAACCTGCATATCCATATCGCTGAGGTGCAAGGATATGAGATCTGCTATTTCGGGCTCATCTTCAACCAGCAAGATTGATCTATTCATTCGAACTGAGATCATCAAGCGGGTAAAAAGTTCTCCACTACAGAAAACTACCGGCCCAAACAGTCACTTGGACAAGATTAGAAAAAAAGCCCGGTGCAAACCGGGCTCTTTCATAACGCTACTGAGAAAGGCGTAGCTCTTTAATGTGCCGGGCTCAATCAGAATGTGGCAACAGTCACAGTTGTGCCTGGACCACGCCGTCCCTCGGCATCGATAGCTGTGACCTGATAGGTATAAGTGGTTCCAGCATCAAGGCCACTCTCGTAAAAGCTTCGTCCGTCATTTGTAGAGACAACAACACCGTCACGAGTGACTTCAAAGCTCGATACGATTGAATCAGACGACTCAGCATCACCCCAGAATATTTCGACTGCACTGGATGAATATGTTTCCGCACTCAGACTAGCGACAGCAGAGGGGCCTGCAGCACCCTGGGAATCGTCGCCACCAACCAAACGAACGGTGACTCTTGCAACCGGGTTGAGCCAATGATGCTCGGCACTGTTAATATCGCTGACACCGCCATTAGGGTCCATGTCGCCAAGTACTCCACGGTGTACGTGCACGAAGCCTTCAGCTTCTGTTTGAACGCCAGTGCCGCCAGTTCCTGTTCCTGAAGCAACCACCGGTGGTGGCGCTGGAAAACCGGCTTCACCCGGGGCACCACTGCCAACCAGCTCATCGTTGGCTTCAGTACCAGCGTCATACCCAATGGCATTGAAGGTAGCACTGCCATTGATGGAGCCCAAATCGATGGCATTCACACCAGTAAAACCGTCGTTAGTGGGTAAAAGCATGGTCGCGACAGACAGAAACCCGTTGCCACCATCACTATTGACTGTGATTGTTTCGGATTGACCCGGTGCTAACAGACCGCCACCCGTTCCGACAGAAGCCCCGATACCTTCAAGCAATTCTGCCATGCCACTTACATCACCACCTTCAGCAATCATCTGCAATTGCGGCGATGCCTCTTCACCTGCCCTGAACATACGAACATCACCAGGATGTGCTGCCGCAATTAAAGGTGTAAAGTAAATCGAGTAAGTGAGGTTAGTTACCGTAACTTCGTAATCTGCAGCGTTGACCGCAGAGACCACACCAAGACTGGTAGCCAAACCTAGCCATATTTTTGTTTTTTTGAACATTATAGTCTCCTGAACTAAGCGTTTTAACTGTGTAGTGATAGGCACACTGGCCTATACCAAGAACACTACACGCGCCGACTATGACAGGGGACTTGAGCGAGAGTTATCACATAAAAATCACATTTACATAACGATTTTACGCCTTGCATGCCGTTCAAAAGTTTAGAGTCATTGTATTGTGATGCAGTTCAACTTCCTACCCACTTAACGAGAATAATTCCAGACACGACAAATGCTGAAGCCACTATACGGCGCCTGCCGAATCGTTCACCCAGGAAGACACTGCCGATAATCGCAGCAAAAACAACACTGGTTTCCCGTAACGAAGACACGAGGGCAATAGCACTGATGCTCATCGCAAAGATCACCATGCCGTAAGCCACAGAAGAAGCCAGACCACCTATCACGCAGGTCCACAGGTTCCTGCGCACATAGGTGGTAAATGCCGCCCGCTTTTGAAGAAACAGATAGGTACCGATCGGTAACGCTTCAAACAGAAAGAGCCAGACGATATAACTGATAGCATTACCGGCTGCACGGACCCCCATACCATCCACAACTGTATAGCTGGCTATCAGCACCGAGGTTGCCAACCCCCAAAGCAAGGCACTTCTTGAAATGCGACCGGTAACATCAGGATTCCATGCAAGACTGAGAAGTCCGGCACTAACGGTAATAATGGCAATCCATTGCCCCATACTCAGCCATTCTTTCGCAAACCACGCTGATAGCATAGCGACCAGTATTGGAGACAAGCCGCGATAAACGGGGTATACCTGACTCAGGTCACCATGACGCAGCGAAGCAGCAGCAGTGAAATAGTAAGCGGTATGAATCACCGTTGAGGCAAAGATTGCCCACCAGCTGGCTTTAGCCGGTAACGGTACAAAAGGAATAATGCAAAGGGCGACGAGTGCCACGACAAACCTGAAACTGCCGATACCAAAGAGTGGATCGGAACTGCTCTTTGCCAATGCATTCCAGCCGGCGTGCAATACAGCGGCAGCGAGTACCAGTAAAATTACTGTTGTGGTCACAGTTTCATTTCAGTTACTGCTTCTCAGCGATACGAATGTGGAATTATTGATAGAGCGGAAATTGATAGAGCGGAAAATTCGGCCTGGCCTTTTCACATTACGTATTCCACATTACGCATTCCAAATTACTTATTCCACCTTTTTCACCTTGGTAACGCACCTTGGCATACACCAGATGCAACCAGCGCCAACCACAATAAACGCTGTCAGACAGGCATTTTCAGATAGAAAACCCACCAAGTTTGGTTTCAAGATACTCGTTCAATCCTTCACGCGCACCTTCTCGACCCAAGCCGCTGTCTTTCATACCACCAAATGGAGCTGCGGCACTGGTCGGGTTAATGTCATTAATTCCAACAATCCCGAACTGTAATTGTTCAAAGGTACGCATGGCGGTCGACAGATCACGTGTGTAGACATAGGCTGCCAAACCATAGTTCGTGTCATTGGCCATAGACACAATATCATCATTATCATCAAAAGGAACAACTGCGGCCACAGGACCAAACGTTTCTTCCCTGTAGATAATCATGTCGGGCGACACATTCGACAAAACTGTCGGAAGGTAAAAATGCCCGCCCCGACCC
This sequence comes from uncultured Granulosicoccaceae bacterium, assembly GCA_938005265.1. Lineage (GTDB taxonomy): Bacteria > Pseudomonadota > Gammaproteobacteria > Granulosicoccales > Granulosicoccaceae > CALFCE01. The sequence continues at coordinate 9,832 of CALLOA010000149.1, forward strand.
TTGCCTTCAAGCTCACCGCCGCCACAAAGAACTTCAGCACCCTTGGAGCGTGCATCCTCTACTTGTCGAGAGACCTTTTCTACCGCAGCCCGATTAACCAGTGGGCCAATATTGATACCATCATCCAGTCCATTACCCACAGCCAGCCGCTCCACGCGCTCAGTGAATGTCTTTAGAAATGCCTTCTCGATCGATCTATGCACATAGATGCGATTCGGACAGATACAGGCCTGGCCAGTATTAAGAAATTTAATCAACGCAGCTCCTTTAGCTGCATGCACCGGATCAGCATCAGCGAACACGATAAACGGCGCATGACCACCCAGCTCCATCGATACGCGTTTCAGGTGAGGTGCTGCATCAGCACTGAGCTTTCTGCCAACAGCCGTCGAGCCGGTAAAAGTTATTTTCCGGACTAGCGGGTTGGTGCAAAATTCCTCACCTATAGGTACGGGATTGCTGGCTGTAATAAGGTTAAGCACACCGTCCGGCATACCCGCTTCTTGCATGATTTTGAATATTTCTACAGCGCACAACGGGGTCGCCTCAGCTGGCTTTAGAACCACGGTACAACCCGCAGCCAGAGCCGGCGCAATTTTTCTTGTGATCATGGAAACCGGATAGTTCCACGGGGTGATAGCCGCAACAACCCCTACCGGATGATGCTGTACGATAAATCGCTGATCTGCTCGAGCCGACGGGATGGTTTCACCATATTGGCGTTTGGCTTCCTCAGAAAACCACAGCAAAAAATCGGCACCGTACTGAACTTCTATAGCAGCCGTCTTAAGTGGCTTGCCCTGCTCTCTGGTCATCAAATTGGCAAGGTCCTGTTTACGCTCCTGCATCAACTGCCAGGCTCTACGCAGGATTGCTGCTCTCTGATATGCGGTGGTTGTGGACCAGGATGCGAACGCAGCGTTTGCACGCTCGATGGCCTGCCGCGCATCAGCTCGCCCCTGGTCAGGCACATGAGCGATTACATCACCAGTTGCAGGATTGGTTACTTCAAACTCGCTTTGTGACATACAAATTACCGCCAGAACTGATTTTTATTTGAATTTCTGATTCATTCATCAGCCAGAAGAAAACTGGCGGACGGGTCAACCAGCAAACGCTCTCCCATTGCTTCACGCCCGAGCAACATCAGGTAACTCATATCCGAGCGATTAGTCAACGTGATATCAATAGGCCATTCCTCACCACCCAGACGAATAAGTGTTCGGATAACATAGCGTTCCTCGACACTGCCGTTGGATGATTTCACTGTGCGTACATCGCGCAGCAGTGCCCTGCAAGTCAGAACGCTGTTCACGCTGTGAATTTCCGGATGCAGATCAAATTTCACCCAAACCTTACCCGCTTTTTTAAAACGTGAGATGTTATCAACATGCAGTGAAGACGTCTTTGCACCTGTATCTACCCTGATATGTAAATCGCTGATTTCAAGGTCTGGCAGATCGCAGGACTCGATACACCCGACCAGTAATTTTTCTCTACCCTTCATTCACCCTTTTCCACGTGTTCTGGTTTTGTTGGGCTTGGCATTGACTTCAATGAAGTCATAGATGATGCCAGCTACATCCTTTCCTGTAGCATCTTCAATGCCTTCAAGCCCAGGCGAGGAATTCACCTCCATTACCAGCGGACCGGAGTCAGATTGCAGTAAATCCACACCACAAACATTAAGCCCCATAACACGCGCAGCTTTAACAGCCGTCGCCCTCTCTTCCTTGGATGGCTTGCAAAAAACCGCCGTACCACCACGATGCAGGTTAGAGCGGAACTCACCTTCCGGGCCAGTACGTTTCATCGCGGCAACCACTTTCTGCCCCACAACAAAGCAACGCAAATCAGAACCACCCGATTCAGCGATAAACTCCTGTACCAGAATGTTGGCTTTCAACCCCATAAACGCTTCGATAATACTGACTGCAGCCTTATTGGATTCCGCCAATACAACGCCGAGACCCTGGGTTCCCTCGAGCAGCTTGATAACAACCGGCGCCCCACCTACATTTTTTATCAGATCCGGGATATTGTCAGCACGATTTGCAAAACCGGTTCTCGGCAAGCCGACGTCTTTGCGGGATAGTAATTGAAGGGAACGCAGTTTATCTCGAGAGCGATTTATCGCCACAGATTCATTAACGCAAAACGAACCCATCATTTCAAATTGCCTGACAACGGCAGTTCCATAAAAACTGATGGAAGCACCGATACGCGGAATTACGGCATCAAAATAAGGCAATTCTTCACCATGGTAGCGGACCGCCGGACGACTGCGCGTGATGTCCATATAACAGTGCAAAGTATCAATAACTTCCACATCATGGCCACGTTGCAAACCTGCTTCTCGCAAACGCTGTGTTGAATAAAGCTTGGAGTTACGCGAAAGAATGGCAACTTTCATCTATTTCTACCTCAGCAGTGCAATAATAATCGCAACATGATGGAACACGGTCATAGCAACACAGCAGCGGCACTGGCCATCTGAACAAGCCAGACAGAAAAACATCTGACAAGCAGCCCCCTAATCATGTGACAATAAACCATGGATAGCGAAACCAAACATACTGCTCTGAAACAAAAACATCAGATAAAACCGGATGCGCTCGATTTCAACACGTTTACGCAACAAGTTGAACAGGTTACCCGGGCATCTGACTGGCCACTGGCAAGTAGCATTGAACAGAATGCACTTATTTATAACGCAGAGCAGCTGCCTTCACTACCAGACGATGCTGGTGCCGTTGAAGAACTTATGGCGGAATGGGCTGAAGCCTTTCTCAACGGGCCCGGCATTATCGTTATCAAGGGCGCTTTTGTCGAGAGGCAAATCGACACATCAGGAAACGAAAAGAAAGATACTACAACTCTGGATAGAGCAACCAGCCTGTTCGAACAGCTTATCGAAATTGAAAAGCAGGAACAAATAGGCGGCGGCGACCATTTTGCCAAACCGGGGGCCAACGATCGAATATGGAACGCAATAGAAAAACACGCCAAGCAGGATCCGGAGAGTTTTATTGCTTATTATAAAAATCCCGTACTGGCCCTGGTCAGCAGCGCATGGCTTGGGCCCGGTTACCAGGTCACAGCGCAGGTGAATCGTGTTAATCCGGGCGGCGCGGCCCAGACTGCTCATCGCGACTACCACCTGGGGTTCATGTCACGAGAACAAGCTGCCAGCTACCCTACTCACGTTCATCGGCTATCACCCTGCCTGACACTGCAGGGAGCAATCGCTCACTGCGATATGCCTCTGGAAAGCGGCCCCACTCTTTTCTTACCATTCTCACAACTCCCGGTGAATGGCTACGTAGATTACAGCGGCCAGCAGTATCAGGATTACTTTGAACGCCATCACTCTCAGTATCCACTGGAGAAAGGTGATGCAATGTTTTTTAATCCGGCACTAATGCATGCTGCAGGCAACAACACAAGCCGCGACATCTATCGCCTGGCAAATCTTTTGCAGGTCTCATCGGCCTTTGGCAGAGCTATAGAAACAGTGGATCATATCAGCCTGTTGCAGGCGGTCTACCCGGCATTACAACAGCAAGCCAAAAACAAGTTACTGTCAGAAAGACAGCTGCAGGATGTCATTGCAGTGGCCGCTGAAGGCTACCCTTTTCCGACCAACCTCGATCGCGACCCACCGGTTAATGGAATGGCACCACATTCGCAGAGCATGATTGTCCGAGACTGCCTGAACAAGGATCTGAATCCGGAACAAGCTATGGGGGTATTGCAAGCGCACCGCCTGAGAACACTATCACACTAGTGTTTGCAAGCAGCGAAATCAATCCACAATGATGAGACAGATGGGCAACAAAGGATTTGCTATAAAGAATTAGCCACTAGGAAAGTCACCACTGAGAATTCGCCACTAAGAATTGGGACAAAAAAAATTGAGACAAAACAGCCGGCACAAACAACCGTTGCGCTAAAAACAGAACACATCAAGCGGCTTTGGGAAAGACACACCCTTCGCTGAAATGCGTCGTTGTATAGTCGTCAATAACGCCGCATATCTGAGACGTAAGTTGCGTATTCGCTTCCCGAAAAACACGTACGGCTGATTCAGCAGCCCTTAGCTCAGGTAATTTTGAATCACTCCACTCACCATGCGAATCCACCAGAAATACATAATAGTCGCCTAACGATTGATCGCCTGTGGGTTTAACTTGCAAAGGCGCGTCTATTTTTTTAAATACCTGTACCAAAGTCGCAACATGGCAGTCAAGCAACTGAGTCTGAATAAGTTGTTCGCGCCCAAAACTCTCTTGATTACCCGTCGACTTGAATTTGTGCATGCCTTTTATCTTTTCGATCAGCATCAGAGTTTCAAGGTGTGCTGATTGCGCTCTGCCTAGTAAACGTATGCCTGAGGCCGCTTGAACCGTCTCGACAGTATGCCCCTCCTCGGCAGACATGGCGAGTATACAAAGTATCCTGTAACCAGCATCACGACGGAATTGCTCTATCCGATCCTGGATTTCCACAAGACTCTGCTGGACAACCTCGCGACGGCGCAAGCTGTAATCATCAGTCGGCTTTGCATCATCTTGCGCTTCAATACCGGTTTCCAGCACTTCAGCTGCGTCAAAACGCGCGCAGGCTTCCCGAATCTCGGTAAAGCTTGAGAATGCATGCTGAATTGCTGCTGAATTGTTGCGCAGGTTCCTGGCCGTCGATTTTACAATAGCGCGACACTCAAACTCACTCATAAGCTTGACCACACGCAGACGTGACGAATCCCAGACTACATCCTCCATGAATAGTTTCGGGAGCTGCTTTTTAATGTTATGCATCAGCCGGTTTTTGTTTTAAATTGCAGGATTTGACCCAATCAAGCACCATATTTTGTATACGCGCGCTCTGTTAACAACAAAACAAGCAATCCATGCTTGAAACCTTGTTGCAATACGTGGGAACAGCCGGTAACCGAATACAACAAAGGCAAGCCGTTTCACGCGTCAACCCTGTTCTTAGCGACCCGGGTGGCCTTGAGATTTAATACCTATATGTGGTCAGACAATAATTTCCGACCCACCTCAAGTTTGTCGCCGGCCAAATATGGAATAGATCACACTTAGGTTCAGTTACCGCCATATTGCCTGAATTTGGGAAGCAGATAATTGAATATAAAACATAAGCTTAGCTAAAGCCGGCTCCGGACAGCGCTGATAGCGAAAAAACAACTGGCAACCACCACACCATTGCTGAGGAACAATCTATATGTCGCTTGAAATGCTGCTCGACGCCAAAGACTCAAGACTCAGGGAAATTTGTTCAACGGTGGATACAAACGAACCAGACATTCACCTGGAGCTGGCACAACTGCATAAAGCGCTGAGTGACTTCAGGCAAAAACATGGCTTTGGCCGGGCAATCGCAGCTCCTCAGTTAGGCATTATGAAACGAATGGTCGCGTTGAATTTGGGTGCGACCCCTTTTGAAATGATCAACCCCGAATTATTTTGGCGCAGTGAGGAAACTCAAGACGTTTGGGATGACTGTCTGAGTTTGCCTGATATTGTAGTTAATGTACGCCGACATAAAAGCGTTTCAGTGCAATACCAGGACGTGCAGGGACATTGTCATCGATGGTCCGCTTTGCCTGCAGATCTGGCAGAACTGGTGCAACACGAGATAGATCATCTTGACGGCATCTTAATGACTGATCGCGCCATCAATGATCAATCCATACGTCCTATCAGCGAACACCACAATTTGGTGGCTGGTAGCAGACCAACAGTGCGCTTATCTCTGGAACAAGCAAAATTGGCGAGCTCCGTTATCGACCCGGTTTTCCTAAACTCACCCCAATACAATTGTGAGCCCTTATCGGAAGCTCTTGCCTGCGAACTAACCTTGAAGCTTGAGTTTCTCAACCCTATTCGAAGTTTTAAGGGGCGCGGGGCCAGCTTCCTTATTCACCAACTCGCAGAAGAATATAAATCATCAGGAATTCCGCCACTGTATTGTGCAACAGCGGGAAACTGGGGCCTGGCACTTGCATACTGTTGCCGTTCCGCAGGCCTGCCGCTCACCATTTACGCAGCTGAAAATGCCAATATAATGAAAATTGACCGGATGCGTGCACTTGGCGCTACGGTCGTGCTCGAAGGCGAGGATTTTGAAGCCGCCAAGCAAGCAGCAACGAAACAAGCACGGCAACAGTCGGGCCTGTTACTGGAAGATGGCAAATATGCAGCAGTGAGTGAAGCCACAGCAACTATCGCAATGGAGTTGCAACATCAAAAGACATCATTCGATGCTATTTTGGTACCCCTGGGCGGAGGCGCCTTACTAGCAGGCATAGCACGATGGATGAAAGCTGCAGCTCCTTCAACACGCATTATCGGCGTATGCGCAAGTGGCGCAGATGCCATGTACCAATCATGGCGGGCTAAAAAACTGATTACAACTGAATCAGTCAATACCATCGCAGACGACATTGCCATGCGTGTGCCGGTTGCGGAAGCTCTTGAAGACATTCAAAACACTATCGACGAAATAGTACTTGTCAACGATGCCAGTATTATTTCAGCCATGCAATTATTAAGGAGCCACGCCGGATTGCTGGTAGAGCCCGCTGGTGCTTGTGCAGTATCGGCGGTGATAAGCAATACAAATTCGTTTAACAATCAGCGCGTTGCCGCGATTATTTGCGGAAGCAATCTGACTGAGAAACAAATCAATCAGTTTAATTTAGTCGGCACTTGCAACTAATTCGAAAATAGTAAAACGATCTACTTTATCTGATATGATTTTGCCGACACCCAACAACAATCGAAGGGAGATGTTTCGTGGCAAAAACAATTCATTCCATGATTCGGGTACTTGACGAAAAACGTTCAGTTGAATTTTATAGTAAGGCCTTCGACCTGCAAGTAGCTGACAGACTGGATTTCGAATCATTCACGCTGGTCTACTTAAGTAATAGCGAACAGGAATTTGAATTAGAGTTAACAATCAACAAGGGCAGAACGGATGCTTACAATCTAGGGGATGGTTATGGCCATCTTGCAGTTTCTGTCACCGACATCGATGCCGAACACAAACGCATTACCGCACTAGGTTACAATCCTAAAGACATTGTAGAATTTGAACGCGATGGCACACTGATAGCCAAATTTTTCTTTATCAAAGATCCTGACGGCTACGACATCGAAGTACTACAGCGACACGGGAGATTCAAATAATACAGACAGGGTAGTCGATCAAACAAAATCCAGGTCAAATAAAAAGAAAGTCCAACTCTATATAGAAAAAACACATTAACTCAAGGAGACCGAAAGTTATGCCAACAGAAAGTATCCTGCACGCCATTCCGCTGGAACGCCCGGGCACCAATCGCGAACTTATGAAACTGACCAGGCGCCAGCTTCTTTCACGCACCGTTGCCGTCACAGGAAGCCTGGTTCTAGGCAGTTCATTTATTGCAGCGAGTAATGCTGCCTGGGCTGTTGAAGTAAAAGCCCTCAAGCCAGAATCAATGGCAACACTAATTCAAATGGCACGCGATATTTACCCGCACGATAATTTCAGTGATGCTCTTTATGCAGCTGCTGTTAAAGGCCATGATGACAAAGCCGCAGAAGATGCAGAATTCAAAACACTCATAGAAGACGGCATAGCGGCGCTCGACAAAGCTGCACAAGATGCCGGTCACGCAAATTATCTGGCAACAGGCTGGGAGTCCGACAGAACAGCCATTCTTCGCTCTTTGGAATCCAGCGATTTATTCCAAACGGTTCGGGGTGGGCTGGTTGTCGGGCTATACAATCAACCGGAGGTCTGGGCAAAACTAGGCTACGAAGGCTCATCATTTGATAAAGGTGGTTACCTGTACAGAGGATTCGACGACATCAGCTGGCTCTGATTCCTTTTTACCCGGTAGCGGGGTTACACAACCTAAACAAATTTAACTGGAGGACGTTCAACATGAGTGCACCTTTTGACAAGAATGATGATTCGGTAGTTGTAATAATTGGAACTGGTGCTGGCGGTGGCACACTGGCTAACGAACTTGCACAGAAAGGCATCAGTGTTGTGGCTTTAGAAGCTGGAGGACGGCATCTGCCACAAGATTACCTGAATGATGAATGGCCAAGCTTTAGCCAGCTAGCCTGGACAGACATGCGCACCACTTCCGGAAGCTGGCGCGTCGCTACAGACTTCCCTAACCTGCCGGCATGGATCGTCAAGGCAGTCGGTGGCTCAACTGTTCACTGGGCCGGCGCTTCACTGCGTTTCCAGGAACACGAAATGCGGGTTAAAACCGAGTATGGCGATATAGAGGGAGCCAACTTGCTCGACTGGCCCATTACGCTCGCTGACCTTGAACCATACTATGACAAGGCCGAAGACAAACTGGGTGTTACCCGCACACACGGCATAGAGGGCTTACCTGGTAATAACAATTTCAAGGTAATGAAAGCAGGTGCTGACAAACTCGGTTACAAGGATTGCCATACCGGGCGCATGGCTATCAATTCCAAACCCCGTAATGGCCGAGCATCCTGCCAGCAACTGGGTTTTTGTTTTCAGGGTTGTAAAATGGGTGCGAAGTGGTCTTCTGCTTATACCGAGATTCCTTATGGCGAAGCTACCGGCAATCTTGAAGTCCGCGAACACGCTCACGTGCTGCAAATCGAGCATGATGACAACGGAATGATCTCAGGTGTTATGTATGCGGATCAGGAAGGCAATCGCCATGTCCAGAAATGTCGCATTGCCTGTGTGGCTGGCAATTCAATTGAAAGCCCGCGGTTATTGCTAAATTCAGCATCAACGATGTTTCCCGACGGGCTTGCCAATTCCTCTGGTCAGGTCGGCAAAAACTACATGCGACATATGACGGGCTCTGTCTATGCCGCATTTGAAAACCCCGTTCACATGTACCGTGGTACAACCATGGCAGGGATAATCACCGATGAGTCAAAGAACGACCCTTCCCGGGGTTTTGTTGGCGGCTATGAAATGGAAACCCTGTCTATAGGACCTGCATTTATGGCGGCATTCTTAAACCCGGGTGCCTGGGGGCGGGAGTTTTCATCAGCGATGGAATCCTACTCAAGAATGGCAGGCATGTGGCTGGTTGGCGAAGATATGCCTCAGGAGAAAAACGGCATAACGCTATCTGAAGAAAAGGATCAGTTCGATATGCCGGTTGCCAACGTTCATTTCGATGACCATCCAAATGACATCGCAATGAGGAACCATGCATATCAGCAAGGCATGGCGGTCTATGATGCAGTAGGTGCAACACAAACATATCCTACTCCCCCTTATCCCTCAACCCACAACCTTGGCACTAACAGGATGAGTGAGAAACCGGAAGACGGGGTCGTAAACAAATTCGGGCAAAGCCACGACATTGCCAATCTGTTTGTATCCGACGGTAGCCAATTCACCACAGGAGCTTCGGAAAATCCGACTCTGACAATCGTCACGCTAGCCATACGACAAGCTGACTACATCGCTGAGCAAATGAACAGCAAGGCACTGTAACTGACACCAGCTTTCTAATGGACAAGCAGCAATAGCAAGACCCTGCATTTGCAGGGTTTTTCTTTAAACACCTTATTCACCCATTATTTTTCAATATTTTCCCGGTCGTTGTCAGCGCAGGCCTACAGCGTCATAGTTATATCATCGGGAAAATCTAACTATTCAATAAAAAAGTTTCGGCCATTGAATTGAAACCGGTTCGCTAAAATCGCGTCATACTTGCTGTAACCATTAACTGTTTAGCGTCAATGGAGCCAATATGACAATTCTAGCCAAACTATTAGCCTCTCCGATAATCGCAAGTGGATTAATCGGTGGAGAACCAGAATCCATCAATGTCGGTGATTTCCTCGCGATATCCAATCTTGATATCTACATTGAGGATGGGATCGCTACCCTGTGTGGTCATGCAGGCACGCAAACTGATAGCCAGGCGGCTGAATCGCTTGCGCTAAAAATTGATGGAGTTAAAGAGGTCCGCAACTATACGAGCTTTAGCTGATTAAAACTCCGCCTTCTAATTGTTTACCAGCTGAGTGTTTTTAACCAACTTATACTATAACTTTGGCAGCAGCCGCCAGACCTCTTACCGGCATAATGTTTGCCGAAGGTTTTTTAAGTGACTAATAGAAATTGATAAACAATCCAACTCCGCCAAAATATTGATCCCGAGAGCCTTCCTCGGTAACCAGTGGGCTGTCTGCAGCATCATCGGTCAAGCGTGATGCCAATACCCGGCCAAACAAGCCCCACCGCCGACTGAAAGATAGAATAGAGTAAGCCGAAAAGGAAACATCCCGCAAACCCGCATTAGCATCGAAGGCCGGCAGGCCGGACAATGCTGACGCAGCCTCGCTGACACCAAAATGAGTTTCCATGTAACTTGAGTCAGCGTAAGTCACACTCACGTTAACTCCGACTCGTAAAAAGTACTTTACCGCCCAGAAATATTCAAGAAGACCGATCAACAAGGCACCGTCGTTGTCACCAGTGATCGAACGCCTGGCTGCTATATACCCGTTCAATTCACCTTCCGGCAGATTCCCGTATGGAAAAGCAAAACCTGTATAGATACCGGCTTCAAGTGATGCATCAACTTCACCCAGCTGTTCAACCCGAGCCGATTCAACCTCGATACGTGGTAGAGACAAATTTAGAACAGGACCAAACTCCAGCACAGGATCCTGAAAAATATCGATACGCGCACCAGTGCCTTCAAAAACGATTTCTGCAGCGCCAAGTTTAAAATTGGAAATTATCAGGGGGACCAGCTGGTAGTCATCACTGCCAATATAATCAGGAATGGATGCGGTACCGAGAATAAGATTGCCCTTGGACAGAGCACCACTATCTGGCGTAACGAAACTGACACTGGCACTGCCACCAGCCGCATTTTCAGCTAAAGGTTGTTCTGCGCCAAAAGAAGTGGTCGCTGGCAGCACTGCAAGGAGCAATGTTGTAATCAGCGTAGCAACAGATCTTGCGCCAGTCGAAACATTCCGTAATTCGCTTGCAAGGCATTGCGGATTTTTTTTAATTTTGCGGTTCACAATATTTACTGCAAGCCTTGACTCAATTCAAATCAGATGAAACTCGTACTGACCTGACTAAAAACAATTACGAGGCTGCGAAAAGTCGGTTAATTGTATTTACAAGGCTTTATATGAAAGCATGAATTAGTTAATTTCGGCCGCTAGTTATTGGCGAATAGCTTTTGGCGTTTGTTAGTTGGGGGCCCTCCTGACACAATCAATCCATTGACAATCGTACCTGGCCGCGCCCTGACCATCGTGGTCGCAGCAAATCAGGCTACTGTCCTGCGCTATTATAAGCTTACTTTCGGTTCGACAGTTTTGATTAAAATGGTTCGATCTGGAATGCATTTCAGTGCACACCCAAGCATTTATAGCGGCCATTTATCCAGGCACTGGCTGACAGCGCATATCAATGAACGCCATTTTGCTGCTTGTCGCACAAATCATCGACTGTAAAATTGCAAAAACAGAGATCAATTCAGCAAAGACTAACAGCTTCAGACGCACTGTAAGTATTTGAAAAGCAGGCTTCCAGCAGCGAACACTTAGAGTATGTAGTGACACCTGGTGACGCCCGCATAGCAGCCACTTGTTTGACATGCATCGGTGCTGACAGGTTTACCCGAATTGCTTGGGAAGTGTTGGGAAAGGTGGCTGGAAATATGCCAAAAAATCGACCCCAGCCTGCTGTTTAAGCAAGCGGGGCAGAATGTCCTGACTTAGAATGTCCTGACTTAAACAATCAGTTAGGCAAGCACTTGGCTATCACTGAGGCAATCCCCGGATAACTATTGCCAACCTGTTAGTTGGATTCTGAAGAAGACGACGTCTCTTCATCTGTATCTGAGTGGCGTTTACCCCGCTTACCGTGTCGGTGTTTATCACCACGCTCACTGCGAACCTCTTCCCAACCGGCTTTTTCGGCATCTGATACTTCGCCATCACCATTAACGTCCAGCTGTAACATAATGGCATCCTTGTGCGCCTGCTTTGCAAGCTTACGTTCGCTGCGGCTTAGCTCTCCATCGCCATTTGCATCAAATGACTCTACAACACTTGCACGAAATTGTTGTTTTGCCGCGCGACGTTCTTCTTTTGACAATTCACCATTACCATCAGTATCGAACTGGGAGATCATGTCGGCGCGAGCTGCCTGGCGTGCTTCCCGGATTTCGTCTGCAGAAATGACCCCGTCTCCATCAAAATCCGTTAACGCAACATTTGCTTTACCGATTGCATATGCTGTGCCTGCACCCAGAGTAAGAGCCAGAATTGCTGCATATTTACTCACTTTGTTGTTAGCTACCAGTTTCATATTCATGTTAACTCCAGTATTAAGATAGTTTGTGTGTTAATCCTGAAATGGATATCACGTTAATGTCTTTTGCTTACGGGAGTTATTATCGGAACCAATTGTGTAATAACTGTGCATAAATAAATGAGAAAAAACGAATATCTATTGGCACCAGCCATTAAATGAATAAATTCACATAGATAGTTAGATATATGTGCATCTCATCCCATAGATCACACCTACTATGAACGTTATTTCACAGAGCCAAAGCAACAACAGTTATAACGGCTCATATTTATAACCCAGCCCATAGACAGAGTGTATAAATTCAAGAGCTGGATTCAGCTGCTCGATTTTTTGCCTGAGTTTCTTGACGTGACTGTCTATCGTACGATCACTAACTATCCGGTTGTCATCGTATATTTTTTTCATCAGTTGCTCACGACTATAAATACGACCGGGTGATTGATACAGCGCCATCAGCAATTTCAACTCTACAGCAGTCAGCGAGGTTGATTGTCCTTCAACACTCACGGTGGCTGACTCTTCATTGATAATCATCTTTGAATCCAACTGCTCCGTCCCAGTCTGGTCGTGACCAGGTAGTGTACGACGCAGTACAGCTTTAACCCTGGCAACGACTTCACGTGGACTGTACGGTTTACAAATATAATCATCTGCACCTATTTCCAGACCCAACAATCGATCTATCTCCTCCACGCGCGCTGTGAGCATGATAATAGGCACATTAGAGGTTTTTCTCAGCTCTTTGCAAATGCTCAAGCCATCTGTTCCCGGCAACATAAGATCAAGCAAAATCAGATCAGGCACCTCTTCTCGAAATGCCTCTAGAGCATCCGAGCCATCAGACCAGATAGTTACAGAATAATTATCTCTTTCCAGATAATCCTGCAGCACAGACGCCAGTCTCGGCTCATCTTCAACTATCGCTATTTCTATTTTCATATTTTTACCTCCAATCAACCGCCTGCGGGAGGAAAGGTCAGGGTCAACTGCAAACCTCCCTTACCGGAATGATCGGCATTTATTTTTCCACCATGGGCTTCGACGATCTTTTGAACAATGGACAAACCAAGCCCAGAGCCACCTGTGCGGCGTGAACGGGACGCCTCCGTACGAAATAGCGGTTCAAACAGCTGCTTAAGCTGTTCATCAGTTACGCCGGGCTCAGAATCAGACCAGCGCAGGAGAAGCAGATTTTCCAAATCATCCTTGCCAGGCGCGATCGGGACCATGTTTCTGTCTTCAACAGTCCTGGCTGCAACAGACTCAAGACTGACATGCAAACTTCCACTACTATTGGTGTAACCCAGCGTATTTTGCACCAAATTATTGAGCAGTTGCCTGAATCTCTGTTGATCAATATTCATATCCGGCAGGTCACCTTGCATTGACGAATCCAGCGTAATACCCGAACTTGTCAGCTGCTCGCTGTACTCATCAAGAACCTCGGCAACAATAAGAGCCGGATTCATCCGTACAAAGCGGTAATCCAATGCACCTAAATCAGACATGGACAGAACATGCAAGTCATCAACCAGCCTTGAGAGCCTGGCTGTTTGCGCAAGCAGTCCGGAAACTGTCTCTGAATTCATCGGCCTGATGTTGTCTTCCACCGCTTCCAGCTCACCCTGCAGAACAGCCAGTGGCGTTCTCAACTCGTGAGAAATTTCAGCTACCCAGCGTTGGCGTGCCTGCTGGTTGGATTCCAGACTTTTTGCCATTGCGTTTATATTACTTGCCAACTCACCCAGCTCATCACGACGCTGGCTATCAATGCGCGTTGCGTATTGGCCATCACGAATTCTTCCTACCGCAGTGCTAATAGAATCTATCGGTCGCACTAACCGTGATGCCAAAGGCATTGATAGAACCGCTGATATGAGAGCCAGAGCTGCAGCGACTATCGCGAAGCTTCGCGTTTGCTGTTTCAAAAAGGCATGGTTTAAAAATCCGTCCAGCTCCTCACTCTTACGGTAGCCAACAAAACCGGTAACTTTTTCATCTACTTTTATCGGCAACCAATCGACAGCGTTGGCGGAAAGATTACCAACCAATAGCTTTTTATCGGCGTTTGCAAGAACCAGGCTTACAGCAATCCGACCTGCCCGGCGCAGCGAGTCCTGTCTAGGTCTTTGATCGCGCCGTTCATTGTTTTCAGTACTACGGCCTTTGTTGTGTTCACGCCGGTTTTCCCCATGATGAGCTTCTGCATTGATAACAACATCCTGGGAAGTCGTGATCCCTTGCCGCGAAGTTTGCACAGTCTGGTCAATAATGCGTAGCCATGCTAGAGGTACTTGCGGGCGGCCCGGAGCACGCACCGCCACCATGCCTTCCGAATCAATCCACTCCCAGCTGCCTTGCTCCTCAAATTTCTGCGACAGCTCCTGTATAAGTGGACTCAGACGATCTTTAGCCAGGTAGTCAGAAAAGCCTCGGGAAAAACTCCATGCGTTGATGGCAAAAAGCACAGCGACCAGCAAAGCGCTACACACCAGCAGTGTAAAGAACAATTGTTTTCGCAAATTCATGCAAATAATCCCGGCTTGGTGACTGTCATGTTTTTCTTGTGGTAGCTAAAAAGCTGCTTTCTAAAGTGTTATTATGCTTCAGGCGTGCCGGATTCCTTATGGCTGCAAGCAAATTGCAGCAACATTCCTTATTCTTTACACAATTGAAGCAATTAAATGAGCGTCGAAAAATCGGAGACACCTCCACCAAATTACCCTGGCGACTACAAGCCCGCTAAAGTCTGGACCTGGGATCAGGAAAGTGGCGGGAAGTGGGCGAGCATCAATCGCCCGATTGCAGGAGCCACCCATGAAAAGGAATTGCCAGTAGGCAAGCACCCGATTCAACTCTATTCTCTTGCTACGCCAAATGGCGTAAAAGTTACCGTCATGCTTGAGGAATTACTTGCCTTGGGACACGAGGGCGCGGAGTACGATGCTTACCTGATAAAAATTGGAGATGGTGATCAATTCGGAAGTGGTTTTGTTGCCGCTAATCCCAATTCGAAAATCCCCGCCATGATGGACCACTCTACCAGTCCCCCAACAAGGGTATTTGAATCGGCTTCAATACTGATGTATCTGGCAGAAAAATTCGGAGAACTAATACCGCAAGGGCACAAGGAAAGAACTGAATGTTTTAACTGGCTATTCTGGCAAATGGGTAGTGCGCCTTACCTCGGCGGTGGTTTCGGCCATTTTTATGCCTACGCGCCTTTCAAGATTGAATACTGTATTGATCGTTTTGCAATGGAAACGAAACGTCAGCTGGATGTTCTGGACAGGCATTTGGCCGAAAATAAATATATGGCCGGTGACGCCTACTCAATCGCTGATATCGCGATCTGGCCATGGTATGGCAACCTTATGTTCAACGCCCTTTACGACGCCTCCGAATTTCTCGATACGGGAAGCTACAAACACGTCAATCGATGGGCTGAAGAAATTCGTGATCGACCCGCAGTACAACGAGGTCGCCGGGTAAACCGTGTTTTTGGTCCGGAAGAAGATCAACTAGCTGAAAGACATCAAGCCAGTGATTTAGATCGATAATCCAGACCGATGGCCTTTTTGCCATTGCCTTTTTACCATTACAACTCTGAACTTTGCATGGCCAACAAAAAAAGAGAGTGCCCGGGCACTCTCTTTTTTTATTTAATATCTGGCAAACTGCTTTTAAATTCTCAATAACAGTTTTTTCAACTCCTTGGGAACTTGCCGCACAACTTAATTACGTTGAAATATTGCGGACAGGGAACCAGTATTGTTATCCACGCCGATCGAATTCAGGATTAATGCATCGCTAAACCGGTCAAAGTAGACCACACCAGCTCGCCTGTCGCCATTCAGCAAGTACTCAACTTGCAGGTACAAATCTGAATCACCAGGTACTGCCAAAGAACCAGCCAACTGTGCTGGTGCACCATCATTAACCTGAGTAGACCCGGATAGAAAACCTGAATTTGCTATATCAAGCACCACAGTAATATCACAATCTGTCGGGCAAAAAGCCGACCTGGATTCCCACTGCCCGGCAACCGACTGCAGGTCAATGGGCATAACATCATCAGCTGTTGCAAATGTCAGTGAAAAATTGCCTCCAATACCACTATTAGTGAGCTGCTGACCTTCGTTGTTCACCGCCAGGTTGTACATCACTTCATTCATGTCAAAGGTATTAAAATTTTCTGGACGCTCACCGAGCAAATTGAAAGAAGTGCCATGGTCGGTATTTCTGCTTGCAAGATGCAGATAGCGTTGCACAGTCCCATCGCCACGACCAAACACCGATTCATACAAGCCATCATCACGACTGCTGAGTCCGTAGAGCGAACCGTCATTGCCTATAACAAAAACGCCTTCACCAAAACTGGTTGTACCAAACCACACACCACTGTTGTCAAACACGCTTATGTTAGTGAAACGCTCACCAGTCGAATGATTGATCACATTGTAAACACCCCGCGGCACCTCACACATGAACAAGCCACTACAAAAGGTGGTGAAATCTGTCGCCGATTGAACCTGATACCACCCCGTACCACCCAGTATCAGTGTGTTGCCTTCGACAATCGGTGCCGGTGATGGCACGAAATCAACATCAACAGCTGTGGTTTCACCATTGCCGGAATCGGCATTCCCTGCATCAGTCTCTTCGTTATCGATAACTGTGGCATCGTCACCAATCGTGGACGCAATTCCAGCAACTACCTCAAAATTTTCCCAGCGCTCACCAGTACTCAGGTTGACAAGAATGTAACTACCGCTACCTACTGCACAGGCAAGTCCACCCTCGCACACAGTCGAGAAATCTGAGGCGTTTTGCAGCTGATACCACCCATCGTCCGGCCAACGCACCGAATCACCATCAAACAGGGGCCGCAACAGTGCATTATTCATCATGCCGTTATCAGCTGAACCGGGATTGTCATTGGCTGCGGCATTATCATTCATGGCGCCCTGTGCCGGCCCGATCATGACACCCTCGTAACGCTGCCCACTGCTGTGATTAACGACTATGTAAGTACCTTCTTCCAACAAACAGGAATCAACCCCTTCACAGACCGTCTGGAAATCACTCGAGCGCTGCACCTGATACCAGTCGTTGTTGCTAAAACCAAGGAGGTTTCCATCAATGCTGAATGAGCCCGGAGGCGCGGTGGGCATATTCATTACGTCGCCGATAGCCGGATCAGCGTCAACAGGATTGGAAGCATCAGGTGGAACAGGCACACTTTCCCAGCGCTCTCCTGTGTTGTGGTTAATGACGATGTACGTACCCGATGCAACCGTACAGGAACTCGCGCCGTTGCAGATAGTCACAAAGGTATCCGGTGTTTGTACCTGATACCAGTCATTATCGGTGAATACTATCGTGTTACCTTCAATTTCAAATCCAGCATGTGTTTGCGACGCGGTGACTAAACCGGCGACCAACACCGCTACAGAACATTTCAATTTGTAATTACTCATGACATCCCTTGCGCCAAGATCAGGCATTTCTGTGACTAGTGTCATAAATATAGCAGCTATTGCACGAACTGCTGCGGACAAGGTGATGTACCAAGTACACTGTGCACAGCGAATGACGAAGCAGTAAGAAAGGATGACTGACGAAATTACGCAAACAAGGCCGTCGCAAGCCACGCAGCCAGCAGATAACCCGGGTACAGGTAGCATCGACACAATCCCAGGGACAGGAAGCTCTCGCGAAATTTCCGACCTTCCCGCGGATTCCAGGCAGCAACCCGTGCCGGGCACATCCAGACAACTCTCTGCTGAAAAACAGACGGGACGGACCGAGGCTGAACAAACCTCCAGGCCGGCCAACCCTCTGGAAATGCCTTACGAAGATGTTGCACCAGACAGCAAGGAATACCAGGATTGGCGAAAGGTGCAGCACCGCCACGGAATGCGAAACCTGATTGTCGCGCTGGTCGTATTCGGCACATTGGCCATTTTGTACTGGGTTTTCGTGCACAACATCTGACGTTACCAGCTATGGCGCACCCAGACCACTAGCCAACTGTTCAAACGGTTAATCTTGCACTTCACTTCCTGCAAACAGCAGGATGATCCTCAAGCAATACGGGGCTCCAATGGATAAACAACAACCTAATATCGTGCTGGTAATGGCAGACCAGCTTGCACCACAATTTACTGGTACCTACGGACATCCGCTGGTGCAAACCCCCCATCTCGACAAGCTCGCCGCTCGCGGCAGTCGTTTTGACGCTGCCTACTGCAACTCACCGTTATGCGCTCCGTCCAGATTCAGCTTTATGTCAGGTCAGCTGATCACCAGAATCGCCGCTTACGATAACGCCAGCGAGTTCCCCGCATCAGTTCCAACCTTCGCCCATTACTTGCGTTCAATGGGGTACACCACCAGCCTTTCCGGCAAAATGCACTTCGTGGGACCGGATCAGTTGCACGGCTTCGATGAGCGACTGACTACCGATATTTATCCTGCCGATTATGCGTGGACACCGAATTGGGAATTAGCCGATGAACGAATAGACAAGTGGTACCACAACATGGACTCGGTTCGCGAAGCCGGTGTTGCTGTGGGCACTTTTCAGATTGATTACGATGACGAAGTGGCCTTCTACGCACGTCGTAAGATTCTTGACTACGCGCGGGATAAGACTCGCCCGTTTTGTATGGTGGCAAGTTTTATTCATCCACACGATCCTTACGTAGCTCTCCAACAATGGTGGGATCTTTACGAAAACGAAGCCATTGACATGCCTGTTGAAAATATTCCTTACGAGCAGCAGGATGATTTCTCAAAACGCCTGATGGATGGCATAGAAGCCAGCAAAGTAGCAGTAAGTGAGCAGGAAATCCGCAATGCAAGGCATGCCTATTACGCCAATACATCCTATTTTGATAGCAAAATCGGCGAATTGGTAAGCATTCTGGAAAGCACCGGGCAACTTGAAAATACCATCTTCATTGTTACCGCGGATCATGGTGACATGCTGGGCGAACGCGGCCTTTGGTACAAAATGAATTTCTTTGAAGCCAGTGCAAGGGTCCCCCTGGTAATGGCTGGACCCGGAATACAGCATCAACAGATCGCCAACCCTTGCTCGCTGGTCGATATACTACCCACTATGCTCGATATCGCTGCGAGTAAAGGCAGCCCGAAGCCGGAGCTCGGTCAGCCAGTCGATGGACGATCACTACTGCCACTGGCAACCGGAATAAGCGAATCAATGGATGATGCGGAAGCGATTGGTGAATACTGCGCAGAAATGACAGCCGACCCGGTGTTTATGATCAGACGTGGTGAATACAAATATATTCACTGTGACCCGGACTCCCCAATGCTGTTTAACATCGCAGACGACCCGGCAGAAAAAAACAATCTCTGTGGAGAAGCATCTGTTGCCGCGATTGAGAATGAGTTCCGCAAGGAAGTTGCCGAACGCTGGAACAGCGAAAAGATACGACAAGATGTTATTCGTACCCAGCACCAACGCCGTGCTGTGCATGCCTCAATGCAGCTCGGAGCGGTTCACCAATGGGATTACAACCCGCCACGCGATGCCAGTCAGGAATATGTTCGCAACCATATGGACTGGACAGTAGCTGCGGCACGAACACGCTTCCCACCACTGGAAGACTAGAACCGTTAAGCAACGGCGGTAGAAATATTCTCAAGTGCCAGTGATCACCCTGACTTAACCTTTAATAGGGTCAATAGGCACTTTTCGAGCAAGCCCGCTGGCTTGCTCGAAAGCCGCCGCTGCGCAGAGTAATCTTGCCTCTGCACGTGGCCCGGCGCAGATTTGCAGACCGACCGGTAATTCACTGTCGGTAAAGCCTGCGGGCACACTGATAGCCGGGAAACCCGTGTTGGTAATTGCGTAGGCAATACTCAACCACTGCACGTAATTGCTGAATTCAACACCATTGCAGGATTCAACAAAGCGCTGCTCTACCGGATAGGGAGGCACGATAGTCGCCGGTGAAAGCAACAAATCATAGTCATTAAAAAACTCGACCGCACGCTGGATATATTTGCCCCTTAGTAGCTCAACGCGCTCAATATCGTCCATTGAAACATCGCGTGCCTTTTCGATATTCCAAATCAACTCGGGTTTCAACAAATCGCGTTTGTTTTCAAGTAACTGTTTTGAACCTACATAAAACGCCATAGCCCGATTGACCTGGAAAATTTCCTCCATATCACTGAAGTCGGGATGTGCATTTTCAACGCTCGCACCCATGTCTGAAAAATGCTGCGCGGCCTGTTCAGTAATTCTTGCAACCTCGGGGTCTACTGGAGTGATTCCAAAATCAGCACTGTAGGCCACACGTTTGGGCTTCCAGCCTGACTGGATTGCCTCTACGTAATCGCCACGTTCTTTTGGCATGGACAAAGGATCAGAAGGGTGGTGACCAGTCATACCATCCAGGAACAGGGCCAGATCCGGCACATTGCGAGCCATGGGTCCGGAAACCGCGAATGGCGTGTTGGGCATACCTCCCAGATCTTCAGGGTAGGCACCAGCAGCAGAAGGCCCGTGAGCGACACGCCCCGGGCTCGGCCTGAAACCGACAATCGAACAAAAACTGGCGGGGTTACGCAAAGAGCCGCCCAGATCAGACCCGGTCGCCAACCAGGCCATTCCGGTGGCGAGTGCCACAGCTGAACCGCCTGACGAACCCGCACAACTTTTACTTGTATTCCAGGGATTGACGGTCGCACCAAATACTTCGTTGAATGTATTTGCACCAGCACCGAACTCCGGTGTGTTGGTCTTTGCGTAAACGATACCGCCATTGGCTTCGATAATATCCACCATGCAATCGGAAGCCTCGGGCACGAAATCTTTATAAACTTGCGACCCCCAGGTAGTTCGCACACCTGCTACCGGGTCAAGGTCCTTTACCGCGACTGGCAATCCACACAAACAACCACGCTCTGCAACCGGTTTCGCCATCAATTGTTTGGCATTGTCGCGCGCACGGTCAAAACAAAGTGTCGGCAATGCATTGACGACGGGATCAACCTCGGCAATCCGTTTCTCCAGCTCGTCGAGAAGATCCAGCGGGGATACCGTTTCTTTGACAAGCATCTCCACAATTTCTGTAGCTGTTTTTTGAATAAGTGACATCTGTCTGGCCTACTATATTAGTAACGTTTGTTTCTACTGATAATTTTTGGATATACAGCAAAAGCGGCAGCAAGAGCGACAGTATCGGCACTCAGCAGCGATACCGCAGATCTACCCAGGCAGCAACTGATTAGCCTGCAGCTTTCATACTTGCATCTTGACATGGAACTTACTGCTGTCAATATACTCTGGAATACAAGTGCACAGACAGCTTTTAATCAGAGCCGAGCTTGACAGCCGCTATCTCGATAGGCCTCCATGCTGATCTATTCTCCATCCAACGGGGGGTTTGATTCCTCCCAACGCTCCTATTCCGGCTATACGCCAGCGGGCGAAACGCGTGAGTATGAAATTCGCCCGGCAAATCCGGTGCGTTGCTCACTTGAAGAAGGCGACCTGCTATCAATTACTTGCAGCGAAGGCGCAACTTCCATCTGGCTTATCCCGTTCAACCATGAGGCACAAAATACACACCAGTCGCTCGGCCTCGAAAACCCTGCTGAGACTAACAAAGATAACACGCAAGACATTTTGCAAGTTGTTGAAAATGTAGTCGCCAGTGATCGGCATCGCATTTACCGCTGGCTGGACGCTAATGGCGTAAACGAAACGGACAGTAAAAAGAATGTGCTGCGCGGATATCGCGTGTTTGATGCGCAGACACAGGCCGGGGAGCTATTTACTTTGCGTGCTCGCGAAACACTGGATCTCTGGCTTGTTATCGCACACTCGGAACATTCAATTGCCGCAGGTGGTGCTGGCGGCAGAATGCAGGTCAGCGTAAAACCTGCTGCTGCAAGCTTGCGGCAGCAAGACTATTTACCTGCGCCACTGGACGACTATGGCAGCATACGCGAAGAATTCACAATACCTCGCTCAACCGCACTGGCCTATGAGGTGAAGGCTGGAGAATACATTCAGATAATTGACGTTGAGGGACAACAATGCTCGGACTTTATGGCAATGCGAAAGGCTGCATTGGACGAGGGCCGTGAACTTTTCATTGATTCAACCGTGACTCGCTCAATGGTGGGCGGTGCCTATCCCGGCCCCGGCCTCTTCGACAAGTTTTTTGACCAGGAAATGAGACCCCTGATGCGGGTTACGCAAGACACGGTCGGACGCCACGATACTTTTGCCTTAGCCTGCACTGCCCGGGGATATGAGGAACGGGGGTTTTTTGGTCACATCAATTGCTCGGATAATATTTCCAACGCTTACCAGCCATGGGACATAAAACCCCGACGAGCATGGCCCGCAATCAACTTCTTCTTTAATTCATGGATCCTGCCGCAAGACAATCGCATCCAGAGTGATGAAGCATGGTCACAGCCGGGTGATTACGTTGCGCTGCAGGCAATGACAGATCTTGTGTGTGTATCGACGGCCTGCCCCGATGATGTCGACCCGATCAACGGTTGGAACCCGACTGACATACATGTACGAATTTACAAACCGGAAGCGCAGATCAGGCACGCGGTAGCCTACCGCGCAAAGCCGGACTCGGAGGCAATATTGACAGAGCAATCAGCATTTCATCCACGTACCAGTCAGTTGACAGAACATTACACTGTGGCACGAGATGTATGGATGCCTGCAAGTTATGAGGCAACAAGGGCTGCCAAAGAGTATGAGGCCTGTCGCAATGCTGTCACGATTCAGGATATGTCGTCGCTGCGAAAGTTCGACATTCTGGGACCAGATGCCGAAAATCTTTTGCAATTGGCATTAAGCCGAGACATAACAAAGCTGTCGCTAAACAGAGGTGTCTATGCCCTTCTCTGCGATGAAAGCGGTTCAGTTATCGATGATGGCACGTTGTTCAGACTCACAGCCGATGCGTTTCGCTGGTGCTGTGGTAGCGACGAAAGTGCGCATAGCCTTAAAAAACTGGCGCAGGACAACAAGCTCAACGTATGGATAAAATCATTGTTCAGCTCTATGCCCAATCTAGCCATACAGGGCCCAAAGTCACGTGAGCTGATGAAAAAGATAGTCTTCACGCAACCTCACCAACCTTCACTTGATACGATGAAATGGTTTGGCTCGGCAGTCGCGCGGCTTCATGACCGGGATGGCGTTCCGTTCCAGCTGACACGCAGTGGCTACACCGGTGAACTGGGTTACGAGATTTTCTGTAGCACTGACGCAGCGTTACCACTATGGGATGCGTTAATGGCTGCAGGCGCTGAATATGGCATCACTCCCATGGGTAACGAAGCTCTGGATATTATTCGTATCGAAGCCGGGCTGATGGCAGCAGGACAGGAATTCGGGCCGGATGTAGACGCGTTCGAATCAGGGCTGGGTTTCGCCGTGGATCTGCAAAAGGACCACTTTGTTGGCAAACAGGCCTTGCAGAGAAATAGCGCTGAAGGCAATACCCGCCGCAAACTGGTCGGCCTGCAACTGGAAGGCAACGAAGTACCCGTGCATGGCGACGCCATATTCGTTGATCGACGACAAGTAGGAGTTGTGACCAGCGCAACCCGCTCGCCCGCCCTGGGCAAGGCTATAGCCATGGCACGAGTAGCCGCAGAATGGCAAGCACCCGGCCTTGAGCTTGCAGTAGGCAAGCTGGATGGCCACAAAAAACGCTTACATGCCCGGGTCTGCAGCATCCCGTTTATTGACCCGACACGTAGTCGTGCCCGAAGTTGATAAAAGCATCTGACAATTAACCAATCCTGACAGCTCATACATTATGACGATTAGAAGATTTATGCAGGTGGATGTTTTTAGTGCAACACCTCAGCTTGGCAATGCCCTTGCGGTGGTTGTTGATGGCGATGGATTGAGTGATGAACAAATGCAGACGTTTGCTCGCTGGACCAATCTTGCTGAAACTACTTTTCTGCAAAAACCTGTCAGTGCTGATGCGGACTATAAGGTCAGAATTTTCACCCCTTCGCGCGAAATGCCGTTTGCCGGCCACCCGACATTGGGTAGCTGTGCAGCATGGCTGGACAGCGGTGGCAAGCCAGCAAACACCGACACGGTAATCCAGGAATGCAACATTGGTCTGGTGAGTATCGAACAAAGTGGCCAGGTTCCCGCTTTCATTGCCCCTCCTACCAGCATAGAACCAATGGCCGCTCCCACTTTCAGCAAAATACTCGATGCATTCTGTTTGCAGGAAAGTAATATTGTCAACTATGCACAGCTGGATAATGGACCAATATGGCAGGCGTTTGAGCTGGACAGTGCAGCTACCGTTCTGTCTCTCAACGCCTCAAAGGTGCGCTGGTCAGACTTTGGTGCCATTGGATTCATTGGTTTTTGCGGCTCGTCTGCATCAGAAAATACCGCCACATCGCTTGATCAACCGGATTACGAAGTACGAATGCTGGCGCCATCCAGCGGCATGAGTGAGGATCCGATCACGGGTTCATTAAATGCAGCTCTCGCCAAATGGCTGCATCAGCAGGGGCGATTGGAACAAGATCTTCTGATTGCACAAGGTACAAAGATCGGACGTAGTGGCCGTGTTTTCGTCAGCCGTAAAGGCGCGAGTGATGACATCCTGATTGGAGGGCAATCACATATACTGATTCGCGGAGAAGTATCGATCTAGCCATGCAACGCCAGGTTGAAAATTTCTTCGCTGTGAATTTCCAGACTGTGTGTTTCTTCTCTATGTATGGTCGACTACCGTCCAATAAATATCCATTCCCGGATCAAACACAGTAACAGTTTGCTCACTATCCCCGGCTACTGCCAAGGTACTTGGAAATGAGACCGGTTTTGTCGCCTTCTGCAGAACCAATCTTTCGGTGTTATGTGGCAGGCGGTAAAAGTCCGCACCATTCAGCGAACAGAATGCTTCCAGATTCTGCAGTGCACCCTCCTCTTCAAAAACCTGCGCCAGACATGCCATTGTATTGCTTGCATTGAACACACCGGCACAACCACAGGCAGCTTCCTTTGTTTCTGTCGTGTGCGGCGCGCTATCAGTACCCAAAAAGAACCGGCAATCACCAGAAGTTACGGCCTTACGCAATGCCACACGGTGCTTTTCACGCTTTACAATGGGCAGACAGTAGTAGTGTGGACGAATACCACCAACCAGAAGATCATTACGATTCAATATCAGATGATGTGGCGTCACGGTAGCTGCCAGGTTGGCAGAACCCGAGCGCACAAAATCCACGCCATCACTGGTCGTGATGTGTTCCATCACGATGCGCAACTCCGGCAGCTCACGGCGCACAGGCTCGAGTATGCGATCAATAAACACGGCTTCACGATCAAAAATATCAACATCCGGGTCAGTAACCTCGCCATGCACGCAGAGCGTTAAACCGCTCCGAGCCATACTTTCCAGGAGTGGCATGACACGTTTAACATCAGTGACTCCTGAGGCTGAATTGGTAGTTGCACCCGCCGGATAGAGCTTGACTGC
Organism: uncultured Granulosicoccaceae bacterium; assembly: GCA_938005265.1. Classification (GTDB taxonomy): domain Bacteria; phylum Pseudomonadota; class Gammaproteobacteria; order Granulosicoccales; family Granulosicoccaceae; genus CALFCE01. The sequence continues at coordinate 35,751 of CALLOA010000149.1, forward strand.
CTTGATTTCATCGACATCTGCAGCTTTCTGCAATTCATCAACTGTTGTAGTTTCGGTGAGGTATAACGTCATCAGAGGCTCAAAGCCCTCATCACAATGGCTGACGATACGCTGCCTGTAGTCGAGCGCCTGAGCCACCGACACAACCGGCGGCACCAGATTGGGCATAACAATAGCTCGCGCAAAATGCCTCGCTGTTTCAGGTACTACAGCTGCCAGCATGGATGAATCACGAAAATGTACGTGAAAGTCATCTGGCCTGATTATTTCCAGTTTTTCCGGAGTTTGTTGCATCGACCTGCCACTAATTTTATTAGGTTAAAACGGTTTAATCCGCATCTGCTTCTTGCCTGCACAGCGCGTAAGATGTAACACTAACAGTATGAATGAATTACTGCATCCCAGTGTGAATTCAGCTTTAAAACAGCTGGAAATCGAGTACCGCGTGGTCGCATGCGACCCCAAGCTTGCGGATACTGCGGACTTTTGTGAACACTATGGTTTCACAGCGGAACAATCTGCCAACACGCTACTAGTCGGCTCTACCAAAGGTGAGCCTGTGTTTGCAGCATGCGTTGTACTAGCTAACTGCCGACTCGACGTAAACAAAACTGTTCGCAAAAAACTGGGCGTTAGACGCTTGTCTTTCGCAAGCCCCGAAGACACACGTCGCCTGACCGGTATGGAGCTTGGTGGTGTGACACCAGTCGCACTTCCGGAAAACCTGCCACTTTTGATCGACAGCAGGGTGATGCAATGTAATGAAATTATACTCGGCGGCGGCAACCGGGAGTCAAAATTACTTTTACCACCAGGCGGTTTACTGAAAATGTCCAACGCAGAGGTAGTCGAAGATCTGGCACTCGCGATCGACTAACAAGACACCCGGCATTGGCTCAATTGAACCAATGCCATCTGGCAATTGCTTTTTTAAAACTTTTGTAGCAGCATAATAGATAGCGCTATCAGCGGCATAGCAGGAATTTATGTTCGTTAGTGAATTTATGTTCGTAAGATATTCAACAAAGGATCCGAATTACCTGGCTTAATTACACGATAACAAATCCTGTAGGGCAACCTCTCAGGAATCAATCCTGTAAGGAATTTCTGGAATGAATGGAAACACAGGGAATAACAACTTCGCAGCAACAAGCCCGGAGGGCCACTCAGACTCTTTGCCTGGCCTTGAGGTCACGGCAGGAACTGCGGCTACCAGCCAGGCTGGCGACACCTACTTCTGGCTGATGACCGGTATGCTGATGTTGTTTGTACTGGTTTTTTTATTGGTACTGAAACAAATCAAAAAGGCAAGGCTTGCAGCTTACCCCGAGATACTTTCAGGGTTCACGAAGCATTACCGCCACAACCGACAGCGGCGAATAGTCGAATAGTTCGGCTTACCAGAAACGCACTTATCCCATGTAAAACTGTGCATGATCATGCTTCGTGTATTCATGGCTGGGAAATACAACTGGAAAAATCCGGATACAACGCTGGTGATACAGCATCCTGCTCTGCACCGGGCATAGACAATATCGACTCACACAAGCTATTCGCAGCTTGCTCAGACAACCCTGACTTGTTTAACAAACCAAGTGCCTTGCTTTGCATTTCCGCCGCATCCAAAGCATTTTCGGGATCGCCCTTACAGTGTCTACGCGACACCTGAAACGTTCTTTCATCAGTCGTTTTAACAGAAACTTTTGCTCCCCAGGCCGTTGGATATTCGTTACTGAATGGTGAATTACAGACCACAGAAACCCGTTTGCTCAGGTCCAAGGCATCATCCCTTGCCGCTTCGCCAAAAGAGTCTAGATGAACTTCACCATGGTTGAGTGCGGTTGCCACACAATGCTGCAGTGAAAATTTTGCCTGATATTCATTCAAAGCCTCTGAGCGATCACACAGATCAAGCGCTGCCTGATAGGTTTCCACTGCCACTTCACTGATTAAACCATTACCCAGTTGTCCACTAAGCTCCAGGGCTGCATCTATCGCAGGGTGAGTATGACGACAGGACGGCCATGGCTTGATTGAGGTTTGATGCACCTGCCAAGGAGCGTCCGCGGGAATATTTAACTGACTGCTATCAGGGTCTGGACACAAACCCGCATAAAAGCCCTTGGCACCATCCAGTATATTCTCAGCCCCGGTAACTCCCAGGGATGCAAGCTCCGCAGCCAACACACCTGCTTCACTGCCACGACCGGCATGCAGATGCTTGCTCATGGCGCCATCAGACAAAAACTCCCATAACCCGGAAGCCTGCGTACCAGCGTTACCCAATGCCCAGACCAGCTGGTCTTCGTCAAGATCCAGCAAGTCACCGATTGCCATGGCGGAACCAAAAGGTCCGCAGGTTGATGTGTTGTGCCACACCTTGTAATGTGCGGGACCAACACTCATGCCGACACGGCAGACTGCCTCGAATCCACGGATTACTGAATCAAGCAATTGTTGATTGTTGATGTGTTTCTGGCTTGATAGAGCCAATACTGCAGGAATTACCACACAGCCCGGATGAGTAACTGACCCCCGGTGCAGATCGTCAGTTTCCGTTATATGGGTTAGTGCGCCTAGCAGAAATGCGCGAGCACATACAGACGAATCACCACGACCATCTGCCCATGCCAGGAACCGCTTTCCGACATCAGTAACCGAACCTGCATAGGCACTGGCTAAAGCATCGAGAACCAGCAAGGCTGCTTGTTCACGGTCAGAAGCTGTAATCGGTTTACTGTTGATTTGCTGAACCAGATTTCTGGTTAGTGACATCACGGATTATCCTTTTCTGCGCTTGTTCTGTTTGTTTTTTCTAGTTGTCTTTCGCTGCGGCTTTCTTGCATTGGCTGAAGCACTCTTTACAACCGTCGTACCATCCGAATCATCTGTGGTTGGATTGACCATAGTTGTATTGTCCTTGATATCTGAAGAATAATCAGCATCTGAAACTTGAGCTATGGCTTCGGCTTCGGGAATATCACTAAAACCGGGAAGCCCCTGCACACTACTGCTTGGCATAAACGCCGTAGTCGGCAACCAGTGACTGAACTCCTCACCATATAATTCCCATACTGTAACGAACAAGGCAGCGATTATAGGTCCAATTACAAAACCCCAGAATCCAAAAATAAACAACCCACCCAGTGTGCTGAAAAAGATGAGAAGTTCATGCAACTGGGTGTCTCCGCCTACCAATTTCGGGCGCAGGATGTTATCAACACTGCCAACAATCAAGGCGCAGAAAACACCGACACCCAATGCCATAAACCAGCCGGTATTTATACCTATGTAAACAACCGCTGGAATCCAGATCAAGGCTGTGCCTATGCCCGGAACCACAGAAAGAAACATCATGGCTACCGCCCAGAATAGAGCACTTGGCACCCCACCAAAGGCGAGAGCCATGCCGGCCAGAGTACCTTGTAAAATACCGATAACGGCTGTACCTTTTAGCGTTGCTCGGGTAACAGATTTAAACCGGGCCAGTAGCTTTTTTTCATCCTCATCACGCAATGGCAGATAGTAAAGGACGTAATAGAGCAACCTGTCTCCATCCATCAGAAAAAAGAACATCGTGTAAAGAACAATGAACCCCATCAGCAATGCATTGATGGTTCCTACGGTTGCAGCCTGCGCAACATCAATCGCAATTTTGCTGGCGAAACCAAAAATCTCACCCACGCGCTCTTTTGCTACATCCTGAAAAGGCAGGAGTTGATCGTAAAATGGTAGCGAGCTTAAGATCCTGCTGAAAGATTCGGGATCTTCAAATTGCTGTTGCACCCAAGGTCTCAAGCTATTGGTAACATCCAATGCTTGTGAAAATACTGCAGCAAGTAAAAAGGAGACAGGTATGAAAACGAAACAGATGGAAATTAACAGGGTAATCAAAGAAGCGAGCGCTTTGCGCCCCCCCATCAACACCAGAAATTTTTCATAGAGCGGATGAAACAAGGCAGAGAACAAAGCAGCCAGAAATATGGCAACCATGAAAGGTTTAATGATAAAAAGAAATAGTGCTGAAATAGCTACCAGCACCAATATCAACACCGCCCTGTTGACTAGTTCATACTGCATCAGGGACACCGGAAGTTAGCAAGATTTGTAGAAACCTCTCTTTTGGCAGATTCACTATTTAAACACCACTGTTTCCCAACCAGAGGGGTCAACACTGCCATCAGACAACAGTACCTTACGATCAGCACTGTTATTCGCATATTTATTTAGCGAATCAGAAGAAAATTTACCAAACGCTGTACGAAAGATTGAATCCACCGATCTAATATCAGCCAGAGGTCCAATCATCGCTTTATCTGTTCCGACAACAACATCAGTATAACGACCACCCTTACGATGGCTTTCTATCCATTGTTGCATTTCATTGAAATGGGGCTTCATTGAATACGACGTATCTACAACTACAAGCAATTGCTTTTTATTGGCACTTAGCCAACCATGCGCCACACCCCAGCCAGTGAGGTGAAGCAACGCAAAAAGCGCAAAAGTAATCAACATTTTCATTTATGACAAATCCGGTTCATCACATTTCAGAATTAAGCAAGTTACCTATTCGGTAAGATGCTGAGCCCGCGCTGGATTCTATATAAGCCCCCTCCCCTAATGAGGCAAGCAGGCTTAAATGTTCGGAACTGATTTCATAAGCTATGGCATGAATCGGAATTCCTGAAAATTCAAGCGCTTTTTGTACTTTCTCGAATTCCAGGCCTCGATTGGTTCGACCATCTGACAAAACGAAGATAAGCAGCTTGTGGTCCGGATTAGTTTGGGAAAATTCAAGCAACTGATTTGCTGCAACCACAACAGCATCGTTGGTGGCTGTTTTACCACCAGCACTCAAACGTTGCACAGCACCAATAAACAAGGCTTTTTGCTGAACGTTAAAAGGCCTGACAAAAAGATCTACGTTCACCTGCTCATGATAGGAAACCAGACCAATAGCGTTGGTAGAATTAATCAGATCTGCAGATTCAATCAATGCTTTTTGCAGATTAGCCAGCCGTTCGCCTTCCATGGACCCCGATACATCAGCAACAAAAACGGCAGCTATGGGGCGCCCGCCGGATTTTTTTTCTTTCCACAACCTTTGCGAACTGGCAATTATTGACTCGTCTTCAATCGTGTAGGCATCAGCGTAGTCCGGATTCCGGCCGAAGCCGAAATTGCTAACAGCTTTTTGTTGCGCAGAAACGAACTCGGCAAACAGTTGCAGCACCTCGCGCTCCTGCGAATTAGCCTCGGGTGTTGCATAGAGAGGGCTGTCATGCCGAATGCCAAACGGCACAAAACGATAATCATTCATTCCCGTAACATTAACCCAGGACTGATGTTCCATGACCATGGCATCAAGCGTTCCACTACCCTGGGCAGCGTCACGCATTTGCAGAGTAGTTTGCGCAACGAATGGTACACCGGATTGAAAAGCTTCAAAGGCACTGGCAACATCAGGAGACAGCATCGCTGAATCGTCACCAGCAGCAAAAGAATCAAGAATGGTAAGCAGAAAGTTGAGTCCTGTACTGGATTGGTATGGGTTGGTGTAACCCATAGCGAATGTACCATTACTGACATTGGTGAGTAACTTTTCCAAGTCCAGCTTCCCGTCAGTCGTGATATCTTCAAAACGTGACTTCTTGACTACAATTCCAGCTGTATTAGGTGCAGTTTTCTGCGCTACTAATTGAACGTCAATGCCATTGGCCGTGAGCATTTTCCCCCAAAGTTCATTGCTTGGGGAAAATGCATCAGGAACATGACGATTAGCCAGTATGAATTGCGCTCCTAACCCTGAAGCGATTTTGCGTATCGCTACAGAAGCTCTCTTGCCATTTGAAATTTTAAATTGCTGCTGATTGAATTCGTCAGCCAACTGTATGTAAAAGCCGTCGCGGCCTTTGCCAGCTTTCTCGGATGAAGTGAATATTTCCACAACTTCTGTCTGACCGGAATCACGCTCACCTAACACGATTGGATATTCGCCAAGATCAGGCAGCATAGAAAGTAAATTGGAAGGCGACAGGCTAATATTTGCCAGAAACTGGTTTTCTCGCAATCCAGGCTTTATTTCACTTTGAGAAAGCTCCTGTAGTCGCACCGTGGCTGACTCAATGTCTTCAATTTTGTCACCACAGGCAGCGAGAAACAGAGTCAACAGCAATATAGCCAAATAGCCACGCTGCAGGACAGGCTCTACGATCAAACTACGAAATTGCATGGTCAGTTTTAGTTCTCCTTGATCAATTCTCATCTGAAATTATCAAATAACTGATCAATGTTGATAGTGTAGTGTCAGCTCACCTGCCGCTGTTGCTCGCAACCTGTGAAAGACTGACCAGCCTGGCAAGAGTATCAATTCTTTCGTATTTGCTAAACGAATCAATATTGGCAACCTCCACTGCTGTTTCAGTCAGTGCATCAAACATTTGATGATTTTCATCCAGTAACTTCTGAATGCGACCCTCTTGTTCACGATACATTTCATCTTGCCTCGTATTGTTGTCCGCACCACCATGTTCTGCATCGTAGGTATTGCTCTGAATGGTCGACAGGCTGTGTCCGATGGTCACCATATCAGACAGATTCTGTACCGCCTGTTTTTGCACCTGCCTTGCCGCACCCAGATATTCCAAAGGCATGTGCTTCTTTCCCAGAAAACGCGTTTCAACAACTGAATGATAATCATCAATCAGTCCATTAAGTTGTTTCGCCTGACGGACACCATCATCTATATCCAGCTTGGCCAACTGTTTCCGAGCTTCTTTCAGGCGTTTCGACAATTCCAGATATTCCTGCTCTTCACGCTGCTCAATCCAGAGAACTTCATCACGCCGCTTGAAACCAGCCAATCGATAAAATATCGGTACACTTAGTGTGGCAAGAATACACACGAACACGTACCCGAGCATTATGAAAATACCCGGTCGAAACCAGAAAAAAAACATCGCGAGTAACAACAGCGACAGTGCAACAGCCACCAGCGTGTAATTTTTTATCTCGCTACCGAGGCCTTTGAAAATGATGGCTCTATCTCCACTTTAGTTTGATTGCGTGTGCTGAATGGCAGCAGACGTAAAGTCGAAAGGGTGCAGTGCAAACCTGGCAGAAACCCAATGTGGAGCAGCTAGCAGACAACCCACCGGGCCTGTCGCACACCGCCAAGCTATTGACTTGCCTTCATTTTCGCTCAAAACCACTAAAGCAGACAAGGGCAGCAGGCGAGCGATAATACCCGCACCATGCCAGCTATAAGGTGTTTCTAGCCCAACTTGGTGCCATTAACTGCCAGATACACTGAATATATTGAGGACGTTGCGCAAATAAACAATCGATTTCTCTTGGCCCCACCCAATGTCACATTCGAGACCGTCTCGGGGATATGGATTTTGCCAATGATACGTCCTGAGCGATCGATACAATGAACACCATCACCGGCACTGCACCATAATCGGTGCCCCGTATCCAGCCGGAAGCCGTCAAACATACCTTTGGTGCATTCGCACAATACAGTATCCGACAGCACCCCCGTTCCATCAACATCAAGTTCAAATCGCCTGATATGGCGTGGGCCAGCTGGCACATGTGAAGCGCCAGTATCGGAAACATACAGGTATGACTCATCCGGCGAGAAGGCCAGCCCGTTGGGCTTCAGCATGGCATCGATCACTAGTGACACTGACCCATCAGGATCAACCCGATAGACACAACAGGAATCCAGTTCTGCGTCGCTGGCGTCGCCTTCGTAGTCGGTCAGGATGCCATAGTCAGGATCAGTGAACCAGATTGAATCATCAGATTTCACTACAACATCATTGGGCGAGTTAAATCGCCTACCCTGGTACGAATCAGCTATGACCGTGCGTGTACCGTCAATTTCAGTTCGTGTCACCGAGCGCGTTAAATGCTCACAAGTGACTAACCTGCCCTGGTTATCGACAGTATTACCATTACTGTAATCTGACGGAGAGCGAAATTCGGAAACTGAGCCACTGCATTCATCCCAACGCATCATGCGGTTATTAGGGATATCAGACCAAACCAAATAACGCCCGGCGGCGAACCAAGCCGGGCCTTCGCACCAGCGTCCACCAGACCAGAGTTTTTCAACCTTTGCATGGCCGATAAAACACTGCTCAAAGTCCGAATCCAGAATCTCATAGCTGGAAACCGCTTCCGTATTATTCATTGGTCTGTCGTAAATCCATTCAAAATACCTATTCAACATCAGCTTGCATTGGACAACTTTGGCAATACTGCTTGTTAGTATGCAGCTATCCAGCAAAACAGCTAATGGTTTTCGCAAGCAAGCTCTTATTGGCACTCAAATCCCGTGCCGAAACAAGTACAATAGTGCCCGAGTGTGCAATCATTTCGACACCGCATACATAGTAACCGCAAGGGCAACTAGCAAGGTACTTTTAAGCACCTGAAACCCTTGATGGCAATAATTAATCCAAACCGTCATGCACAATGACACTAACCGTACACTTTTGAGGGATTCAATATGACTGGCACTGCTGACATAGGGGTAATCGGGCTGGCGGTAATGGGCCAGAACCTGATCCTCAACATGAACGACCATGGGCACAGTGTGATTGCCTACAACCGCACTACAAAAAAAACTGATGACTTTTTGGCAACCTCTGCCAAAGACACGCGAATAAGCGGCGCTCATACGCTGGAACAACTGGTGGAGGGCCTCTCATCTCCACGCAAAATAATGATGATGGTGCGTGCTGGCAAACCTGTTGACGATACGATTGAAAAACTCATTCCCCTGTTGGACGCTGGCGATGTGCTTATCGATGGTGGCAATTCAAATTTCGAAGATACTCAAAGGCGTGCGCAGTACCTTAAACAAAAAAAATTGCATTACATAGGTACTGGCGTTTCCGGTGGTGAAGAGGGTGCACGTCATGGTCCTTCGATAATGCCAGGCGGACACGAAGAGGCCTGGCCCCTGGTGAAAGATTTGTTCCAGTCTATATCAGCGAAAGTAGGTGACAACGAACCTTGCTGCGACTGGGTAGGGCGAAACGGTGCCGGACATTTCGTCAAGATGGTGCACAACGGCATCGAGTATGGCGACATGCAGTTGATTTGCGAAGCCTATCATTACATGAAAAATGTTCTCGCCATGGACAATAAAGCCATGAGCGACATGTTTGACACCTGGAATAAAGGCCCTCTAAACAGCTACCTGGTCGAAATTACCAGCGACATACTGAAGTTCACAGAAGGTGATGAATTTGTTGTCGACTATATATTGGATAAAGCCGGACAGAAAGGTACCGGAAAGTGGACCGCTATCAATGCCCTGGATCTGGGTACACCACTAACAATGATCGGCGAATCGGTATTCGCACGAATGGTGTCAGCATTGAAAGATGAGCGTATTACCGCTAGCCAAAAATTGAGCGGGCCAGCAGAAAGCACCTCAGTGTCTGAACAACAACGTACTGAAAAATTGGAGCAATTAGCCGATGCCATGCTGGCCTCGAAAATCGTGTCCTATGCGCAAGGGTATATGCTTATGCGGGCCGCCTCCATCGAGTATGACTGGAATTTGCGTTACGGGTCCATTGCCATGATGTGGCGCGGCGGCTGCATAATTCGCTCGGCTTTTCTGGATAACATCAAAGATGCATTCGAGCGTGATTCAGAACTTGTCAATTTACTGATTGACGGCTGGTTTTCCAAAACCCTGGAAAAGTCTCAATCAGGTTGGCGCACTATTGTCAGCCAGGCCGCACTGACCGGCATCCCCATGCCTGCCATGGGATCAGCTTTGGCATTTTATGACAGTTACCGTACGGAGCGCCTGCCAGCGAATCTATTACAGGCACAAAGAGATTACTTCGGCGCCCACACTTATGAACGTGTCGACAAACCGGCTGGTGAACGATTCCATACCGACTGGACCGGCAGTGGCGGTGATGTGTCCAGCACAGCCTATCAAGCATAATCTGCAAGTATTCGCCTGAGTTTCGCAGGCTAGTTACGAGCCACTAGCCTGATCGAATGCTGAGCCAGCTCAACCTATGGCTGGCCTTTGCACACTCGCTTAACAGCCGCGCCCAACCGGGGGGCGATATGGCTTTCCTGTCCTGCAAAATGACGAAAACTTCAGCAATTACGGAGCATTGCTAACACGTCAGCACCGTTTGCTTCCTTGCTTGCATGGTCTGCTCTTCTACTCCCCTCTCCTTCATAAATAAGTACCCATCAGTTGGCAAAGTCGAGTACCGTTGATCGTGCGCTGTTGTACGGGCAAAGAAATATTCCCGCCCATCCACCCGATTCGTGGTAGCCGCAAGTACATTACTGTTCAGTACTAATTCAGGATCCGGTGATTAGGATGCACTGAGTATTCGTTTCAATGTGACAATAATTGTTAGGCTACACTTGCTAAAGACCTAAAATTTGAACCTGACATTCTGAGAGCTGCAACGTTTACTACCGTACAGCTGGCAAGTGATCTGAAAAAAAGCACTAAATATAAAATCAAGAATATCCGACCAAGAATATCCGACCAAGAATTCTGATTAATAGGGAGAAAGACGAATGAAGATGGCAGTTCACACACTAAACAGGCACAACCCTGCAAGGCGCACTACTGATGTTTCGCCCGCCAGCATCGTAGCCGCTGCAATATCTATAGTATTGCTCAGTGCTTGCAGCAGCTCGGACAATGATGGACCCGACAACGAAACACCGGTGATACTTAGCAGCACAACCGATGAACTGAAAACCAGTGCCATCAATGCATCGGGCAGAAGCCTCGGCAGCACATTGTCCGGCATACAACAATTGGCATCAGATGAAAGCGCTGATAACGATCTTTCACAGGGTGACAACCCGGCACAGCAGTTTGTCGCCTCAACGCTGGCTCTGGGTGATGACGGCAATGCGGTCACTACACGTGAAGATAATCGCGTAACGATCGATCCGGATGAGAGTCAATTGTGCGCCGAAGAATTTGCGGGCACAGTAGATATCAACGAAGACCAGCAACGCTGTGAAACCCTTCTTGCAGATTTGACTGTAGAGTTACTGGCCAGCGGTGAAGAAACCGGAACGATTACCTACCTTTTTCAGGAGAATCCGGTTATCAGCCTTGGATACGGCGGTGGTGTTGACAGTCTGGCAGTTAATTTGGGTGGATTAAAAATCTTTGCAGATGCAAGTGACGCACTCGATCCCGATTCTTTTGGCGAAGCCAGCACCCCCGACAACATGAGCGGAGAAATCTCCTTTACTGCAACCAATACCAGCAATGCTGCCGGTGAAGAAGCAGGCTCTATCGCTATCGCGATTACCCAGCCCGTCTCTATCAACAGTGCCGATACAGATTTGTCACTGGGAAACGGTGAACTTTTCTCTCTCAGCGCTGATTCAGCCAGCGGCAGTGGCGAGTTAAGTTTCGACGTTGGTGCCATAGCAGCGACAGCACCATTCAGGGACCAGGATATAGCGAGTATCAATCTCGATGGCTTCACTGGCAGTGCGCGTCTGGATCTGGGGGAAACCGCAGCCGACGCCCCGGCTACATTCACCGTAAGCAATCTTGGCCTGGCTCGCGGCCCCTTACAGATGAACATCAATAATCAACAAGCATTACAAATGACTATGGAAACTTTCGGGTTTACTGTATCAGCCGGGAGCAGTAGCCTGACTGACAACGACCAGGCCGCAGTACAAATCAACAACACCATGGACATCAGCCTGATGCTTAACAATGCAGCCGGCCTGGATTTGGATGCCAGCCCGTCTTTTCAAGCAATGCTGTCATTGCAAGCGGCAGACGGCACAGTGATAGGCGACGGTGGTGAAGGATTTGATGCCCCGGATATCAGGGTCATTCAGGGTGGACCCTTCATGCTTGCACTCAGTGCATCAGACGATGAAAACTCAGAGGAATTGTCGTTCACAGTAAACGCAGGCGAGTGTTTGTTTTTGCAGCAAAGTGAAACTAACGACTCTGCTACTGGAGAAACTGTAGTTGACTCAGAGCAACGCGTTGAGCCTTGCCCTTGATTGCACACCAATTGAGCCAAACAACAGCAGAGCCTTAGCTCTGCTGTTGCTGTGACTCCTACTCTGGTTGTTGTTGTGGCTGCTTTTTGAAGAACGCACCGTAGATACTGCCAAGCAACGTCAGTACACCTGCCAGTAACAGCCCAAAAGCAATTGGCCTGTCAAGAAATCCTGAAAATTCGAAATACAGCATTTGCATGGCTTGTGCAAATGTCTGCTCACCGATCTTGCCGAGTATCAAGCCCAATATAATCCCCGCCACCGAATAACCTGAACGCCTCAGGAAGAAACCTGCGACCCCGGCGATGAACATGACAATAATATCGATTGTCAGGCCACGAACCGCATAAGCACCAACCGTAGCCAGCAACAGAATCAATGGAGCAAGAAACTGAAAAGGTATTCTTAACAGGTTAATGATCGTTTTGGTTTCCATAAAACCAATAAAAATGATCGATAGATTTGCGAAAAACATTGCCGCGAAAACCACCCAGACGAGATCAGCGCTGTTTATAAATACTAACGGTCCCGGCTCCATATCGTGCATCTGGAATACTCCGACCATCATTGCTGTTAGCGCACCACCGGGCAGACCTAGCGCCAGTAGCGGTATCATCGCCGCACCGGTAGCTGCGTTGTTGGCGGTCTCGGACGATATAACACCTTCTATTTTTCCCTTACCAAATTCCATACGGTCCTTCGACCAGCGCACTGCTTCGTTATACCCCATAAAGGCCGCCAGAGTCGCACCTATGCCGGGCAATATGCCACAAAAGAATCCAATAAATATGGAGCGGACTACTGCGATTTTATGTGACCAGAGTTCTTTGAAGGTTGGGAAATCCACACTCATCTTGGGCGCTTCATAAGAGCCGGTCACTTTTTTCTCAGCCTGAACAAATACTTCAGACACCGCAAAGAAACCGAGGATCATCGGTATAAAGTGAATACCCGCCAACAGGTAGGGCATATCGAAATCATACCGTTCAATACCACCAACAGGATCAAGGCCAACCACCGCGATCATCAAACCGATCAGGATGGATAGCCAACCTTTCCACAAGGTTTTAGCGCCTACAGATGCAGCAACAGCCAAGCCGAAGAACACCAGCGCAAAGGTCTCCGGTGGCCCGAATGCGCGTATCGCCCAGGCAGCCACTGGAACGGTTGCAATCATCATGATGACGGCCGAGACCGTGCCTCCTATGGCAGAACACATAACAGCCGCACCGACCGCCTTGCCGGCCTGACCTTTTTGCGTCATCGGGTAGCCATCGAAGGCTGTAGGTGCGTTTTCGGGTGCTCCCGGGATGTTAAAAAGGATGGCGGTAATCGCGCCTCCATAGACCCCCGTACAGTAAATCACTGAGAACAGCATAATGCCGTGTTCGGGTTTCAGGTGAGCCGTGAAAGGCAGGAGTATAGCTGCCAGGGTCAGCATGCTGACACCGGGTATGGCACCGAATAACATGCCACCAACTACGCCACCAACAAATATCAGGATGCCGATAGGATCACTGAACAGTGTGATCGTACCACCTAGAAAATTATTGAATACCTCTACCATCGCAAACGATCCGGTAAGCCGTTAGAGAAAAAAAGGACTAGTTTTTTTAAAGATAACTAAAACTGCAGTATCTTGACCATCCAGGTACCGAAATCATAAAACGGTCTCACGTACCCGGTTGGCAAACCAACATACAAAATCACAACGAACATCGTCATCATGATGGTATAAATTCCCATCATCACAGCCCCCATCATGCCTGCGCGTCGTTCTCCCATCAGGAACATAATGCCTAATATGAAAACCGGAGCCAAAGCATAAAAGCCCAGATCCTGCATCATTGCAGCAAACAAGACGGGCAAAGCCAACACAGCACCCAGATGATTTCGCCATGCTGCAATAATAAACAACACAGTAACCACAGCCGCACAAATCAGCTTATAGCGATTCAGTTCGGGCGAACCGACATCAGTTGTACCCGCCAGTATTTTCGGCAGATTGATATAAACAAAAGGCAGAGCTACCAGAAAAAGCGTGTGCAGATACCATTTCAATCCGCTGCTGTCCGATTCTTCGGCTTGATCAGCAGTGCTTTCATCCAGCGCTTGGGAAAGCTTGCTCGCTTCATAGCGATTGGCACGAGTGCGATTGAATATGAGCTGCCCGATGGCGGCCAGCGCCATCAAAACGATCACAGTTCTAGGCCAGGCTGCAGCCCCGTATCTATAGATTTCAATTTCCTGGTTAAACGAAAACGTCTGAATAAACAGGAACGCAGCCAGGATCAGCCAGATAGCGGCCTCTACATAGTGGGAAGTTGCTTGCTTATCATTTGAAGACATGACTCATCCGAAAGAACAGTGGACTAAACCAGATCAGCTGGACAGCGTATCTGCAATAACAGTCCTGAAATACCCTGCCCCGAAACAACAAAACCCCGATCATGACTGATCAGGGTTCTGTTTTTTTCAGAGCGCCAGACAGGTAAACCTATTTGACTTCCAGCCCCATGACTTTATAAACATCACGATACTGTGCAACTGTATTGTTGATCAGTTCGATCGAACCGGCAGTGTCACGATAGCTTTCGATCAGCGTCATGAACTTGGATTCGTTGTAGTCCTGGTAGCTTTGTTCGCAATAAGCTTTCTGGAAAGCCCATTGCAGCCACTTGACACGATCAGCTGGCGCATCTTTATGCACATAGAAACCACGGAATCGCAGTAGTGGCTCAAAATCCAGACCGGCGTCGACCAGGTTTGGAACATCAGCGAAGGCCTCAGGAGACTCCTTCAGGATAGTCAGGATCGGCTTGAAGGTGCCTGCGTCAAGGAAATTACGCACATCGCCGGGTTGCTCAAACAATGCGTCAACCTGGCCGCCTGCCAGGGCACCGTAACGAGGAGCACCTTTGTCAAATGAGATTTGCTGAATCTCCATGCCGGTAGCATCGGTGATGAACTTCATGGTTACACGTTCCATTGAACCTTCTTTGGAAACGTTAGCTATGGAAGCTTTACCACCTTGCGCTTTAACCCATGCTACAAATGAATCCCAGTCAGTGAAGCGATCTTCTTCAGTGCGGATATAGATCTGTGAAAAGGTAATTTGCGAAGTGACCAGGGGAATCAGGTCATCAGCAGGATTCGGGCGACCGGAATCAAGAGCATGTGCGCTAGACGCATCATCGATGTGCTCAAGGACACTGTACCCATCAGCAGGTGCCGCCATATAGGCAGTCATACCAACAGTACCGGATCCACCGGGCTTGTGATCACGATTGATTGACACTTTGGTGTGGCCGGTTACAGCTTCTGCCATAGCCTGCGCCACCTGCCCGGAACCACCAGCAGGACCATAAGGAACGATCATTGTCAGGGCGCGCTCAGGAAAACCGCCGGGGCCTTCCATCGTTGCTGGCAGACTGTCTGTCGCACAAGCCGCAAAAACCGAGCTTGCCGAAAACAGTGCTGCACCGGTTACGACACCGGTTGATACCAGTATTTTTTTAAACATTTCAGTTATATCCTCCAAGTGGATTTTGAGCCCTCCCTGCCCGTTACTTAATTAGTGTCCTTCAATTAACTATTAAAGTTGAGCTTTAATGGTTGCTCCGCAAAAAATTTTCCTCTGCCTTTACTTTCCTTTGCCTTCCCAGGTTACGCCTTTATGGGCTCAGCCATAACAAGGCACGGATTCCAAGGCACAGATTCGTGCGAGCCAGGCATTATTATCTTCGTTATCTTCGTGTGGCCTGCCCTGTGACTAACCTGTCAACCTGACCATTGTGACGCTAACACAATCAGCATTCAACGCCCAACCTGCTGATAATTCTACTCCAACACCGGTCTGGCGCAAATATACCTGAAAATTTGCTGAACTGGTTCAGGTTGCTTGCGGCAACTCCTTCTCAACCCATACATCCACTGACTGAACCACATTATTGCCAAATCCTCCGCGATCCCAGCGTGAAACCAGTGGTTGCACGTCACCCCGGTCATCAGTCGCGCGACAACGCAGTCTGTAATGTCCCGGTTCAGCCAGCCATTGGCGGCTCCATCCACTCCAGGCATAAGGCTCAGCACTTGGTACAAGCACAGCCGTCTGCCAATCAAGCTCGGGAATATTGTCGTTGGCTGCAGCTGCAGCATGCGCCACTTTGTTATCAGCAGCGTCAGGCTCTGCGCTGTTGATTTTTTGTACCGAAACCTCGACCTGCCGAATAGCTCTACCGTTACCCGACCAGGCACGTCCCTGCAATTCAACCGGGCCCGCTGCCAACAGGCGGTTTCGGCTGTACCAGTCCGGCAATCCCGGCGGCACCATCAGCGATTTCACCCGCATATCCGTCACCGCTGTGCCCTCATCCTGATCAGACTCCCGGTAACGATAGGTGTTGACCTGCTGATAGCCCTGAAAAGGCTTGTCTGTAAACCGGATTTCACGCAGCCATTTGACGCTTGCCATGCCATACCAGCCTGGCACTATTAACCGCAGCGGGAAACCATGCTGAGGCGGCAAAGGCTGCCCGTTGATCTGCCAGGCCAACATGACATCTGAAGCTGCTATTTGCTGCAATGACAGAGCACGCTCAAAAGCGTGCAGGTTGCCACCGTCAACGCCTTTATCCGCACCACAAAAAACCACAGTTTCAACACCATCAGGCAGCTCTACATGATCAAGAAGAGCAGACAGTGGCGTGCCACCCCAACGAGCCGTTCCCACAGCCTCACACGTCCACGGCATGCTACGCCAACGTGGCCGCATTAACGTTCGGCCGTTACCTGCACATTCAAGAGTGACTGTACGTTCCTGAAAAGGCAGTTGCCTGAGGTCGCTGAGGCGCAACGTTTGCGGCTTGCCAATTTGCCCACTTAATTGCAAAGACCAGCTGCTTTCATCGTTTACATAGGGCACATCGAAATGTGACAACAGGTAGTGCATGCCGATCGGTGTGACATCATGGCGCAGCATCTCCAGGTGAATACCGGAATTACGATTGCCCAGACGCACTTCGGCCTCTGTGTAGTCGTCGGTGCCATGCTGGCGCGGTTCAGGACTAAGAATTGGGTTGGCCTTCAGCTCGTTTTCTTGCATTTGAGTGATTCGAATCGCTAGGAATTGTTGGCGTGTCTCATGTTGCAACTTTATTCTTGCTGTCCAATGGAACTTTTTCCGACTTTCAGGACTCTCAATTTTTTAGTTCTGAATTTTTAAGAATACATCTACATCGAATACATCTATTCCCCTCTCAAGGATTCCTGCAAGGGCTTACTTTGACAAAAAATTCAGACCTGAGAAATCTAACACACTAATGCCTGTGTCTAAATAAATCTCAAAGGATCAAGTCAGGAAGGGTATGGCAGAACAGGTGGTATACCGGACAAAAAAGCTTGCAATCATTGCCAAGCGCAAATGTTCTTCTATCCCGCCTTTACATTAAAATAATTTTCGATCTAATGTCACTCGTCTGGATTAGCATTAAAATTCAATTTTTGAGCAGATTACGCTCGCAACATTGCACATGAGGAAACGAAATATCATGAAGATCAACACTTTGAAATCTGCAGCATTGGCTTCCACGTTGGCTATAGCAAGCTCCTTTGCCAGCACTTCACTATTTGCAGAAGGCGACATAAGCGGTGCTGCAGCCGGGGCTTATTCGCTTGACCCAACCCACGCCTATCTCCAGTTTCAGTACAACCATCTAGGACTATCGAACCCGATTCTCACCTTTGATGACTTTAATATTGACCTCAATCTGGACCCCGCCGACCCGGCAAAATCTACGATTGAAGTCAGCATTGTTGCCGACAGTGTGCAAACCGGATCAGACGTGTGGCACGATCACATCACCGGTGAAAAGTGGTTTGACACAGCAAACAACCCGGAAATGACATTTACCAGCACATCAATCACAGGTTCGGGCGGCAGCTTTCAGGTAACCGGCAACCTTACTATCAAAGGTGAAACCAAGCCGGCAACTCTCGATGTTGTTATCAATGCTGCCAAGGTACATCCCATGAAAGAAAAGCCAGTAATCGGAATCACAGCTACCGGCAAAGTGGTTCGTTCCGACTGGGGTCTCGGCGCTAACGCACCCTTTGTTAGCGATGAAGTATTACTGCGCGTTGAAGCGGAATTGATCCAGGGCTAGTTTCGCGTCTTGAAGTTCCAGCGCTGGTTGCCAATATCAACATTGGCAACCAGCCTGACTAACCTGTCTGCATTACCCACCAAGCAATCTCAAATAACGCGATCGACTGATGATCTTATCTGCTCAATCTCATACCTACCCCGCTACTTTCCAAGCAAAGCTGTCAGAACACTGTCAATAGTCAGACCGGCATTGCCACCTGCTCAGCAGTCAGTAATAATTGCAGCAGGAATTCATAACGACCTGCGTTGATAACCCGATCATGCCAAATTCACCAAAACGTTACAGCCATGTAGCAATTGTCTTGCACTGGTTAATGGCATTGTTAATTATCGGCATACTGGCAGCCGGCAAGTACATGACCGGGCTTGAGGAGAATTCGTCACTGCGTTTTGACCTGACGCAATGGCATAAATCATTCGGCTTCCTACTGTTAGCACTATCAATTCTTCGCTTGTTATGGCGCATGACTCACAAGCCACCAGCGTTATCACGAGCCAATCCGCGCTGGGAAAGGTTTGCTGCAAGCTTCACCCACGGCATCTTTTATGTACTGATGATTTTTATGCCGATCACCGGTTGGTTGATGGTTTCCGCCTCACCATTGAATATCAGTACCTACCTGTTCGACCTGTTCCGTGTACCGCATTTGCCGGTCGTATCCACGGCCGCAAACCGGGAAGAACTTGCCGAACTGTTTGCCTTAATGCATGAATATGCCTCCGGCATATTTATTACACTTCTATTGTTGCATATTGGTGCGGCGCTGCGTCACCAGTTCAGCTTGAAAGACAGGATATTTTCGCGAATGGCACCTGACTTTGCCGATGGAAGCTTTGCGGACGGCGCACGTTTGACCCTTGGCGCAATCATAGCCGTCATAGCTGTTACGCTATTACTTAATATAGCCAGCAGGCAGTCACCGCCTCTACTGCCAGACCTTGCCAGCGCAGACCTTGCCAACTCAAACCTGGAAAACTCAGCGACCAACGATTCAGATCCACAATCAAATGATGACACTGCCTGGACAGCGGCCACTGTCAACTACACGCTAGTTGTTTTGGGTGACGAGATCAATGGCAGTTTTGCCGATGCCAAAGTAAAAGCTGCAATTAATCCTCAAAATCCACAAGACGCAGCACTGGTGGCCATCGTGGAGACCGCATCAAGCAATGCCGGCAGCCCCCAAATAGATGATTCCCTGCCGGGAAAAGACTGGTTTTATACAGCCATGTATCCGCTGGCAAGTTTTCAGGCAACACAATTCGAAGCAATAGACGATCAAACCATTAAAGTAATTGGCCAGCTCAACATCCGGAATATTTCCAGAGAAATATCGTTTCCATTGAGTATCAGCAACGGTACCGCCACTGGTGGATTCAGTATCAACAGGCTGGACTATGATTTAGGCACAAGAACACAACCGGATGATTCAGATGTTGCATTCAGCGCGCTAATTGAATTCAGTTTCGATATCTAACTCTGCTAACTCTGCTAACTCTGCTAGCTCTGCCGGAACGATCTACTTGTTCCAGACAACCGATGTGCTGGCGAATGTGCCGAAATCAGCCGCGCAGTTATCCTGACGCTATTTGTCACGCGACCCTGCTAGCTGAACCAGCAACAACAATACAGTAGATATCAGCACCATGATGGTCGATATCGCAGCGATTGTCGGGTCGATATAGTCTCTGAGTGCGCTGAACATATGCTTGGTCAAGGTTGCGGTTTTTCCACCGGAAACAAATATCGACACAATCACTTCATCAAACGACGTCAGAAATGACAACAGAGCCGCTGTAATGACCGAAAATTTGATCTGCGGCAGCGTGATCACAAAGAACGCTTTCAGCCGTGTTGCTCCAAGACTCCTTGCTACACGCTCCTGATTCAAGTCATAGGAACGAAGGGCTGCAGTGATAATAATCATCACCAACGGGATGGCAAGGGCTGTATGCGCAAGCACCAGCCCCGCAATGCTGTTATTAAGCTTGACTCTGCCATAGAAATAAAACACGCCGATGGCGATCAGAATCACAGGCACAATCATGGGTGTAAGCATATACATGAATATCAAACGCGCCGCCCGGTGCCCGGAAACATACAATGCATAGGCAGCCATTGTACCTACCGGTGTAGCTACCAACATGGTTAACACACCAATGCGTAGTGAGGTCCATGTTGCCCGCATCCATTTGTTCGATCCAAAGTATTCGTGATACCAGCGCATAGACCAGGTACTGGGTGGAAACTCCAGATACTGGGAATCTGAAAAGGACATTGGAATGACAATGAAAGTGGGAATCACCAGCAACAACATAATGATGATGGCAAGAATATACAGCCACAACCTGCCACCGTGTGTGACCTGGGTATCTGATGCAGGCGATTGCCACCAACTCATTTTCTGAAATCACTCCACCTGCACATAAAAAAATCTGCCAATAATTCGATCATGCTTGTAGTCATTGTTAGTGGCCTAGCCCTTGCCAAATAAAGCAGCATCAAACTTGAACACCCTTGCAGCGACGAAAAGCAGAAGCAAAGTCGCAATCAACAACACCACGCCAAGAGCGCTGGCAGCGCCCCAATTAAACTGGTTTTCAAGTATTGCCGTTATCTGCGTTGACACCATGATGACTTTGCCCCCACCAAGAACCGCTGGTGTGACATAGAAACCCAGACACAAAATAAAGACTATCAATGATCCTGCAACCATTCCGGAAATCGATAAGGGCATGTATATATGCCAAAAGGCTCGCGCCGGAGAGGCGCCAAGATTGGAGGCTGCGTGCATCAGGTCGCGCTCGATTTTGCGCATCGCGCTATACAACGGCAGCACCAGAAATGGCAACATGATATGAGCCATGCCGATCAGCGTACCCGTCATGTTATGCACAAGCTTAACTGGAGAATCCCAGAGGCCGATCTGCATGGCAAAGTCATTCAATATTCCTTTGCGCTGCAGCAGCACAAGCCAGGCATAAGTACGTACTAGCAGAGATGTCCAGAAAGGCAGCAAAACTGCCAGCATAAATATTCCAGCCCACCTGGCTGGTAACTGAGCAAGAAAGTAGGCCAAGGGATAACCGATGGCGATACAAATCAAGGTTGTGAAAAGGCTGACTTGAAACGTTGTGCTGAAGGTACGAGCATAGGATTTATACTCAATCATCTTGCGGTAGTGTTGCAGCGTTGGCTCACCATCGCTACCTAAAAAAGAAAGAAAGAAGAGCCAGCTAACCGGAATCACAATGACGAAAAACACTATCAAGGCACCAGGCAACGCCAGACTGAGTAGCGACCATTGCTCACGCCGTTGCTGCTGTTTCAGCTCTTTGGCATGAAGCTCGTGACCGGACCGGTCACCAGGAGCTGAGGCTCCCGAGGTATGTGCGGAACTAGTGGCAACTGCGTTTTCGGATTTCGCGACCATCATTCCTGACCGGCTGGTATGACGATAACATCGTGTCGCTGCATTGATATTTTTATCTGTTCACCCGGTTGCAAACGCTGTGCTCTGGAATCCGTACCACCGCCGGCTCGCAGCGAAAGCTCGGTTCCATCACTCAGCTCAAGTAACACAAACGCACTTTCACCCTGAAAAACAGATTCCCTGACAACTCCATCAAATACGATGAGTGATTCGTTTGGTACAGCTTGTTTATCAGCAATTTCCAAACGCTCCGGGCGAATTACCATTGACCATGTTCGATCAGTACCTGAAACTGGAGTTTGGACAATTTCCTGCCCGCCAAATTCAAGAATACCGTTTGTTGTATGAGTCAAAGGCAGCATGGCTGACTCGCCTATAAAATCAGCAACAAAGGCATTAACGGGCTGATTGTAAATAATCTCTGGCGTATCAACCTGCATCAAGAGTCCGTCATTGATAACGGCAATACGGTCAGACATTGTCAATGCTTCGCGCTGGTCGTGAGTTACGTATACCGTGGTAACCCCGAGTTGCCGATGCAACTGTTTCAGCTCAATTTGCATGCGTTCCCGCAACTTTTTATCAAGCGCCGAAAGCGGTTCATCCATCAATAATATGCGCGGTCGAAACACAAACGCACGGGCCAATGCAACACGTTGCCTCTGGCCACCGGAAAGCTGATCAATAGTTCTGTCACCAAGACCAGATAGCTGCACTGTTTCCAAAGCTTCGTTCACGCGAGAAAGTCGCTCGGCGGCTTTAACACCACGAAGCTTTAACGGGAATGCAATGTTTTGCGCAACACTCATATGCGGAAACAAAGCATAGCTTTGAAAGACCATACCGACATTACGTTGATGCGGCGGCATCAATATCATTTCGGAATCACCAAACCGGATGCTACCTGAATCCGGTCGATTGAATCCGGCAATGGCCATTAGCAATGTTGTTTTGCCTGAACCCGAAGGCCCCAGTAAAGTGAGAAACTCACCACTGCGAATTTCAAGATCAACTGAATTCAAGGCATACAGCGAACCATAACGTTTAGTCAGGCCGCTAATAGTGATCGGCAAAGCCTGATCACTTTCCACGTGCGTGTTTTCATTATAAGCAGACACACTGGTATCCATGGTCAGTATGCAATAATGAGATTTTAAAAATGGAAGCTTTTAAAATGCGAATAGACTGCAGAAGAAAAAGCTACAGAATGAAGTGTCACTCTGCAGCCCTGTAATAAACAACGAAGATTATTCGCTCAACAGCTCCATATACATTTCCAGCGCCTCATCACGGTGCTCGGCATACCAATCCAGACTGACAGGTGACATCAGTGGTACGTTTTTGGGATGCGACGGCAGCGACTCTACAAGCTCCTTGGAGGCAGTCGTTATTTCATAAGCTTTCTTGTTAGTCGGGCCATACGTGATATGGAAAGGCAGATTAGCCTGGTATTCCGGTTTTGAAACCTCGGCCAGAAATTTCATCGCCATTTCTTTGTTGGGTGCACCCTTGGGTATGGCGAAACAATCATAATCAAGCAATGCCTGGTTAAAGGTATAACCCACTTTGGCACCATCTTTAGCTGCATTGTCAAAGCGGCCATTCCAACCTGTTGACATATCCACCTCAGCATCTTTCATCAGTTGCGCCTGCATCGCTCCCGACTCCCAGAACACAGCTATATGATCTTTGATTTCACGGATTTTGTTTATCGCTCGCTCCTTGCCTTCACGAGTGGACAACACTTCATACACTTGCTCAGGCGGCACACCATCAGCCATGATAGCCGGCTCCAGCGCACCATCGACATTGTTAGCGCGATAAGCACGGGTTCCGGGAAATTTTTCGACATCAAAAAAATCCGCCCATGAAGATGGAGCGCCTTCGCTACCGGGCTCACCGTACTTTTCTGTATTCCATGCCATGACAGTTGCAAAAACATCGGAGCCAACACAATAGTCGGTATAGAGATTCGGATAAAAATCGGAGACGTCGACAACGCTGTAGTCTATTTTTTCAAGGCAACCCTTGGCAGCAGCTGCAGCTGATCCACCGGAACCCGTTACAACCAAATCCCAGTTTACTGAACCGGACTCAACCTGCAGGCATGTCTTGGACATGCTGGCACCGGATTCACGAATAATTTCAATACCACTATTTTTCGAGGCGTCGTTAAAGAGCGCCGCATCCTGAGCAGCACCATAACTTCCACCCCAGGAAACAACAGTGACCGGGTCAGCGGCAGACGCATTTGCTGTGACAATCATTGCCGATGTGGCTACAAACGCGGCAGCAAATGTAGCGATATTACTGGCTGAGGTGATTTTTCGTTGAAAGGTTTTTTGCGCGTGCTTCATTTTATAAATCCTCCAGTGAATATAATCGAAACTGCTTAAAACCGCCTTGGGCGTCAAATCATCA
The DNA here is from genome assembly GCA_938005265.1 of uncultured Granulosicoccaceae bacterium. Taxonomy (GTDB): domain Bacteria; phylum Pseudomonadota; class Gammaproteobacteria; order Granulosicoccales; family Granulosicoccaceae; genus CALFCE01. The sequence goes on from CALLOA010000149.1 coordinate 59,826, forward strand.
TACCGTTTTGTTTAACAAGGTAAAGCTATTTACTCGATATTCGATTCAATATTCAGGAAATTTGATACTCGCTATGGGGACTTTCGGCAGATTATGGAAGAACAGTATTGGTCAGTGCTTTTATCTGCTCGAAGTACCGACAAGTAAAATCACTTACTTACCGGCCAAACTTGCAAAGAGGTTTGTCACGAACGGATTTTTCAATGGCTTATCTAAGGGCATGATCCAGTGGGTCACAGGCTCATAGCGACCAATAGCCGCCAGATCAACATCCGGATGCACGAATCGCGCATAATCACGCCCGTTTAGAGAGCAGAAGATTTCGGCATGCACAGTCACACCGGTATGACCTTGATCCTTGTAGAGTTGCTCCGAAAATTGAGCGAACTGCCACACCATATCCGGAATACAGGGCATTTTTCGTGTTTGCCGCTGATTCAGATAGGTTGCAGGGTCTAATACCCAATGGTTGCCACCATCAGCACGCACATGGAATTTAGCCTGGCCACGCTTGGATCGCAATTTCATCCGCCAACTGTAACGATGGCCGTCTTCGTTCCAGGCAACCTCGCCATCGCGCCACCAGTGACGCAAGGGGAAGACAATCTGTACTGCCAGCCACACTACCACCAAACCCACTATCACATGCCCCATTACAGACGACTGGCCTTTGAAAGGCTCGGATACATAACGAAAGGGTGGCTTGGGGAAGCGCTGACGTAAACGCAGGGAGCGATGGCGTAAGCGGTTCCACAGGACGACAGGCCAATCCGGGTCAAATAGCAGTAAGCTGGCAAACAGCGTGAACCAGGGAAATATACCAATATTAAAAACAAAGGCATTGCTGAGGTGGAACATTGCGTAAACACAAAGCACAGCCAGACGGGTTTTACGAAACAACAGTAACGGTGCTCCGACCAGATGCAAGGCTATTGAACCATAGGCTGCTACTGCTATTCCCCAGTCCTGGGTCAACATCTGTAGCAAAGCGTTCTCATCAACACTGCGCGCCGTCAGCCACATACGCAGTGGCTCAAGGTTCAACCAGTCCATGTTGATTTTTACTATCCCTGCATGAATCAGAATAATTTCAAGCTGTGCCCCCAGCAAAAGGCGTGTCCAGTTTGAAACCAAGGGGCTGGCGATCTCTGGTCGATACCTGGCATCCAGCGACCAGTGCCGGTTCGCCGGCACAAAACACATCAAGACGCAAAACAGAATCACCATATAAAAGTGATTCAGGTACAGCGCTTCATCAAGCAGAAACTGGTAGGTAAAGCCAAGCGTGAACAGCACCATACTCAGCCGGTAATAAAATCCCAGCATAATGCCGACAGCACAAACTCCCATAAACAGCCATACAGCCTTCAGGCCTGCGGTGGGTAGTGCATGAACCCATTCAAAGCCTGCGTATTTAAACAACAGGCTGGTATCGTGATAGTCACACTGCAAGCACAGAAATATGCCGTAATTAATACAGTCAAACAGCAATATAGCGCCCAAGCCCATACGGAACACAGCCAGTGCACTAGCATCAATTTGACGGAAGAATAGTTGGTACAAATAATTCATTCTGCTGGATATTGAGTTTCTGCTTGCTCCACTTGCATTACTACTTAAGCAAGTTACCATGCTTCCGGCCAAGTTTTCAGGATCGGGCTCACCCAGAAGCCAGTCCGCCGGTAATTTCAATCAGGTTACATTATGAATAATAGCTCCTCCAGTACTGAAGCGCTGCCAGAAGCAGGTGACAAAGCCGGCTTATCTTCAGACCAGGTCTTGCGCCAGCTGGTTCGGCAGCACCTGTACGCTGACGAAGCCAGCCTGATCGAGCTTCTCGTCACTGAAGCCGATTTGGACACAAGCCTGCGCGCTCGGATAAGCCAGCATGCTGAATCGCTGGTCAACGATGTCAGAGGCAGCTCTGATCCTGCCCTGCTAGAAAGCTTTCTGGCCGAATACGGACTCAGTACTGACGAAGGTGTTGCGTTGATGTGCCTGGCAGAAGCATTACTGCGGGTACCTGACAGTGAAACTGTTGATGCCTTGATACATGACAAGATAACCCCGGCTGATTGGGGGCGTCATCTGGGCCAATCAAGCTCTTCACTGGTAAACGCGTCAACCTGGGCGTTGATGTTGACCGGTTCCATAATCGCGGATGAGCCAGAAGGCATTGTTGGAACTCTAAGGGGCGCTGTGCGGCGACTCGGTGAACCGGTTGTGCGTACCGCTGTAAATCAGGCTATTCGAGAAATGGGCAACCAGTTTGTGCTGGGCGAAGATATTGAACAGGCAATAGGAAATTCCGAGCCGGAAATAAAAAAGGGATTTACCTATTCGTATGACATGCTCGGCGAAGCTGCCCTGACCGATGCTGATGCTCGGCAGTATCACCTTGCCTATTCACGTGCTGTAGCAGCATTGGGTTTACACTGCACATTCGATACTGTGGCAGAGAACCCGGGAATTTCCGTCAAACTGTCAGCTCTCTACCCACGCTATGAGTTTCTGCAAAAAGAACGTGTCATGGTTGAGCTGGTCGCGCGAACACGTTCGCTAGCCATGTTGGCCAAGTCAGCCAATATGGGATTTAACATCGATGCAGAGGAAGCCGATCGACTGGATCTATCACTGGATGTTATAGAAGCTGTGCTCTCCTCCCCCGGCCTGGCGGGCTGGGATGGCTTCGGCATAGTCGTACAGGCGTATTCAAAGCGCGCTAGCTTTGTTATTGACTGGTTGTACGATCTAGCCGTCAGGCTCGACCGAAAAATAATGGTTCGCCTGGTCAAAGGCGCTTATTGGGATACTGAAATCAAACGCTCTCAAGTAGGAGGTTTTGATGATTACCCGGTATTCACCAGAAAAAGTCACACTGACATTTCGTATTTATGCTGCGCACATAAACTGCTGGGCATGGTGGATCGCATCTATCCACAGTTCGCCACTCACAATGCGCACACCGTTGCTGCTGTTCACGAAATAGCGCAAGGAGTTGTGCAAGGCAATCATGCCGTCTATGAGTTTCAGCGTCTGCATGGCATGGGCGATACCTTGCACAGAATCTTTCATGAACAACAGCAGACTCGCTGCCGTATCTATGCACCTGTAGGTGCGCATGAGGATCTGCTTGCGTACCTGGTGCGCCGGCTACTTGAAAATGGCGCCAACAGCTCCTTTGTAAATCAGATAGTCGACAAGAGCATCGAAGCTGCAGAAATAGCTGCAGACCCTTTCGACACTTTGCAAACAGCGGTTCAGGCAGCCGCGATTGCCAAGCCGCACGAATTATATGCACCCAATCGACTGAACTCAAAAGGGTTTGATATTACCGATCCGAACTCGATTATCGCATTGCAAACTGCTCGACAGGCCTTCGCCAATCAACAATGGCTGGCAGCGCCAATGCAACCCGGTTACCGGGCCAATACCAGCCAGATTAGCGCCACGGACGACGATGCCATTATCAACCCGGCTACCGGCGACGTTGTCGGCTACAGCATTGATGCAACGGTTGACCTTGTGGATACTGCTTTTCAGTATGCCGGGGACGCTAATGACGAATGGCGCACAAGCAACACCGAACAACGTGCAGCCTGCCTTTTAAAAGCTGCTGACCTGTTCGAAGAAAATTTCACCGAGCTGGTCGAATTGACCTGCCGTGAAGCAGGTAAAAATTTGCTCGATAGCGTGGCCGAAATCAGAGAGGCCGTAGACTTTCTGCGCTACTATGCCGATGAAGCACAAGCCTTGTTTGCGGAACCGGACAGGTGGCAGGCAAAAGGCACTTTTGTCTGTATATCTCCGTGGAATTTTCCTCTCGCCATATTCAGCGGCCAGATCGCTGCAGCTGTCGTGACAGGAAACTGTGTCATCGCAAAGCCGGCAGAACCAACTCCGCTTATCGCCGCACGTGCGGTTGCCCTGATGCATGAAGCCGGTATACCCGAGGGAGTTTTACAACTATTAACGGGGAGCGGCTCTGTTATCGGCAATGCTTTGGTATCGCACCCATCCCTTGGCGGTGTGTGCTTTACAGGTTCCACGGCTACAGCCACTCGCATACACCAGGCTATTGCCGAACACTGTGATCCCGACATTCCACTTATTGCGGAGACTGGTGGCATCAATGCAATGATTGTTGATTCCAGTGCCCTACCCGAGCAAGCAGTATCGGATATTGTGGAATCAGCTTTCCAGAGTGCAGGACAACGCTGTTCAGCATTGCGACTGCTATGTGTGCAAGATGATATATACGATCGTATCGTCAACATGCTCAAAGGTGCGATGGATATGCTGGTGGTTGGCGAGCCTGCCAGTCTGGCAAGCGATGTAGGTCCATTGATCAATAAAACTGCATTGCAAGCTTTGGGATCATATTGCGAAGAATTGGAAGAACGTGGGCAGCTGTTGCACAAAACACCTATTAACACTGACGAACTCGTTAACGGCCATTTTCTGGCACCCGCCCTTTTCAGCGTTGACTCTGTCGCAGCAGTAGATCGTGAAATGTTCGGGCCGCTGTTGCACATTATGCGATTCAAGCTGGCCGACCTTCCGAATGTGGTTAAACAGATTAACGCCCAGGGCTATGGCTTGACGTTCGGCCTGCACACACGCGTTGATGAACGTGTACAGCAGATTGCAGATTCAGTTGAAGCTGGCAACCTGTATATCAACCGTAACCAGATTGGCGCCATAGTCGGCTCTCAACCATTCGGAGGAAAAGGCCTGTCCGGTACAGGACCAAAAGCCGGAGGTCCACACTACTTGCTGCGCTTCGTTGAGCGAAACCGACCCGGTCACGGTTCTGAGGTAACAACTGCATCGGCTGCCGACAGCGACCAACAAACTGTTACTGGCGATACAATTGCCGACACTGCAACACTGCAAGCTGCGATTGATGCCGCTACCAGCCAGGCTGCACACTTATCAGCCAATGAGAATCACACCTATCCCCTGGCACCCGCTTCACGCTACTACGGCCCGATGCTGATACAACAACCGGATACACTGGCACAATTGATGGGTAACGTGATACCACGTCTTGAATCACTCTATGCCTTGCCAACAGGCATGCACGAGGAATTCAATGAGCTTTTTAGTACTCTGGCGAAGCACTACCATGAAACAACCGATTTACCCGGACCCACCGGCGAAAGTAACCGGCTCTCCATGCATGCAGCCGGAACCTTTGTTTGCCTGTCTGGCGGAAGTACCCGAGAGTGGCTGCTGCTGATAATGTCATGTGTTGCATTGGGTAACGCTGTGGTGCTGTGCGGTGAGCAATCGACAAGTCTTGCCAATATATTGCTGGAAGAAGCGTCGTCTTGTGATTTCGCAATCAATCTGCACGTGTGCAACCAACAATGTTCACCACAACTGATCGCTGAACTCGATCACTTTGCCGGCGTGTGTGCAGCAGCGAATCACCCTCAACTTAAAGCTATCAGGCAACAATTAGCTGCACGTGACGGCGAAATAATTCCACTTGTTAGCAATGCATGGGATTTATGCCCCTTGATCAGTGAAGTGACATTGTGCATCGACACTACTGCGGCCGGTGGTAATGCAAAATTATTGGCTGAATCAGTGCAATAGCGGCGTTATTCGATGAGACATTTTGCATCAATCAAAGAAGCGTCACCAGCTTGAGATAAACATCACAGCAAAGGCAGCAGTCCAGCGCAAAGTAGCCGATAGATCATCCAGTGGAATACCCTGTTCAAGCGGGAGATATTTCCAATCCTTATTAGATAAAACCGGCAAGACCGGTTAATTCTGGATGATTATGCAGACTCAAAGTACCCGAGATATTGTGGCTTCTACGAAAGCTATCAGGCCGCGTTCCCTCTTGGCAGCGCTGGCATTCTCTCTGCTGTCAGGCGCCCCGGTTACTGCTGATGACCTGGAAGTATTTACGTCAGGTTTGAGTGCCGACTCCAAACCCAACATTCTATTTGTGCTCGATTATTCCGCCAGCATGCTTAGAGAGGTCGAAGGTACCAATCCGCAAGCATCCCGAATAGAGGTTTTGCGTGAGGCTGTGGGCACCGTTCTGGAAGAGGGAGTCGATACGATAAATGTTGGTATCGGGCCGCTTTTTTCGACCAACCCGGGGGGGGTGCAGTGGCCCATCGGCCCACTTGATGAAGATGCGCATAATATTGACCCGAATATACCACCCGGGACATTAACCTCGGCAGATGTCATCAACTCACTAGTGAACGGACAACAGACTGACTGGAGTACAGCAACAGTACCTGCGCTAGCAGAGGCTGCTTTATATTTTCGAGGTGGCAATGTTTACGGCGGTGGCGCTGACCCTGACCATAGTACGCGCTTCACTCCGCCAACATGGGATACCACAAGCAACTCCTATCGCAATGGCAACTCCATGGCACCGAAGCCTGGCACATATACACCCAGCGACGCTTATCAGGTCAATGCCAATGCTACAGGAACGCATTCATGGTGCATCAACGATTCAATAGGCGGCGGCACCAATGAATGTGCAGGCCTCGCAACTTACGATTGCAGGATTCTGCCAGCAAGACAACTTAGCGAATTTATCACTGGCAGACCATCCCTCAACGCCCGTGAAATCTGCAAAGTACCTCACCCTGATCGCTGGAACGGCGCTAACTATGTTTCACCGATTACCAACGAATGTCAGGAAAATTTCATTGTATTGATTTCAGATGGCCAGCCGACCTACAGCCCCTATCCCGAACCCATAGAAGAAATTCTCGGCCATGATGTCAACGCTTGCAGAAATCTGGCAGATTCAATTTTTGCTACAAGACCCGCCGGCTCCAGAGAAACTGGTAACTGCGGTTTCGAAATTGCCAACACACTGGCAAGTAATGACCAGAATCCAAATATTCCGGGCAGTGTAGTGCGTACCTATACGATAGGCTTCGCCGTTGAAGGACCAGGCAAGACTTTCCTTGAAGACCTGGCAAAAGAGGGTAAGGGCGAGTTCTTTGAAGCCAACAGACCAGAAGATTTAACCGACGCTCTACGTTCAATTGTCGATTCAATTCTGGGTGACAGTGAAAGTTTTGCTGAAGTGAGCGTCGATATTAACAAGGCGACTTTCTCAAGTGACGACCGCGTCTACTTCCCATTATTTAAACCCAGCCTGCGGCCTAGCTGGCAGGGAAACGTGAAAGGGTATTTCCTGGATAGCGAGGGCATCAAGGACGTACGTGGCAGACCGGCGACAGTAGACTCCAACGGCAACACCGTTTTTGTAGAAACATCCCAAAGCTTCTGGTCTTCCGCAGCTGATGGTAACAAGTCACTCGAAGGTGGTATAGCCGAAAACCTCAAACCCGGAAACCGCAACCTCTACACCTTTACCGGCAATGTTATCCCTAACCGGGGGGTCGATCTGAACTCCGTAGCTGGAAGTCATGATCTGAGTGTCTCCAATAACGATGTCGACTTCACGTTATTGGATATACCTAATGACAATACCTATCGTGCAGAGCTGTTGAGCTGGATTCAGCAACAACCAATCGGCGCTCCACTGCACAGCAAAGTGCAAACGATCAATTACGCGGGTGGCAAGCGCGTACTTTATACAATTACCAACCAGGGTTTTTTACATGCTTTTGATGTGTCCAGGCCTGGCAGGAAAGGGACTAATGATCTGGAAGGTGGCGACGAGATCTACGCCTTTATGCCGAAAGAACTTCTCAAGAATCTCGACCCCCAGCGCACGGGCATTACGACAAGCAATCACATCTATGGACTTGACGGCAACATTACCCGATGGCATGACGATCTGAATAACGATGGTGTCGTCAACAATGGCGAAGAAATTCTACTGATATTCGGCATGCGACGCGGTGGTAGCCACTACTATGCCATGGATGTCACCAACCCTGAAAACCCGGTACTGAAATGGCAAATCGATGGTGGTCAGGGGCAGTTCCAGAAACTGGCCCAAACCTGGTCCCGTGCTTCGTTGATTCGCGTTAACAGGAATTCAGGCGAAGAACGTGTTCTGGTTTTCGGTGGAGGTTACGATGGAGAGCTGGATGATCTGAATAATCGGCAGCCATCCAGTGGCAACAGTATTTTTATGGTTGATCGGGACGGTGATCTGATTTGGTCAGCCACGCACCCGGATATGAACTATGCGATTCCGTCCAACATCACTGTTATCGACAGTGATAGTGACACACTTGCTGACCGTATGTATTTCGGCGACCTTGGCGGGCAGGTCTGGCGCATTGACATGGATAATGTGGACCAAAATCGTGAATTCTCCATTCAACTTATCGCTGATACATCTGATGGCGGCTACCAACCCTTCTTCTATGCGCCCAGCGTAGCTCTACAAAACGTACCGGGCGGTTCGTACATGACTATTGCAATGGGTTCCGGCAACCGTGACAACCCTTTGGATGCTGGCAGTCGCAATGCGTTCTACGTGTTCAAAGATGAGAACATCGAGAAAGGCGAGCCGCCTGTTGCACCTGCCTTGATCAGACACCAAAGCCTGTACAACGCCACCAGCAATGATGTTGCATCGAATAACGATACGATTGCCCAGCAAGCCAAAAACCAGTTACTGAACTCTCCGGGCTGGAGAATCGATCTGGAGGATGGTGAGAAATCACTCTCGCAGACGGTCACTATAGCTGGCCGTTTACTGGCAACAACTTTTCAACCGGGCAGTAACTCAGCACCGACAGATGCCTGTGGGCCACCACCGAACACGGGCCGTTTTTACATGTTGGACATAGTCACAGGTGAACCGGTTGATCATCTTGGCAATGCCGACAGTAATTTACCTCTGAGGAAGGAAAATCGATCAACCGAAATCAGCAGTAGCGGCATACCAGGCTCACCGGTGGTCATATTTCCGGAAGGCGGACTATCTGCTCAAATTCTTGTAAACAAGGAATTGGTCAGCGACATCGACATCAGGGTCAAACGCGTTTACTGGTTTGCTGAACAATAAGAACTCTTGAATTTATTCAATTTTATGAATTTTCTATAACCGTAGGGAGAGACTGTGGACATCTACAGCATGCTCAAAAAACTGGCAGATGACGAAGGTTCGGACCTGTATCTGGCAGCTGGCGCACCGCCTAGTGCAAAATTCTCAGGCGAACTCACACCCATGCAGGATGAGCCGCTAACACCGGAGGACATCAAAGATATTGCCTGGGAGCTGATGAATGAAGAACAGCAGCAGGAATTCGAGCAGATGCTCGAAATGAATCTTGCTATTTCACCAGAAGGTATCGGTAGATTCCGCGTTAATATCTTTATACAACGCAATGCCATATCCATGGTATGCCGTAACATCCAGACCGAGATACCCAAATTTGATGATCTGGGCCTGCCGGAGATTCTCAAAGAAGTTGTCGAAGCGAAAAACGGGCTGGTACTCTTCGTTGGTGGTACAGGGTCGGGTAAATCCACTTCTCTTGCAGCTCTGATCGATCACCGCAACGGCTTCAAAGGTGGCCACATCATCACCATTGAAGACCCGGTGGAGTATGTTCATAAACACAAAAAGTGCATAGTCAATCAGCGAGAAGTCGGCGTGGATACACTTAGCTTTCACGACGCACTGAAGAATACGCTGCGCCAGGCACCCGACGTTATTCTCATTGGTGAAATTCGGGATCGCGAAACCATGGAGCATTGCCTGGCATTTGCAGAAACCGGTCACCTCGCGATTTCAACACTGCACGCAAACAATGCCAACCAGGCACTCGATCGAATTATCAACTTCTTTCCGGAAGAGCGACGCAAACAATTGCTGGCTGATATAGGCAACAACATTCGCGCTATCGTTTCACAACGCCTGGTACCAACAGTTGACGGCAAACGCTGTGCCGCAATCGAAATACTGTTAGGCTCGCACACCATCAAGCAAATGATCATGAAAGGTCAGCTTGATGAAATAAAAGAGACAATGTTTAAATCGGAAAATACCGGGATGAAAACATTTGACAGTGCGCTTTACGATCTCGTGGTTGAAGGCAGAGTGTCCTTCGATGATGCGATAAAATTTGCAGACAGTGCTAATAACTTGCGCTTGAGACTTAAGCTCAGCGGAGATATCGAAACAGAGGAAGAGGAAGACCCGACAGCCTTGCTATTTGGCGGCTCGGCTAGCGAGGAAGAAGCTGAAGACAACATTGAAGACGAAGAAGGCGGTGAAGATTCACTGGAAGCACTGTTATCCGGTGGCATTCCCGGCGCTGCAGCCAGTGCTCCGGAGGCTTCTAGTGAGCTTCCAGATAACAATTCGTCTGCAAACGGATTATCAGTAGACGATTTACCGGAAAACGTAACACCACTCCCGCTTGCTGACGAACCTCCAGCTGCTCCAGCCGGTCTGTCGCTGGTAATGGATCCGGAACCTGAAGATTTGCCAGCCGAGCCTGGCGATGAAGATGATGATATGGGTTCTATGGGAATGGGCCGTATTGGGTAATAGGGAGTAATAGGGGGTAATAGGGCCAAATTAAAAAATACCCGTTAAGTGTTACTGCCAGCTCGCAACCTGTGGGCTGGCAGTATTAACTATCAGCCAGATCGCGAACTATTATCAAATTAGCATTAACCTGCAAGCACACGGTAATGCTCACCCAGGCCAGGATTTTCGGAGAACAGATGTAAGGTGAATCCGGGCTGCGCACCACTACTTACCCGGTGAATAAGATTATCGTATTGCCCGGGCTTACCTGCACTCCATACAATGTCACCCGGCTTCATGCGCTGTGAACTGACATGCCTTACTGGCTCCAGATCCGGGTTTTCTTTTTCTACACTTTCATGCAGTTCCCGGTTCGGGCTGTTATTAGCGGTAGCGCCATCACAACGCTCGTATAAATCCATGTCCAGGGTGCCATCGATCACCTGATAATAGGCAAACCAGGGGTGACCATGTACACATGATGTAACGTCTTTCTCCCATCGACAGATATAAGCAACCCATTCATCCCTGACACCAATAACATGGCGGCTGTAACTCTCATGCCGGGGCAAATCCAGTAAGCGTTGATTATCTTTTGCTAACACGCCTTGCAATTGTTCAGACAAACTGGTTTCACAATCTTCCAGATTTTCGTTTTCTGCACATAAATCGCGCGCATTCAACAACACCTCAAAGACATCTTCGAAAACAGGGGAAGCATCGAAAGTTTGATTATTGAATAAGTCTTGACGAAAAAATCTCAGGCACATTGCTGGTATTCCAATTCTATCAACCTGGCAGTTTGCAACCAGTTATCAAAAAATTTCTGTATATCCTGTTGAGTTACATCCTTATTACAAATAATCAGCCGAATGGTAAGATCTCCCTGAATATAAGCAATATTCACTAGCGACTCACCAGAATGATACAAATGCTCGCGTATCTTTTTATTGAACTCATTGTGATCAATACCTGACGCAGCCTTACTGCGAAAACAGATATTGTTTATCCAACGGTGGCTTTGCAGTTCGAGAGTCGGCTCACTGGCAATACGCTCTTCAGCATAACGCGACAGCGCCATGAAATTATCGACACGTTGTGCAAAACCACTTACCCCATAGAACAGATATTCCAACCACAACTTGAGTGTATCTACCCGCCTGCCACACTGAAGCGAATACGGGCCAAGGTCTCGTGTTTCATTTTCATCTGTACCCGTATGAAAAATGTAGGAGGTATCACCGAGATTGCAAACCTTGTCGAAATGGCCGGATTCGCGAACAAAAACCATACTGCACATCAAGGGCAGTCCAAGCATTTTGTGGGCATCCCAGCTCAATGAGTCTGCAAGCTCGGAACCCTTCAGGTTGCGTTTTTCATGTTCAGAGAACGCCACAGCCCCACCCCATGCACCGTCTATATGGAACCAGCATTGATGCCTCTTTGCCAAATCAGCTATTTCACTGAAAGGGTCGAATGCACCCCTTACTGTAGTTCCAGCTGTTCCAACAATGCTAACCGGCACCCGCCCGCTTGACTCCGACTCTTTTAGCAACCGGCCTAATTCAGCGACATCCATAGAACCATTCACATCTACCGGTACGCGTACCAACGAATCCAGGCCTACGCCTGCCATCACCATGGCCTTATCCATCGAATAATGCGAATCATCTGAAACGAAAACAGAAACAGCAGGCAACCCTTGCAGCCCCCGGGTCTTGAGTTCAGGAAATTTTTTATGCAATGCCAGTAACAACGCAAGATAGTTGCTGTTACTACCCCCGGTAGTAATCTGTGCCTCCCCACCCTTGAAACCAAAAACTGCTTTCATACGATTCAACATTTCAGTTTCAATTAATGTGGCGACCGGGGCAACCTCGTAGGTATACATCGAAGTATTGGCTACGGCTTCGAAAACACTGCCAACCAGGGCAGGCTGCGAATGACCAGCCCACAATTGATTGAAATATTGAGGATGTGAGGTCTTGACAGAATGTGAGAGATAAAAATCTATCGCCTGCCAGATACTATCCCAAGACCCGGGCTCTGAGTTCGAATGTAACTCTGTGAGTTTGCCTTTCAGCGAAATGGGGTCGTGATAGTCTACGACCGGGCCGTCACAGGAATTTTCCTGAAAATCACGAATCCTTGTTGCGACTTCCTGATAGGGGAATTCCTGATATGGGATTTCCTGACAGGGAACTTCTGCAGAAGCAAAATCAGCCCCGGAGCCCGTCCCGGAATCTTCATGGTCAGAAATTCTACTTTGATGGGATTGATCAGGCACTTCTAGAAAACTCTATTTGTATAATAGTGGGACATAAATATAGCGGTACATAAATCAAGGTATAAATTTAATCTGTTTTCAAACTGTAAGTGTATTTTATAGTAGCTAAATGGTTTGCGTGACAAGCAAGTTCTGGCAAAAAGTACTAGACCTTGCAAAAACGGCCTGCAACAACGGCCAGCAAAAAACGGCCAAAAAAGCGGCAAAAAAACCGAGCAAACGCCAAAAAAAATGCAAAAATCACCGTAAAAATATTCAATAATGTTCGACGTATTTTTGTTTTTTTAGTTCAATCCATCTAATTGAGCCGCCTTCCCACTAATTACCGCCTCGCTCAGGCCTCGCAGCCAGCACCAAGTATGCCCCTACAGCTCTCTAACCATATCGACGGCGCCAACTCAATCACATATGAACAGACACACAATTAAAACAGACAATGCGTGAAGCCTGTCACTTTTGAGCTTCTGACCAACTGGTAATCGCTGATCTGGCTTAACAGTGTAGTGACACATCAGGACAATCAGTGACGGAGAAATTCAGTCAGACTCTTTGAGCAGCAAATCGAGCTATCCACACAAGACCCACAAGTAATGCGCACCCCCGAAAGCAGGTTTACGATGAAAACGTTTAACAAAGCAGCTCACCGCCACGAAGTCTGGCATGCAAATGACATGGCGGCTTTCTTCGCTGGTCTTTTCAGTCTAATCCTGATTGCCGTTTTGCTGTTTGCCCCGGCACAAACAAGCCACGCAGCCACTAACAACAAGTGCGATCACCATCAGATCGACCACATAACCTTGCCAGCCGATACTGAGCTTAAAATTCTGGGTAACGATTTTCCCGCCCTGCACGGGCTCACCAAAGCTGTTGAACATTGCAGCGATAAATACAAAATAAGCGCTGAACTGACACAGTCTTACAGAGAATTACAACTGCCCGCCTTGCAGTCCAGCCCTGCCAACTTCGATATTGTTTTGACCGGTAACAACGCGATTGTCCCCTTAATGAATGAGGGGCTGCTTCAGCCTCTGGACAAGCTGATAGAACAGTACGCACCTAACCTGCCCAAATCTAACCGGGTCACTTTTAATGGCAAGACAATGGCCATTGCAGCACTTGCTAACGCGCAACACATGTATGTTCGCGAAGATATGCTGAACTCAGTGAATGCAGCCCCACCAGTTACATTGACCGATGTCATTAGTTTGTGTGGAAAATTGCAAGATGAGACCGGCCTTCGTTACCCACTCGTGGCTTCTTTCAAGGCTGGCTGGGATCTCGGTCTTGAATTTATTAACCACTATCTCGCCACAGGTGGCAACTTTACCGAAGGTAACGGTGCCAGCGTCAACAACCCTGCGGGCCTGGACGCTCTTAACAACCTTAAGGCCATGACCGCTTGTATGAATCCCGACTATTTGAGTCAGGGTACCAACGAGATACAGGCGCTCTGGCAGTCAGGAAATGCCGCAATTGCATTTTTATGGGGGTCGCGAGCCGGCTCTATTCTGAATTCCACTGATACCTTACCGATTGTAAGGTCACAGACTCGACTATTAAACGCACCATTGATTCAAGCTGCTGATAACCCGGAATCCCTGAAACCAGCATCCACCTTATGGTGGGTCGGGTTCGCCATTCCACAGAACCTTACACAGGATCGCGCAGCAGCAGGTTTTGTAGCCATGTTGCGAGGTTTGTATTCAGGCTATCTGCTGGAGAACCACAAAGAAGATGCAGTCTGGTTACTCGAGGATTTCAAACCTGATTCCAGTGCCACAGGTGTACAACAGGTAGTGGATGGTGGAGCGCCCGCCTACCCTAGTGATGTTTTTATCGGGTTACTGCATCATGCGGCAGGCGAACAAATACCGGCCTTTTTTCAAGGTAGGTTAAATGCAGAACAAACGCTGCAAGCGATTGATGCATGGGTTGCAACCAGTGCAAAAGAAAAGGGCTTCAGTAAATAAATCTTTTACAAACACTTGCTATAACTGCCGAACCTGGAGCGGCAGAGCAACTTCGGCATCCCGAGAATCCGCATGTGCATTTGATGTTTTCCGAGCGTCGCTGGTATGGGAAAGCGACGACGTTGGCGTTCCGTGAAGCGCAATCAGCGGAACTGGCTGAGCGTTCTAAATCGTCGGCGATCATTGAGCAAGTCAGTGGCATGAAGACGTTGTTCACGCGTCACGATTTGTATCGGGCGGTGACGGATGATCCGGCGAGTTTTGCTGCAATCAAAGCGCAGCTGGATGTGCATCCATCGATTGTGACCGTTGAATTGCCTGGGTCGGTTCGGGGTCGAGCGCCTGAGCTTCTGACCACGGTTGAAGCGATTGAGACCGAGCGTTCGGTGACCGCTCTCGGGGATGCGATGAGTGAGGCACGGGACTTTGGATTGACATCCGCGAGTGTCTCAACGGCGTTTGAATCCTTGTCGTTTGATTTGAGTGATGAGCAGCAGGCCGCGGTTCGGCATGTGACCGGGGATGAGCGGTTGAGCCTGTGCATGAAGGAACTCAGGAGGCGTTAGTGCCTGCGCTGTTTGATCGGTATCTGGCTACCGATGAGGAGGGATCAAAGGGATCAGACTCAGCGATCATACTGGCGCATCGAAAAGTGGATGTGACGATGTTGAATGCAGCGGTTCGTGCTGAACGTCAGGCGCGTGGGGAGTTGGGGGAGGCCGTGGCGTTCGGTGGGGCGTTAGAACTTGCGGTGGGGGATCGGGTGGTGTTTACCCGAAATGACAAACAGGTGGGTGTGCTGAACGGTCAGTTTGGTGAGGTGGTGGGGATTGAGAAAGATACTGTGCGTGTGCAGCGTGATGATGGTTCGGTTGTTCAGTTTAGTGCGAAGGAGTACACCGATTTGCAGCACGGGTATGCGAGCACCATTCACAAATCCCAGGGGACGACCGTGGATCGGGCGATGGTGTGAGGGTCAGCGAGTCTGGATCGGCATCTGTTGTATGTGGCGATGTCGCGGCATCGCACACAGCTCGATATTTATCAGCCGAACGAGGCGACACGGGTTCGAACGCTTGATGCGTGTCTTGAGCGTTCCAGTCAAGCGGCAACGATTGAATCAACGATAGAGACGCATGGTCTTTCATATGAAGTGGCTGCTGATGGTACCCAGCGTTTGCACGCGCATTACCCGAGAAGTGCAGAGGTGGAAGCTGCGCATGCTGAAGTCCAACAGGTCAAAGACGGTGC
>CALLOA010000150.1 GCA_938005265.1 uncultured Granulosicoccaceae bacterium
GGCTGCAAACCCGCCGAACACAATGACTCCCAGCAACGAAAGCGTAACCAGGGTAAAACCGCCCAGATTGACCCATCGGGTTTTACGAAACCCTGGCAGCAATGCCAGAGGAACTGCAGCTGACACACCCAGTAACAAGGCAACGGTGTGGGTGCGGGACAACGTCATCAGCTGCTGCATTAAGCCAATCAGAAAATTCTGGCCCTCATAGAGCAGAGAACCAATAACAATACTCAGAACCAGCCCCAGGGCTGCGATAATCAACGCCACCAGGCGCAGACGGCTACCGTTTTTTGCAAACACGCAGAACAGTAGCACCAGTGTCGCCACAAACAGATAGGCGAAAAGAAAGATTCCGAAATGCTCAGTACTCATGGATTTACTACTTACTCTGTGATGCGAGTTGGACGATGCATTGGCTTAACGGTTCAACCAAGTTTTCTATGGGTTTTAAGCCAACGGTATTCGCGCGCTGGCGAAAACCTCATCAAGGCTGCACCCAGTTTCCCGGTAATTTTGAAAATCTGTTGTGCGATGGTTGGTTCAGGCGGGCTGCCAAGATCAAAATCGTGCGTTGCATGACGTATTTCGTCAGCGCGGCCAGACACCATTTTACTGCGACAAAAACTCTGCAGCAAAACCACCTGTATGCGTGTGTATGACAGCTCATCGGAATCGCCTAGCTTCTCCACGACATAAGCCATGATCTGCCTGGCTTTTTCACGGTAAGCATCTTCGTTGGCAGGGTCGTAAAAAGCCGCCTGAAACATCAAATAGCACTTGCGAGAATCTTGCGCTGTCCAGGTATGGTTGACATGTACCAGATCTTCAGCGTTTTCCAGGTAAGGCACCTCATTCTCAAGCATCCAGCGCGAATAACTGACAAACGCTTCACGAGCATACCAGTATTCTTCATCCATCGAGCCTTCCAGCTCCTTGATACCGAGGTAGCGTGTAATGGCAAACAACAGCACAACATAGGACCAGCGCCTTTCGGCTTTCAACAGGGTTCGCTTTTCGATATCGTCATCGTAATGTATGGATTCACGAATAATCAGCTCTGCGCGTTTCAGCCATTGATTATCACCAGTGACTTCATAGCTATTAACCATGTTGATGATCATATTGCCGGTTCCACGATTGAAGTAATGGTAATAACCATACGTCTCACCCTTGTTCACCAGCTGCTTGATGCAAACTAATTCCCGGCCTGCAACCCGTTGCAGCGCACCGATGAAGGAACCACCACCATTTTCCATTGCCAGAACCCAATTGCTGAGGTTTAGTACCGCATCACGTGATGCACGGTTACCGGTCAGGAAATAGTGGAGTGTCAGTCCATTGGTATAACAATGCTCAGGCGAGAAACAACCGCCTACAGGTTTGCCATCATTTTCATTCTGCTTGGCAGAGTGTGCACGGTGGGACGCAGTGTAAGCATCCATGTAGTGATCGGTATGCCAGAAAGGCCCACCATTGTGGTCCTCCCGATCTTCTTTCGTGTTGTAGAGATCAATATGAACGACATGATGGGCCAGCTGGTCCATAAGCTCGAACCAGCGACGATCCCCGGTGAGCAAGTACTGCAAACCGAAGCCGTAAATGGCATCGTACTGGTTGTTGTAATGAGAAACAAAATAGCCCTCATCACGTATCCAGGACTCATGATCCGCAAACAATTCTCCAAAGTTTCGCCAACCGTACTCGTCATAGGTTTCGCGTTTGGCGAAGAAATTGTTTGTGCCGTTCAATGATTCCTGTATCAGTTGCTGTACCGGATGATCAGCACGTTCGGAGTCAAAATACAGCAAGTGCGGAATTTTCTGCCAGTGCGATGGTGCAATCACCGCCGTCAATGGCTCGCGCAATCCTCGCAGAGTTTCTATTGAGTGACCGCATGAAGCCCAAATTTCCTTGCATAACTTCTCACCACCCTGGATTTCATGTTGGTCCGGAAATTCGCCTGGCAACAAACCGGCTGTAATGACATTTCCTTTAACCGAGACGCTGGACGGAAAAGCCTGCCAGAAATGCCGGTAAAAAAGCCCGAAGCCTTGCTCAGCATGCGAGCAATAAACAATCGGCTCCGCACGGGCCCCGGTATTTTCCTCGCCAGTTTGTTCGATACCATTCACTAACAGCTTGTGACCACAAGTGCGCAAAGGAACTTCATTTTTACGATTCGTATGCACCCGGCTTTGCCAGTTTGAACCGCCGCTGGACTCCTGGTAAAGCAAAACATCGCTGCCCCTGTCAAGTGACAAGGAATGATCATTGGTTGCAGCTGAAAGTGACAACTGACAACTATCCCGCTGGTCCAGCACAAAGATCAGGTCGAACTGTTCAAGCAAGACAGAACCTGCGCCACCCATATCCCAGAAACCACCGGGATGCATGGCAGGCCCCGGATTATGCACAGTGATAGTCTGTTGAAAAGCGCCATTCTGGTGGTTGAGTTTCAGTACCAGTGCAACACGCAACGCGGGCTCCGCAGAATGCTCTCCACCCCCATTCTGTCCTGTCGGGAAGAAACACTCGTAAGTTAGCTCAACGGTGCTGAATACACGATTGGATTCCAGTACGTTTATTGATTTGATTTGCAGAGTTTCAGATTCACCGCTGCCCTGTACAGTCGTGTCCGGGGTAACTGATTGCGAATGATTGCCGTTGGTTTTTGCAACATTCGCTGGCTGGATGGCCATA
>CALLOA010000151.1 GCA_938005265.1 uncultured Granulosicoccaceae bacterium
TTGAAAAACCCAACATAACCGGCGAGCGGGGTCTGAATATTTGCGAGTGCGTCGTTAATGTCTTGTTGTTTATAAGGCTCGCGTGCTGTAAAAGTCCATTGGCCTTGTGCCGGGGCGTATGGGTTGTGTGAGCTTTGTGCGGTTAATCCTTCAAAGCAGAAACGTAATCTGGATGTATCATCAGCCGCGCCGAGTGTGATGGAGCTGGTCACCAGCGCGCCGCTCTCCATGCGTATCGACAAAGCCGCACAATCTTCGACTTCGATGTCGTTGACGCGTGTGGCGAGTTCGGCATAAACCGAAGCGACAGGACCAAATATAAAACTAAGCCAATCATGTATATGGATCGCATGGTTCAGGACTGCGCCACCTTGTTCCCCTGCCCATGTGCCACGCCAATCCGGTTCGTAGTAGTCAGCACCTCGATTCCAGTGAGTCTCCAGCGTGCCGGTGTAGGCCTTGCCTGTGAGTCCGCTGTCTATGAGTTTACGCATTTGCAGGCCACCTAGCCCGTAGCGATATTGAAATACAGGAAAGATGGACAGTCCTTTTGATTTTGTGAGCTCAATCAATCGATCGGCATCCCGGACACTGGAGACTAAAGGTTTTTCACAAATAACTGACTTGCCGGCTAATAGAGCGCGTTCGCATGTTTCGAAGTGCAAGTGGGGTGGCAGGCAGATATCAATCAGCTCAATATCTTTGTTGTGCAGTACTTTTTCAAAGCTGTGGTTGTAGCTGGTGTCGGGTGCTGTTTTCAGTACTTCCATTGCACGCGATTGGTCAAGATCACACAGCGTATGCACACTAAAACGTTCGGGCAGTTGCTGGTAGGCTTGAAGATGTTCCCGGCCAATGCCGGCACCGATAATGGCTACGTTGCGTGTACTATTCATGTTGACGAGGACTCTGCCAGTTGCTGCGCCTGCAGTGCCAGTTCCATGGTTCGAAACGTATGTTCTTGTGTCACCGCAGTTTCCGTGCGGTTGCGGATGTCGTCTATCAATCTGGGCGAATAGGTGAGTTCAACGTCGTTGCAGTCTATGTGTTCAACCTTGTCACCGTTGGCCAGATACAGATGATTACCCGTGTTCTCACGCGCAACGTCAATATACTTGCGTAGTTCGATGTAGCCGTTTTCGCCCAATAGAAAGAGTCGCCCGTCGCCCCAGACCGGCAGCGCATCCGGTGTAAACCAGTCAACCCTGACATAGCCGTGGCCTTTGTCGCCATTCAAAACTACTTCGCCGAAATCCTGGAATTCAGGGTGCTCAGCTCGCGTGGTGTTTTCAACCAGCGCGTGGGCAATAGTGACATTAGTGGAGCCGGTAAAAAACAGGAATTGATCGATCTGGTGTGAGCCAATGTCACACAAGATGCCGCCGAATCGCTCGCGCTTGAAAAACCAGTCCGGGCGTTTGTGTAGCCCTTGCTGGTGTGGGCCTGTACCCATGGTCTGGATTACCCGGCCGATTGCGCCAGAGGCGACCAGCTCTTCGGCTTTGACTACTGCGGGGACTTCAAAGCGTTCTGAAAAGTTAACCGTCCAGATTCTACCGGTACGCTCGACGCATGCTTTGATTGCTTCTAGTTGTGCCAATGTTGTGCACCCGGGTTTATCCACCATAACATCCTTGCCGGCTTCCATTGCCGCAATGGCCAGATCGGCGCGATCAGCGGGGATGGCGGAGATCAGAATCATGTTGATGTCCGGGTCGTCGAGAATACGTGCCTTATCGTCGACCCGTTGCAGTGTCGGAAAAGTCTCTATAAAACTCTGGTCGTTGCTGGTGGGTTCGGCACTCCACCAGTGCTCACAATGGCAACCCAGTTTTTGCATGTTGCCCAGCATGTTAAATATATGAGCGTGGTCAATGCCCAGCACGCCCAGCTTGAGTTCATCAGTCACGGCAAATCTTCCTTTCCTTAAGTGAGTCTGTTAAACAACTGATCAGTGAGCTACATTTTCCCGCTGACCGCTACGCCCGGATCGCTCCAGGGCATCAATTAGTGCATGCACTGTCAGGGCAGAGCGGCCAGATGCAAGCAAGTCAGCCTTACCGGCAATCGCTTCTATGAAATTTTCGATGGTGAAACGGTGCCAGTCTGATGTGAATGCCATTGGGTCAGCACCTGCACCGCTGGCAGCTACAGCACCTATTGTTTCTGAACGACCATCTTGCCAGTGCAACTGCAACAAACTTGATTCCAATGTAGCGCTGACATTTTTGTAGTGAAGAATGATTTTTTCGGTGCGGCCCGGGTAACAGGCGGTGGAGCAAAATAGTGAACCCATTGCGCCGTTTGCAAAGCTTAAGCCCGCACTGACAAAGTCTTCAGCTTCCATTGCATGTAGCCCGGTGGTTCCGCTCAGAGCAATGACATCACTTACAGGCCCGGTGAATTGCAACGCCAAATCCAGAGTGTGGATAGCCTGACTTATCATGACGCCACCGCCATCACGTGCGTAGCTGCCGCGCCCCGGCTCATCATAGTAGGCTTGTTCACGCCACCAAGGTACGCTGATTTCGATTGCCTGTAGTGGGCCGGTCGTACCTTGCTGTGCAATTTCCAAGAGTGCCTGTGCAGAAGGGCGTGCGCGGTGCTGAAGCACTATGCCAAGAGGTACACCGGCTGATTCACAAACTTCACACAAACGGGTGGCTGCTTGCAGCGAGCGTTCCACCGGTTTTTCCATTAATACTGGCTTGCCGGCTGCTGCCAGTGCCTTGATCAGATCTTCGCGTGCGTTGGGTGGTGTTGTCAGTATGACGAAATCCACATCAGAGTCGGCTGCAATGGCTTCTATATCCGGATAGATCTGTGGCTTGGACTGTGGTTGTTCGTTTGCGAAATATTTGCTGAGAAATATTTCTGCGGTCTCTCTGCTTGTGCTTAGCACCCCTTTCAGATTGACCGGTAATTCGATATTGGCAAGTGCATCAACATAGGTGCCGCTGACCATGCCAAGACCAACTAAAGCCACGTTGTAACTATGTTCTGAGTTCATCGACGGGTCTAAGTATTCTCAGTTGTTTTCACTGGTGGTTTCTGGTCAACGCCATGCCGGCATCGCTATTTGCAAATACGTGCAGCGTTGAAGCATCAAAGCTGACACCGATCGTCTGCCCTCGCTGCAGCGGTATCTGGCTTGCCAACTGCACGGTTAGTGGTTCGCCCGTGGTTAGCCGGGAATAGATATAGGTGATTGCACCCAGCTGTTCAAAGTTCTCAACCGTGGCAGTAGTATCACCACTGCCGTCAAGCGAAACTGCAATGGATTCAGGCCGCACACCAACGGTAACATCGGTTTCGCTGCTGTCGCATTTAACTGCCTTGGCAATATTTCCAGCAAATGAGATGTTTGCACTGCTGCCATTGGCGCTGCATTTTGCTTGCAAAAAGTTCATCTGCGGTGCACCGATAAAGCCTGCAACAAAACGGTTTGCCGGATGGTTGTATAAATCCAGTGGCGCTCCTACCTGCTCAACACGGCCACCACGCAGCACAACGATGCGGTTTGCCATGGTCATTGCCTCAACCTGATCGTGAGTAACGTAGATCATGGTATTGCCCAACTGCGCATGCAAGGATGATATTTCTACGCGCATCTGCAAGCGCAGCTCAGCATCAAGATTGGACAGAGGCTCGTCGAATAAAAATATTTTGGGTTCTCTGACTATCGAGCGGCCAATCGCGACCCGCTGTCGCTGCCCACCGGAGAGCTGCCCTGGGCGGCGGTTCAGTAGTTGATCAATTTGTAAAAGTTCAGCAGCGCTGGACACGCGACGATTTATCTCTGCACGATCAACACGCAAATTCTCCAAACCGAAGGACAGGTTTTTTCGCACACTCATGTGTGGATATAGTGCGTAGGATTGAAACACCATGGATAGTCCCCGCTCAGATGCAGGAACGTGATTGACCCGTTCACCTGCCAGCAGTATGTCTCCGGAGGTTGGATCATCAAGTCCGGCAATCAGCCGTAACAGCGTTGATTTGCCACAGCCGGATGGTCCGACAAACACCACGAATTCGCCTTCGTTGATTTCCAGATCAATGCCGTGAATGACATCGACATCGCCGAATGATTTACGGATATCTTTAAGTTCGAGCGCGCGATTGGTCATTTTAATCCGGTGGTCGCAATGCCGGTGGTAATGAAGCGCTGCAGCCACACAAACACCAGTGTGATGGGAATCAGTGATACCACGGTCATGGCCAGTATATAGTGATGATCCTGATCAAACTCGCCGGAGAAGGTGGTCAGTCCAATCTGGATCGTGTGGGCAGACGGGTCAGAGATCAGCACGATTAACGGCCACAGGAAATCGTTCCAGCGCCAGATAACCGAAAGTATTGCAAGTACCGAAAGTGCAGGCAATGACAGTGGCAGAATGATGCGCCAGTAGATGCGCCACTCGGATGCTGCATCCATACGGGCGGCTTCCAGCAATTCATCCGGGATGGTCAACATGTACTGGCGTAATAAAAACACGCCTGTAGGTGTTGCTGCGGCTGGAATGATAACTCCCCACAACGAGCCAAAAATGCCGAAGGTCCATACCACAAAAAACAGCGAGACCAGAATAATCGTGTTGGGAATCAGCAGTGTTGCAACAATCAGTATCGTGAAAGTCAGGCGGCCACGGAAGCGGTACTTTGACAGTGCAAAGGCAGCCATGGAATTAATTAGCAACGTTATCAGCGTTGCGACGACAGTGACAAAAATCGAGTTCCATAACAACAGGCGGATATTGAAATATTTCTGGCCGTTGCGTTGCAGCAAGGGGTCAAGATAATTCTCGCTGGCAATGCGAACCTCTTCGGCTACTTGCAACTCTTTACGCGGTGCCTGCAGAATGGTGGTTGGGTCTTGCGGAGTCGCCACATCAGTGATTCTGCGGGTTGGCCCGGCCTTGAAAACTGTAGTTGATTCACCGCTTTCAGGTTGCCAGTGATAGAGCGCCCTGTTACCGACACCCTCAATCGTCTGCTCGATCTGGTCATAGGGGAGGAGGCGGGTATCGAAGCTCTCAATGGCAGTATCGGGTTTGAATGAGCTCAACACTGTCCATAACACCGGAACCAGAATGATCAGTATGCCCAGTAGCAGATAACCATAGGCCACAATATCCTGTGCACCCAGCTTGTGTACTCCGTCGGC
>CALLOA010000152.1 GCA_938005265.1 uncultured Granulosicoccaceae bacterium
CAACTGCTACCCCACATGGAAGAAGGTATCGCTGTCTCAATCAATGGAACCATCTATCAGGATTCATGGCAGCAACCATTACCAGACGGTGCCGAGATTTATTTATTACCCAGAATACAAGGCGGCTGAAAAGCCCGATTATTGATTAGTAGCGCAGGGACATCGCGAGCCGGGATTTCAACCGCAACGCTGGCTTTGTATCGCCAATAAAAGCAGCTGTGCCCTAGCTATCCGGCTTCTCGGGTTTTACCGTCTGACGTGCAGCAGTGGTTGCGGCTCCTGGTTCTCTTGCTCGAACAAAACTACCTACGCGAATACCTTGGCGCTGTGGTAGCCAGACACGTTTGGCGGGCGTCATGGGCAGTGTCTGTTTGCGTACGTGCAATAAATAGAGGCCACCAAATAAACCAAGCCATCGCTGATTCTTTTCCAGAAGTCTCAAACGTTGAAGGATTTTTGCGCTCTGCAAGGGCGGTCTGAGGAAGAAGGCATGACTCTCATGAACTCGATAGTTCAGTACCGATAGCCAGTCTGTTACACGACTTCGCGAATAAAAGTTGCCATTCCAGGGGACATTTCGGCGCCAGCGTATAACGTTTCGACGCAAACCAAACTGACTCCATGGACTGAAACCGATGATCACCATGTGACCATCTGCAGTGAGTACCCGGTCAACTTCACGCAATACCTGATAGGGATCTGCGGAAAAGTCGAGCGTGTGCGGCAACAGCACTATTTTCATCACATCATTGGCTATTGGCAGATTCTGCACATCAGCAGCAAGATGCGGCACTTGTGAGCCTGACAGCACGCCAGACTCGGTTGGCAGTGCCGGGTCCTTAGAGCACTCAGACTTACTAACAGTACTAACTGCGGGCTCTTCCGTAGTATCATCTGCGGACTGGGCAGGCCGGCCTGCCACGGATACAATGGGCGTGGTGTCAGTTCCGGAGCTTATACTTTTGAATTGACTAACAGGAGACTCGAGCAACAGGGTCTTGTGAATGCCTGCCTTTTCCAGGAACGACGTGTTGCTACCCAGCGAACCTAACTGTAATCCCTGATAGCCAAACACAGCAGGTAAAATAGTGCTTAAATGTTGGTCAAGTTGTGCAAGAATGGACTGACCAAGGGCAGATGCGTACCATTCCCGAAGCAACGGCTGACTCGAAACCCAAACGGGCGAGTGTTTGTCTGTTGTGCGCATGAAATTCACCTTGCCAACCCGCTGTTTCCTGATTTGTCGGGAATGGCAGTTAAAGGCTTGGGATTAACAAGGGGCGTTTGCAAAAGCGGCATCCGCCTTCATTAAGCGTAATCAGCGTGAGTGCCGCATAAAAGCCTTAGCTATCCAGCAACTATTAAGCACTGTGCCAGTAACCAGCCATACACTGCAACCATTACCGCTATTAGGTTATAGCGGTTCGCATGACAGTTTGCGAGTCTATTTCTGATGCAGAAAGGACGCCGGTTGCTTAAAAATGCTGAACAATCAGGGTGTTATACCTAAAATGAACGCCCGCCTTCAGTATGACCAGACTCAAGCTGGCAAGTTTGGCGACCTGGTTGCACGCCTACGTTGTACCATCGTGGCCTGCTGTCTGGTTGTCGGTTTGAGCTCCACCGCTATCGCCGCAGAAAGCAAAAAAGAATTGCCACCTCTGGGTAATTCAGCCGAAGCCGATCGGTCCATGTCGATCGAAGTCAGCGATCAGTTTGTGTGGCGCGAGGATGGTTCGTTGCATAGCGATGCCAAACGCAGAGACATCGACGTTTGGCAGAAAATTACCTCGTCCAAGAGGATGCCGCTGCACACTAACCCCATAATTGACATCTATAAACGAAGGCTGCTGGAGAAGAAATGGTCGTATGAAAAGATTCTGACTCGCGCCACACCCTTTATTGCCTACATTGTTGAACGTCTGGAGGCACGCGGCCTGCCGCTGGATCTGGCGCTACTGCCGGTTATTGAAAGTGGTTATCAGTCTCATGTCATAAGTGAGAACCGGGCGGCCGGGCTCTGGCAGATTGTTCCCGCCACAGCATTTGAAGTCGGTTTGAAAATTAACACCTGGTTTGATGATCGTGCAGATGTCATCAAGTCGACACGTGCCGCGCTGGATTACCTGAGCTTTATCAACGCCGAGTTCGGAGGCAACTGGGAGCATACGTTGGCGGCCTACAATGCCGGGCCCGGACGCGTAAAAGCTGCTATCCGCAAAAACCGATCGAATGGCTTACCTACTGATTTTTGGTCGCTCCCATTGCCACGCGAAACTTCCATGTATGTCCCCAACTTTATTGCTTTGTCTGAGCTGGTCAGGCAAACACCAGCTCCCGCTTTGAGCCTGCCAAAAGTTGCGGCCAAGCCTTACTTGCAACAAGTCGATACGAACGCCCGAATCAGCCTCGATGTGGCAGCTCGCCTGAGTGGTATCTCTGAAAAGCACCTGCGTAAATTCAACGGAGGATTGATCTATAACGTAACGCCACCTGACGGCCCTCATACCCTGATGATACCTACTGCGTCAGTAAAGCAATTTGAAAAGAAGCTTGCCGAGGAAATACTCGCTGACAAACCCTTATTTCGTTTGCCAGCCACACATACAGTTGTCGCCGGTGAAAGTATAGGCTCCATCGCGCTGCAGTACGGGCTGACACAAAGGCAATTACGCGAACTCAACCGCCTTGATAACGATTTGATAAAAATCGGACAAAGTTTGGCCGTCCTTAATGCTAAACAGAAACCCGCGATTGCTGCTGTCAAACCAGATATTGCCGAATCAACTGCCTATGTGATCAAACCCGGCGATACTCTGTCAGAAATTGCACTAAAATTCAGGGTCGAGATCACCCAGATCCGATTGGAAAACGGGCAATTACCCAACGCCAAGCGTTTGCGTCCCGGCCAAAAACTCAAAATTCTGCCAAGCAAATCCTGAACAACCCAATCTTCTTGAAATACATGCATTAAATGCCCGTTTTTACTGCTATTTTCAAGTTGACGCAAACTTCCAGAGGGCCAATAATTACGCCCCTCGTAACAGATGAATAAATCTTCGTTTTTGTTGGCCGTCGCTACAAACAATTGACACTGATGTACAGACTTCAGTGCCTTTAAATTGTCTCGGCGAAAAATTTAAAGTGCTGTTGTGTCAACACCAATGTAGTCGAAAAATTATCCTGAGTTCGGGTATCATTCGCTGATTACTTTGTTCAAAGATTCGGGGGCTGCCATAGTCTAAAGCGATCGCGTTCTGCGTCGACTTTGGTTGGCAGGTGGCGATTGGCAGACAACCATCGGCGGGCATTGCCAAGGCAGGCATCACCAAGCATGACTGTTACGTTTAAATTATGACTTTTACGTTGTGACACAACGTTGATAGGCGACGGCGTATTATATTGGGTGCCGAGGCCCGGTTTTGGTACGCTAAATTTGAAAAGACTGCCAGTTAGCGGTCATTAGATAAATAGTAAACGGGCAACCGGCTTGAAGAGCATCTTTCACTTTATGCCAGGGCTGCTAAAGATTGATTTGCAGGAGAAACATGACAAGCATTATCGTTACGCACGAAAACAATGAAATGGACGAATACGATTTTGATGTCGAAATCAAGACAATCACAATCGGCCGTCGTTCTACAAATGATGTGTGTGTACCGCACCTGTCAGTCAGTGGTGTTCACTGCAAAATCACCATTGATGGTGAAGGCACAATGATTGAAGATCAGAACAGTACCAACGGCACTTACATTAATGGCCGACTGATCAGCCGCCAGCTACTTAACGATGGTGACGACATTGTGATCGGCAAGGCTCGCTTGACGTTTTTACAACCGGAACACTTGCTTGCGTCTGCCGACTCGATTGCATCGGCCGCGTCTAGCACTGTTCCAGCCCCGGGTGCTACTTCAGCTTCCAGTTCAATACCCGCACAATCCAATTTGGCCACGGCTGGCAGTGACCACGATTTCGAGCCTGCTGTCGATGACAAAGAACCTATGTCTCTAGCCCAGAAGGCCGCACTGAACCTCCGCCCGGGAGCAGCAGTGGCAGGTGCCGCCGCAGTTACGGGTGCGGCAATTGCAGCGGGTTCGGGCAACGATCAGCAGGCCAACGAGCATAACGACGGCGCAATTCCCACAGCAAGTGAATTTGCCGGTGATTACTACGAACCGGATGAGAACGAAATCCAGGCGATGATCAGCGATGCTCCTGCTGATTCTGACATTGACGATGAGACTTTCGGTCAGTCTGATTCAGAAATTTCCAGCAACGCTGCAGCATCCGCGCAGCCAGCGCTTGCCACTGCTGAAGAGGCAGCTGCAGCGATCGCCTCAGACGACAATGAACTGTCACATATTCTTGATCACACCGAATCGCCCGATACCGCGGGTGCCGTGATTGAGATCAAGAATGGAGCAAAGTCGGGACAGGTGTTACCCATCGACAAACCAGTTACAACACTGGGCCGTCCGGGCATACAAATAGCCGCGATCATGAAAAAGCCGGAAGGCTACTTCCTGATGCACATCGAAAGTGAAAATAGTGACGATCGTCCACGTCTGAATGACAGTATGATCGGTGATGACCCGGTTATGCTCAGCAGTGGCGATTCGCTGAAAGTGGCCGGAATCGATGTTGAATTCATGCTTTCATGAGATTGGCCGCAAGCGCTGCTCGACAAAAAATCCAGGCAGGACCTAAGCAGGGAAAAGACCGCTGGAAACATAGCGGTCACCACGGTCACATACGATAGTAACGATAACAGCGTTTTCTACCTGCTTTGCTATCTGCAGAGCAGCGATCATTGCCCCACCTGACGATACCCCACTGAATATCCCTTCTTCACGCGCCAGGCGCCGGGCCATGGCTTCTGATTCTTCGGCGGAGACGTCAATAATTTCATCAACTCGCTCGGGCTCATATATTTTGGGCAGGTAGGCCTCGGGCCAGCGCCTTATACCTGGAATGCTTGACCCATCCTCAGGTTGTACGCCCACTATCCGAATCTGCGGGTTTTGCTCTTTCAGAAATCGTGACACTCCCATGATGGTACCGGTAGTACCCATTGAACTGACAAAATGTGTGATACGACCACCGCTGGCTGCAAGTATCTCGGGCCCGGTGGTGGCGTAGTGAGCTGCCGGATTGTCCGGGTTGGCAAACTGGTTCAATTGCTTGCCCTTACCGTCCTTTTCCATTTCTGCTGCGAGATCCCTGGCGTACTCCATACCCTGATCTTTAGTGACCAGCAGCAACTCTGCTCCATAGGCTTTCATCAGCGCTTTACGTTCAGCCGTCATGTTGTCCGGCATGATCAGTTGCATGCGTATCCCGAGAGTCGAGGCGACCATAGCCAAGGCTATTCCTGTATTGCCACTTGTTGCCTCAATGAGCGTATCCTCAGGACTGATATCACCACGCTGTAATGCCTGCATGATCATGTTGCGCGCTGGCCTGTCTTTTACCGAACCGGCGGGATTATCACCCTCAAGTTTGCACAGAATGGTGTTGCTGCTGCTTGCAGGTAGCAGTCGTTGAACGCGACATGTCCGCGTATCACCGATAAGATTCTGAAGTAATGGAAACTGGTACTCAGACATAGTTGTCCTGCTGTAATTCTTTCAGTCGAATTTTTTGGTCTCAGACTACGCACTGCAGTCTGCAATGGATCTGATGATTTTTGCTGCAACCTGCCCGGCCGACAGCTTCTCACTGTCAAACAGTTCCAGGCCTTGCATCCCACGCATCCAGGTAAGCTGTCGTTTAGCTAGCTGCCGCGTCGCCGCCTTACCGGCTTCGACAAACTGCCCCTGATTGAGCTCACCTGCCAGGTACTGCCACGCCTGCCTGTAGCCTACCGCCCGCTGACTGGGCAGTTCAAAGTGTATCTCGGGCTCAGTTCGCAAATTCTCTACTTCCTGCAATAGACCCTGTTGCAGCATAGCATCGAAGCGGGTGTTTATTCGACTATGCAGCAATTTCCGGTTCTGCGGGTAAAGTCCGAACTTTTTGATGACACCGCTATGACTATTTCCAGCCGCTGCTTGCTGCAGTTCAGAAATGGGTTTACCGGTTACCATAAAAATCTCCAGGGCTCGCTGCAGGCGTTGCGGGTCATTAGGGTGAATACGTGAGGCACTGACAGGGTCCACCTCTTGCAAACGACTGTGCACCGCTTGCCAGCCATCCTCACCATCAGCCATCTGTGTAATTTCTTTGCGTATGGCAGGATCAGCTGCAGGCATATCAGCAATGCCTTCAGCAAAAGCCTTGAAATAGAGCATCGTCCCTCCTACCAGTACCGGGTACCTTCCAGCTGCCCTCGCCTGTGCCACCAGTGGCCCTGCATCCTCACAAAAATCGGCTGCCGAGTAGGTCTGCCAGGGCTCGCGAATGTCTATCAAGTGGTGCGGGAAATGCTTTAGTTCATCGCTCGATGGTTTTGCAGAGCCGATATTCATGCGGCGATAGACTTGCGAGGAGTCTACACTGATCAGTTCACAGTCCAGCCGCTTGCTAAGCTCACAAGCCACCGCCGTTTTGCCACTGGCCGTGGGGCCAAGAATATAAATAACGGGTAAGTCAGGCACCGCGTTCAACGCCCTGCCCAAAAACGGTATTGCCTGAAAAAACCAATAGAAAACTAGCGGCCACGTAAGAATCCGGCATCCAGTTCAGTTAACGGCATTGCCCGCCAGGTAGGGCGCCCGTGATTGCATTGCCCGCTATGTTCGGTGCGTTCAATCAGCCTTAACAACGCATTCATTTCGGCCAGACTCAGTTGTCGATTTGCTCGCACTGAACCGTGACAGGCCATGCGTGACAGAATATCGTTAATACTCTGCCGTATGCGTTCTGAAGAGGTATGAGTTAGCAGGTCAGACAATACATCACGCAGCAAACCCGCAGCATCTGCACCCTGCAATAAAGCCGGCATTGCACGAATTTCAATTTTGGTCGGGCCGCGTCTCAACACCTCAACACCCAGCTCGGTAAAAACTGCAGCCTGCTGCTCAGCGCAGTCTGCTTCCTGTTCACTGACTTGCAAACCTATGGGCACTAACAACGGTTGACTCACGATCCGGTTGGCATCGAATTGCTGCTTGAGGTTTTCGTAGGTGATTCGTTCATGCGCCGCATGCGCGTCAACAATCACCAGACCTTGACGATTCTGTGCCAGTACATAGACACCGTGGAGTTGGCCGAGGGCAAATCCCAGTGGGTACTCTTCACCGGTTTGCGGGTCAAAACCAGCGCTATCAAGCGGGGTTTCGTTAACGCCAACGGAGCTGACAGGCGGAACATCGGAATTTGCAGCGCCGGAACTTTTATTCGCCTGTGAAGCGCTGGATGGTGCACCCAGTTGCTGCATCAATTCAAGCGTACGTTCAGTGCTTAGCGCCAACGGGCGCTGCATCTGTGGTGCAGGCGATGTTGCGTAGCCAACGCCAGCAGCATGTCTTTGCCTTGTTTCAGCACTTACTGTTGATTGACCATCATCATTTATTGTTGCTACAGGGGAGCTTGCCAGTTCCGACTCAGGATTAAGGCTAGCCAAAGCGTCCGCTATACACTTCCTTAAAAAACTGTGTACATCCCGTGACTCACGAAATCGCACTTCCTGTTTCCCGGGGTGTACATTAACGTCTACCAGCTGCGGGTCCATTTGCAGGTACAACAGATAGGCCGGAAAACGTTGATGATAGACATGATCGGCATAAGCCTGGCGCAAAGCATGGGTGATGACTCTGTCGCGAACGATACGCCCATTGAGATAGACAAACTGCTGGTCACCTTGACTACGGGTATAGGTAGGTTTGGCTATCCAGCCATGCAAACTCAATTGCTGGCGCTCGATACCAAACTCGATATGTGTCGCTTGGGCTATGAATTCCTTTCCCAATACATCGGCTACACGTTTTTCAGCCTGTTGCCTGTCATCGGCAACAGGCCATCGAAACAGACTACGCCCGTTGTGCAGAAGTTCGAATGCGCAATCAAAACGCGCGAGCGCAAGTTTCTTGACCACCGAGTCACAATGATTGAGTTCGGTACGCTCAGTGCGCATGAACTTGCGCCGCGCCGGGACGTTATAAAAGAGCTCACGCACATCAACCACAGTGCCTTCGCGTATGGCATCCGGTGTTAGGTCCAGAGATGTAGCAGCCCCACCACTGACTCCTGCTTCAGCCGTTCCGGGTGAATCTTCCTCTGTAGCCAGTGCTGACACCGGCACTGCGGTTTTCTGCAGTGCAGGCGACGACTCATAGCTGACTTGCCAGCCATGGTCAGCACCGGGTTGATGAGACTTCAGCGTAAGGCGCGAAACAGATGCAATACTGGGTAGAGCTTCGCCACGAAAGCCCAGCGTGGCAACACTTTGTAGTTCATCGAGGCTTGCTATTTTACTGGTTGCGTGACGCGCAAGCGCCAGCGGTAGCTCAGATTTCGGTATGCCACCACCATTGTCCGTGATACGGATCAATTCAAGACCACCAGCACGCAACTCTACTCTGATTGAGGTTGCGCCAGCATCAAGGCTGTTTTCAATCAACTCCTTGACCACAGAGGCAGGGCGCTCGACAACTTCTCCCGCTGCAATCTGATTTATCAGGTGATCAGGTAGTGGCTGAATTGGCATTGGTGGCCCAGACGATAGAGAAGCGTAATTTTACCGCGCTTTTGCCTCTGATTGTCAGCCGGATTGTCGGCCCAGCCAGCTATCGATGGGCGCTCTTTCGCCCATGTAGTCCATTACACCTGATTCAATGGCCAAGGCCAGACGTTGTTGGAAACGCCGACTGCGCAGCTTTTTCTCTTCCCCGGGATTGGAAATAAAGGCAGTTTCGACCAATACCGAAGGGATATCAGGCGAACGTAGAACGGCAAAGTTTGCCTGCTCGACACGGCTCTTGTGCACAGCACCTATGTTGCCCAGATGCCGCAGTATTTGCGAGCCCACATCAAGGCTGGACTCGATTGAGGAGGATTGTGACAGTTCGATCAGAGTGCGCTTGAGATCTGCGGACATTTCATCCATGTCAACACCCACCAATGGATCGTAACTATTCTCCTGCTCGGCCAGAAAGCTCGCAGCCTCCGAGCTTGCACCCTTCAAAGACAGTGCATAGACCGATGAGCCTTTGGCATCACGACGCGGAAACGCATCGGCATGCAGCGAAATAAACAGGTCAGCGTTCATGCTTCGGGCCCTTTTGGTGCGCTCACGCAAGCCCACATAAGTGTCGCTATTACGCGTCATCACCACTTTGATACCGCGCTGCCGGGATAGCCGGGCAGCCAGTTTTTTCGCTACCTGCAGCGTGATATCTTTCTCCAGTGTTTTGGAGCGACCAATCGCACCGGGGTCTTTGCCACCATGCCCGGCATCAATCGCGATAACGACATCACGCAAGGAAGCTCCGGTGTCCTGCGGCGGCGAGCCAGCAGCAGTTTGCGGGTACCCCGGAATACCCAGATCAACGATGAGTCGATGACCATTATGGCGTTCCACAAAGTGGTAGGTCGGAGAGACCGGCTGGCGCAAATCTACCACCATGCGAAGCTTGTCTTGATGCTTGCCAAAACGAATGGCGCTTATCGCACCACCACCGTAAGAATTAGGTCGCGCGTTATTACCACCAACACCGCGCAAATCAATAACCAGGCGCTCCGGGTCACCAATCAGAAACAGATCAACACCCGTCGGCATCTCATCAAAATCGATATAGAGCGTGACATTTTCATGCTGCGCAATACGGTAATCCTGCAGACTGTCAGCCGAAACTGCCAGTGGCAACATCGCCGGCGACGCGGCCATCGTCAATCCCGCAGCCCCCATGCGTTTTAACAGAGTACGTCTGTCAGATTGCATCGGCTCGATTGCACCCGTGTCTTCCTGCATGACTGCAGCCAACTGCTGTGCAGAATCGCTGGTTTGGGATCGTCGTATTTGCTTATGCTTCACCAGAGTCCTCCAACAATACCGGTAATCAAAACGAAAAATTACGGCTGGCAACACCGATGCAAACCGGCAATCGTACCGCCACGCACAGCCAGAAGAGATAAAAATTTCGCTTAAATTGTTTAACGCCGGGCGCGGATTTGCCTACTGACGAGACAAAAGCACCCAGCATAGGTATAGGAGAGAATCAGGAGTTCTGCAAGCCATATTGCCCGGACAAAAATCGAGAGGAAATACGGCGACTGTTATCAAGATGACCGAACTCGATTTCCCAATCTGGCAAGGGTAAATCAACAGCAGCACGTTCCGGCCACTCAATCAGCGAAAGGACTGACTGAGCCAGTAGATCTCTAGCCCCCAGGTATTCAAGTTCAGAGGGCTCCTGCAAGCGGTAGAGATCGAAATGACAAACCAGACCACGTTCAATTGAGTAGCTTTCAACCAGGGTATAGGTTGGGCTTTTAATACTGCCACTGACACCCAGACTCTGCAGCAGGCAACGGGCAAAACTGGTTTTACCCGCACCCAGCTCGCCACACAGAAAAACCACCGAGGGCCACTCAAGCTGAGCCGCAAAGCCAGCGGCAAACTGCGGCATCAAGGGCTCTGCTATTTCAACTACACCGGGAAAGTCAAATTTCCCGGCAGACGCGTTGCTAGTCACACTGACACCATGGCCATACTCAGGATCTAAAAAACCACCGGCGTGTAGAGGCGATTTAAAATTTCCAAACCGATACGCTGACTGATACGTCCCATGAGCTTTTCAGCCAGACCTTCCCGGTAAGTAAAGTCGACGCGTCGCTCTTCACCGATAACATCACGAGCCACCACTCGCTCACTACCCAAAGCATCAATCAGCCCAAGCTCCAACGCTTCCTCTCCCGACCAGAATAAACCACTAAATAGCTCATCACTTTCTTTAAGCCGCTCTCCACGACCGCGTCTCACGGCATCAATAAACTGCTGGTGAATCACCTCCGCAACTGATTGCAAGTGTGCGCGGTGTTCCGGATTCTCTGGCAGAAAAGGATCCAGTATCGCCTTATTATCGCCCGAGGTAATCAAACGTCTTTCGATGCCGAGCTTCTCCATTGCGGCAACTACACCGAAGCTATCCATGCGAACGCCTATGGACCCAACAACACTCGCCTTGTCAGCATAAATCCGATCAGCTGCGGCAGCAATGTAGTAACCACCAGATGCACAAACATCGAGCAGTACTGCATGCACGGGTGTATCAGGATATTCAGCCCGCAGCTTCAGTATTTCATCAAACACCATGCCTGATTGCACCGGGCTACCGCCGGGGCTATTTATTCGCAAGATGACACCTGCAGTCTGCTTGTTTGCAAATGCAGCCTCCAGAGACTCAATTATATCTTCCGCGTTTGCTGGTGAGCCGTCAGCTATGACACCGGCAATTTCCACTACAGCAGTATGGCGCCCGGTAGAGCCGAATTTGCCCAGGTTAGCAATCAAGGGAAGCAATAAAAACGACAGCAATATTGCTGCAAATGCGAACCAGAAAAAAATTCTCCAGCGACGAGAACGGGTTTTCTCCTTCAATGCATCGCGCGCCAGATCAAGCAGGACCGCATCAGCCCCGTCGACTCGCATTCCAGTTTTGCCGCGATCGGCATTTTCCCATCGGGGCTCAGCCATTAGACTCTCCAGTAATCAAGCTGCTAGACGCACCGGTTAAAGACGTGACAAATGGCAGATTGGTAAATTAAAGTGATACGTCGATTTTATAGATAGATGGCTGTTGTGAATAGCCAAATCGGGCGGCTCAAACTGCAGTTAACCACTAACTGACTTGCAAGCAGTTGAGCTTCTCTACGCCAGGAGCTTCCTGGCATTTTCCCACTCAGCATCCACTTTACAGTTTAATTTCAACTCCCCATCAATCGACAAAGATTCAGCATGCAAAAACATGCGACCCAGACCCATTTGCCTGAATTGTCGGTTGGCCTGCTTGTCTCCGTACTTACTGTCACCAATAACAGGATGCCCGGCACCATGGCAATGGACCCTGATCTGATGGGTTCGGCCGGTTTCTATCACCACACCGATTTCAGATGCTTCCTTGAAAAGAGACAGGGTCGTAAAGTGGCTGACAGCTGATTTTCCGAGCTGATCTTCGACAACCATTCTTTCACCTGAAATTTCGACATTGCTCGACAAACGGTTTGAAATGGTCATGCCTTCGACATCCCAGCAACCGGCAACAAGTGCAATATATTTCTTTTCCACAGTGCGCGCCCTAAAGTGATCCTGAAAATCGCGGGTAGCTGCCAGTGTTTTGCCAATCAGCAGACAACCGCTGGTAAAACGATCAAGTCGATGGATCAGCTCAAAACGTCGGTCATCCCGCGATTGCCGCAGGCCTTCAATAACACCGAAATTAAGGCCACTACCGGCATGTACAGCAAGCCCAGCAGGCTTATTGATCGCCAGCACACCGTCATCTTCGTAAATGATTGATGATTCCAGGACGCTAATAACTGAATCCGGAACAGTAGATTGTTTGCCCTGGGCGCTGTGAACTGGAGGCACCCTGATTACATCACCCACTTCCAACTTTCGCGTGGGCCTGATTCTGGAGCTGTTTACCCTGACCTGGCCGGTGCGGATGATCTGGTAGATGTGGCTGCGAGGCAAACCCGGCAATCTTTTGGCAAGGAAGTTGTCAATCCTCTGCCCGGCCTCTCCGCCTTCAACAGTAATATGGGATACTCCCTGAGCAGAAGCTGATTCGTGCATGATTCTTGCGTCAAGTCCTGCTATTGAAACGATTCAAATGACAATACCTTTCCTGTAACCCAGCCTGTGTCTGCGTAATTGCACAATCAATAAGTTAGTGGTATATTCGGACGGTTGTCATGGTCGGCAATTCTTGCCAGCCAATCTTGATATCAACAACACGGTGATATCAACAACACAATACCAAAGAGTTTGGCGGTCAGGAAAGGACAAGCAAAAACAAAGGAAAAAACAAGTTAGAAGCCTGGCTGAAACTAGAACCCTGAATATTATAGAAGCCTGAATATAAAACCTGTTGCCATCGTGTCGGTCATAGGGCCATAGTGTCGGCCAAAGAACGTAGCGGAAATTGAAACACCTTGAGCAATGGATTTGATGCAGTTTCAACGGATCAGGCAAAACAAAGCCTTATTTTCCGGCCCGTATCCAGACCCCGAACCTGAATTTCGGGAGTTCGGTTTCGAGATTTCGGTGCTACAGAGCTGAGATTTCGGTGCTAAAGAGCTTCAGTACGAAAGCTGAAGTACCAAACGATTTTTACCAAACGATTTTTGGTCTCACTAGTTTTTTTAGTACAACTCAAAAATTGTTTTTTTGAGTTTGCTTGGATTAAATCTATTTATCTTTAGTTAAACAATTTATCTATCAATTTTACTCAGGAATTAAAAATAACTAATCAACACCTATTTCAAAAATTTTATTTGATTATTACAAAAATACTTAATTAGTAAAAAATTTAGTTAAAAATAAGTCATTTCGCCGTTTGCCTTTGCACTTGAGCGAAATAACCGGAACCAGGATGCCTACAGTGCAGACTGGACTGAAAATTAAAAAATACACAATTTCGGCGAAAAAACTGCTGGATTGGTTAGAGCTAGCGAGCTGTAAATAAAACTTGCACATGGTTACAAAACGACCCCGGGAGCTGCATGAAGCACCCCGGAATTGGCAACAGCGCACACCGGCAGTCCCACTGGGATTTACGGCAGGATTTTCAGTGTCGCAAAAACCAGCCGTGCGGTTATACAGCAACGCTAATAGCTTCAGATCAACCATAGGATTACCAGTACCGGATGTTTGTACGGTGCAACCATTATTCAGTACAACCAATAGTGGTAACAACCAGCAAGTAGACCAGCATACGTCAACACTACAAATTGACAGCGCGGGCAAAAGCCGACAAAAGCTATATAGTGAATAACAACACAGCATCGATATCAGCAGCTAGCACCCGAAGGAATAACCTCCGGGTATCTGTGTCTGCTCATAATCAACGTGCCACCTGTGCAAGAGGCAAGGCATGATGGGTTGGTGCCTGCATTGGATAACCTGTCTGTTTCAGGCTGGATTTACCAATGCTGTAACTGATGCTTTGGCCAACACAGTTAACGACGGTGCTGTTTGTAGCGCTGTTGAGATAAAAGAGTGTGAACCCAGCCAAAGTTATCCACCCATTTTCACTAGCTTACTTTTAGTTCTGCAGCAGAAGCGGCAAAAAAAGCGGCAACAACCGCTAACGATCAGCCTCTCGAGCAATTATCATTCTCAATTACATTGCATGCAGAGCCTATACCGGCAATCATCGGAACGGTTTTCATTGAAAATACATTTATCCAATGTTAAACACCCAAGATTGAAAGCCAATGGCGTATTCACAAACACAAATCACTTCGCCAACGTGTTTTTTACCCAGTCCTTAGTCTCGTCAGTTAGCAACATTGCACGATTACAACAATCTACCCGGTTGCCACAATCGCCTAATAGTTGCAATCTGTTCACTGCAGTTAGCCTTACAGCTGCGTCAGCCGCTTGAACCACAAGTTCAACTGACAACAACTGCGCAATCGCTTGATGTCGACTGCGTGCAGCTCTTCCTGGTAATTTGAGTCGAAACCGGATGTTTGCAAACACCAGCAATTAGGCTGGCAATTGCTAACGCTTCGGTTGACAACACAGACTTGCGCTAGCTGCAATCCTGTGTAACGAGCTTGTGTTTCTCCGGTTATTTCGTTTTCAGACACTGCAAACTGAACACTCCCCGCCCGGTTTAGGCCTGCGGCAAAGTGAGGCAGCGGCATAACAGGAAAAAATAAACATGAAAAGAATGCTCATCAATGCAACCCATGAGGAAGAACTCAGAGTTGCGATCGTTGAAGGTCAACATCTGGTAGACCTCGACATCGAACATAAAACCCGTGAACAGAAGAAGTCGAATGTATACAAGGCTAAAATCACACGGGTTGAGCCCAGCCTTGAAGCAGCTTTTGTAGACTATGGCGCTGATCGCCACGGATTCCTTCCGTTCAAGGAAATCGCACGTGAATATCTTTCACAGGACGCTAAAAACGGTGGCCGCAGACCAGACGTTCAGGCTGGCATAAAGGAAGGCCAGGAGATCATTGTACAAATAGAGAAAGAAGAACGTAGCAACAAGGGGGCGGCACTCACAACATTTATCTCTCTGGCTGGCCGTTTTCTGGTCGTGATGCCCAACAATCCGCGAGCAGGTGGCGTTTCACGCCGCATTGAAGGTGACGAACGTACCGAGCTACGCGCAGCAATGGATGAACTCGTTATACCGCAAGGCATGGGCACCATTGTTCGTACTGCTGGCGTCGGTAGAACCAGCGAAGAATTGCAATGGGACCTCAACTTTCAGTGTGACATCTGGAAAGCCATTCGCGAAGCTGCCGAACAGAATTCAGCGCCGTTCCTCATCTATCGCGAGAGCAATATCGTTGTTCGCGCCCTGCGAGATAATTTTCGTGGAGAAATTGGCGAAATCGTTGTTGATGAACAAACAACCTACGATCAGGCACAAGACTTCATCACGATGTACATGCCGCAAAATCAGCGCAAGCTGAAAATGTACTCTGACGATGTACCCTTGTTCAATCGTTACCAGATCGAATCACAAATTGAATCGGCTTTTCGCCGTGAAGTCCGGCTACCCTCTGGCGGCTCCCTCGTCATCGACCACACGGAAGCTCTGATTTCGATAGATATCAACTCGGCACGAGCAACCAAAGGACACGATATAGAAGAAACAGCTACCAATACCAATCTGGAAGCAGCCGATGAAGTAGCGCGCCAACTTCGCCTCAGGGACCTGGGCGGGCTGGTCGTCATCGACTTTATAGACATGATGGCAAATCGTAACCAGCGTGCCGTTGAATCCAGATTACGAGATGCACTGAAAATGGATCGAGCCAGAGTTCAAGTTGGCCGCATCTCGCGATTTGGCCTTTTGGAGATGTCACGGCAACGGTTACGCCCCTCCCTTGGAGAAACATCCGAAATCGTCTGTCCACGATGCAGCGGTCACGGCAAGGTACGAGGCATAGAGTCCACTGCTTTATCAATCCTCAGATTACTTGAGGAAGAAGCCATGAAGGACAACACGCAAAGAGTATTGGCTGACGTTCCTGTCGAAGTGGCAACTTATCTGTTGAACGAGAAACGATCAAATATCAGTGAGATCGAGCAGCGCAATGAAGTCGAGCTTGTAATAGTCGCCAACCCGTCACTGGATACACCCAACTACACTTTGGAACGGGTTAAATCAAATGCCAGTGACCATGAGAGTGAATCCAAAAAGAGCTACGAACTGGCTACCGTGGAAGACTCAAGCGCACAGCAGGAAGCTGAGAAAAACACCCCGGCTCGCATCGAGACAGCAATGGTACAAAACGTCTCACCTGGTGCTCCAGCACCTGTAGCTGCGGCAAGCGTGCCGGAAGATACAAACGCCAAAGGTGGCGGCTTGAGCAAGATACTGTACTCATTTGGCTCACTGTTCCGCTCCGGCAAAAACGATGAAGCTGATGTTACCGAAAACAGCAACATAGCAAGTGGAACTGAACAATCTGCAGGAAATGAAAAACAAGGGCGCAATGAAGGCCGGCAGCGCAACCGCAAACAATCTTCACGCTCAGGCAATAGAACTGACAAACGCGGTTCAAGACGCAGTGGTCAGAGTTCCAGACAGCAAGGAAATCAGGCTCAAGCCGATGGAAACCAAAAGGCCCAAGACGGCAATTCGACTGAGAAAAAAGAACAAGATAACCAGCGACAGAGTCGCAGTAGCAAATCATCGAATCGTTCAGGCAATCGATCCAACAGCCAGAGCAATAGCAAACGCAAACAGCCGCAGCGCAAGCAGGAGCACGCTTCAGCTCGGGATGGCTCAAGCAATGAGGTTAGCGAGGAAGATAAAAACGCTACAGAACAATCCAACAGTTCAGCCGGCGAAAGGAACGAGCAGCAAAAAGGCGAAAAACGTCGCCGTGGGCCCGGTCGCAGGCGCCAGAGCCACTCACGCAGCAAGGAAAGCCAGAAACCGGAAGCCAGCAGCGATGAAAGCAACATTGATACAACTGCTTCAGATGATCAAAATGATCAGAAAAACCAGTCAAAAGCACCTGCCAAACCTGTATCCAGCGTACAGCCCAGCCAACTGAAAAGCTCGGTCCGTTCACTCGCGGAACGACAGAAAGAAAAGGCCAGACTTGAGCGTGAAGGCAAAGAGGCTGGTAACAGCAGTGAATCCGACACAAAAGCAGATTCAAAACCGGATTCTGGCAGTCGTGAATCCAATGCCTCGGGAACTGACGAATCACGGCGCACAAGCCGAAGCAAAACCAGCCGCGAACACTCAGGAAAACGTGACCAGAGTGCCGCACGGACCCATGAAAAATCGCCATCAACCAATGACACACCACCCCCGCAGGCACAACCGGGGTACGTGAGCGAGTATGCACCAGATCCAATGATGTCTGCTGCTGCTAATAGCAACAGGGAGCCAGCCAATCGTAACAGTAGCTACGCAGCTCGCTGGAGCTCGGTGCCAAGTGAAGCAGGCAATGATTCTCAACAGGTCTCTGGCGGTAGCAGTGAAGATAGTAAGCCAAGCTCCAAGCCAGAACCTGCAAAAAATGAGGCACCCCGGACAACAGCACAGCCGGTGTCCGAGACTTCAAGTGCAAAGAAACCCGATCAACCTGCTAGTCCGGCAAAAGAACCATCCGAGCCAAAAGTTGCCCCCACAGCAGCTTCGAGCAGTGCCGGTAGCTGGGGAAGCCCCAGCAAAGCAGGTGAAGCCACGGAAAGTAAAGATTAGAACCGGTTTGCACCGTTCAACAGCGATAGCCGGTTTTACGCCAGGCATAAGCAAAGCAGGCATAAGTACAGCCAGCGTTAGCTCTGCCAACCAACCTTGAAAGATATTCGGGCTGGTTGGCAGAAAAAACGCTGCGAGAATTACTGTCGCATCAAAGCGAATGGTCAGGGGTTTTACTGCCCGATGGATTTGTAAATTGATCGTTTAGACGCTGCACAAACATTGAGGAATGGTCTATCACCTCAGACACGCTATTGCGTGTAGCCCTGCCCCAACCCGCAATTCTCGAAGAAAAAATACTCGACCAGAATCGAGTATTGCGCCTGAACGCGTTTATATAAGGATCATCCTCCGTTAAAACCATTGCACGTGCCATACGACGGCTGGTAAACATTTTTACAAGCAAGTGCACCAGAAAAAGTGCTGCCAGTAACAAGCCGAGATGTGGCAAGAATGCCAGAGGTTTTAAAACCATTGCTAACAACAGTGAAGGCAAGGCAGCGCCAACTCCGGTGGCAAAAGCCACAGCAACAGCAGCCCCAGCGCCAAGCAACCAGATCAGTAAATCTGTTTTGATCACACGATTGGCCCAGCGCTTCTTCAGCTGTTGTAAATGAGGAATCGCATTGTCCCGGATGAAGTAAGCTTCTTTTTCCATAGCACCGACGATACGGTAGGCTCGTTCTACCTCAACCTGTTTAATGCGTTCCTCAATGTCAGCCAGGTCACGCTGGCGCCGGCTCTCAAAGCGTTTTCTCAAACCCTCATCTTCAATCGGCAAGGCGACATCCTTGTTATAAACCGTATAAAAACGACCGGCAGTCAAACCTTTCTGCGACAGTGCCCGTTGCCAGGCCCCGACAACATCCTCCGGGTTATCTTCACGGGCTGCTGTATCAATCTGATTCAGGATATAGAGAAACTTGTTGGAGTCAGGGCGCTTGATTGTATCTTCAACCAGATGACGCAAAGTGTCTTGCATAGCGCCGGGTTCGGGGTGTCGGGCATCGAAAAAAACCAGAACAAGATCTGATATATCAACTATGTGATCGGTCAGTTTCAATGTTGAGGTACGCTGCTCATCTGCGTCAAAACCCGGAGAATCAATAAGTATTTTTCCTCTTACAGATTCGGAATCTGAAATCTTCAATTGCAGGTAAGCATCTATCCTGCGCCCTTCACCACTGGCAACTTTCTCGATTTCATCGCTGATCTTGTAAAATGGGAAGCGTAGATCGGCATCCAGAGCGAGGCCTGGAAGTACCTTGCCGGCATTCTCCTGACCAAAACACATCACGGTAAATTTATCATCTACCGCCTGGTTACCGGTTTGCTGCATGGGTTTGCCCAAATAGCTGTTGATGAAAGAAGACTTGCCTGCCGAAAAAGTTCCAAGAATGGAAATTAGCGGCCACCATGGGATTTGTGTGGCGTAGGATTCATTGGTCGCAAGCAGGCTTGTGGAATAGCCGATTTCATCAAGCTTCTTGAAACCGTCAATCGCGTCCAGCAGGATTGGGTTTTCCAATTTCAGATGTTGTTGCAGACTATTGAAGCGATTGACGATGCTTTTGTCCGGACCTGCCATGTATTCTACCCAGTATTAGTGATACCGATAATGATAGCACCCGGACGCCACTCAAAGGAGTGGCTCGTGGAGTAAGTAGCGATGGACTCAGTGCTCAACCATGGAACCATGCATTACAAGCCAATTACTTCACAATCTGCAACAATTCCATCAG
This sequence comes from uncultured Granulosicoccaceae bacterium, assembly GCA_938005265.1. Lineage (GTDB taxonomy): Bacteria > Pseudomonadota > Gammaproteobacteria > Granulosicoccales > Granulosicoccaceae > CALFCE01. The sequence goes on from CALLOA010000152.1 coordinate 19,598, forward strand.
GATGGACAATAATACCTATTCGCGAAAGGTAGTATGAAGCAATGAAATCACTAGTCGACAATCATCATATTCACAGCATCCGGGATGACTTGCTGGGCGTTGGAATCTTCATCGCATTTATCTGGCTGATGTTTGTAGTGGACACACTGATACCCTTTGTTCCTTTCGAAAGGCTCGGGCTGATACCACGCTCGGCCAGGGGGCTCGATGGCATATTAACCATGCCGTTTGTACACAAAGACCTTGGCCATATCATCAGCAATACTGTGCCACTGGCAGTCACCCTGGTGCTTCTGGCCGGTTCGCGGGCCAATAGCACGATGATTGTATTTATGACCATCGTGCTGAGCGGTTTACTGTTATGGCTGTTTGGTCGCGAGGCCAGGCACATAGGTGCAAGTGGACTGGTATTTGGTTTGGTCGCCTTTCATATTGCTGCAGGTTTCTTTGAAAAACGTTTTAGCTCAATAATAATCGCTGTCACTGTGGGGCTGCTATACGCTGGCACGTTGTTCAGGGGAGTTCTGCCCTTTCAGCAAGGCGTATCCTGGGATGGGCACTTGCTAGGCGCGATCGCTGGTGCAATCGTCGCTTTTGTAATGTCGCAACAATTAAGAAACGAAAAGCATTTATCCCGTTAAAGTAATCCAGCCATATCACGAACAATCCTGATTCAGTCGAAATGCATCCAATTGCAGTTGTGTGGAACTGTCGGGACACTAATTGAGTAAAGAACACGTGACGAAAAATCGGACAATGACAGATAAGCCTGACAACCACTCTGTAAAACCATTCGATGGCGTATTCACGCAACAGGAGCCTATTCCAGAGGCAGCGATCGAAAGTGCTATTCGCGTCATGCGTACTGGCCGGCTGCATCGCTACAACACTTTAGCTGGTGAAGATTCTGAAGTATCTCTATTGGAGCAGGAGTTTGCTGACTATCTCGGGACACCGCATTGTCTCGCTTGTGCATCAGGTGGTTATGCGATGCAACTGGCACTCAGGGCTATTGAATTGAAACCCGGTGAGCCCGTGCTCACCAACGCGTTTACCCTTTCACCTGTACCCGGCGCCATACGCGCAGCCGGAGGCCAGGCATTGCTCATTGAATCCAACAGACAACTGGTGATTGACCTGGGCACGCTGGAGCAGGTTATAAAAAAAAGCGGTGCACGCATTCTGATGCTTTCTCATATGCGCGGTCATATTGTCGATATGGAGAAGCTCCAGCAAATTACCGATGCACATAAAGTGGTGCTCATCGAAGATTGCGCACACACTATGGGCGCTCACTGGAATGGAAAAAAATGCGGCACTTTCGGCCAACTCGCATGCTTTAGCACACAAACGTACAAACATGTGAATTCAGGTGAAGGTGGCTTACTTACCTGCCAGTCACCGGAAATTTTCGCAAGTGCCGTATTACATTCCGGCTCCTACATGCTCTATTCACGCAATGGCACAGCACCAGAGGAAAAGTACTTCGAAGAGGCCAAATACATGGTCCCGAATTGCAGCGGCCGTATGGATAACCTGCGTGCAGCGATACTCAGGCCACAACTCAAAAGTCTTGATGCTAATTGTCAGCGATGGAATGAGAGGTATGCAGCACTTGCATCTGAACTGGCCAAATCTGACGCAATAGAATTACCCGAACGACCTGCAAAGGAAGGTTTTGTCGCCAGTTCCCTACAGTTTCTGATCCCGGGTATAACCGCGGAAGGATCTGCCAGATTGCTGCTTGAGTTGGCAGAACTTAATGTCGAACTCAAATGGTTCGGCAACAGGGAGCCC
>CALLOA010000153.1 GCA_938005265.1 uncultured Granulosicoccaceae bacterium
TTACCGACTCAAAGGAAGATTGATGCACGGCTTATATCCAAAGCCGGAACATAGTCTTAGGGCATTGACAAGAGCATCCAGGTGGCACTTTCTGCGACCGGTTTACAAAGGTGAGATTTGGGAAGGTCAGAATAAATGCCCACTTCAGCGTTTGAGTCGCATGCAGTATCGCTTACATGCCCAGGGAGTGAATGCAGAGAATGGAAGCAACTTCAGCCCCTGGGACATGCAATTGAAGAAGTCACCCTTTGCCATCACACAGCTCCGTTTGATGGTTGAAGAGCACGGCGAACAGATCGAAAGAGTACGATATCGACTCAGCAACAAGCTGACCCTTACAGGCAAAACTATAGCGATCGCACTACTGTTTAGTGCTGTGTTTTTGTGGTCTGACATCCTGCCAGCATCAATGCCATTGATGAATAGCTTGTGGTGGGCATGCGCTACGTTTTTTGGTTTAACGACTATTTGGACTACAAATAGCGCAATGTCAATATTCGATCAGGCGTTGCGAGCTGAGTACACTGACAACCCAGGTGCTAGTGGGTAATGCCGTCGGTTTCAAATCAAGTATTTTGCTTAAAGAATCCGGTTTCCGGATTGAACAGCTGGCCACTGATTTCGAGCGTAACAATACGTACGCTTGTAGTGGTTCTATTGCTTCAATTCTTGTATACAAAAAGTAGCGCCTCCATCTATACAAAAACAACCGATGACAATTTACGCACAGATAATTTTAATTACAATGCTGATTTGCTAGGCTCACTGTACTGGTCAGTGCTGAGCGATCAAGGCCTGACACCGGTCTTAGTCTATCGCTACGATCCCGTATACGACAGGCGTGTCATAATCATGAACGGGCGCGCGCAAATTGATTTTCCGGATATCGCGAACAAGGCACAGGCACCATCTCCATCTTTCAGCCAGCAACCGCAGGCCACATTCTCTACGCTACCCTTTACCTGGACGTTGCAGACAGCTTCCCACTATCAGCTTTCGATGCATGTGAGAACATCTTTTGGTCCACGTGAGCTGGTTTATACAACAAACACATCATTAAAATCGGGGCACAATAACAACCAACTTTTATTTGGTGTGAGCCGCAAAAGCCTCAGTGGACGTTGGGTAAAATTGGGGAGAGATCTTGCCGTTGATTTGCAACGCCGCGAACCAGGCAACCATTTAATTGAGGTGCAAAGACTATCATTCACAGGCAATCTGAAACTGGCAAAATTTTCGATAGGTAGCAATACCGATGTGGCTCATGCAAACACCATGACAGGCCGGGTGATGAATCAGCCAGCGATGCCTGGCACAATCTCGTCACAAACCAACCCCGATGAAATCGTTACACCAGAAAAAACAAACGGGGAAAGCGTTTCGAACCACCTCGAAAAAACTGCCGCAAGCGCTGAGTACAAAACGAAAGAACAAACTCATGAACCTGCAATTGCTGCATCCCTTCCCGCATTGCAGACACACACGTGGAGTCTACAACCCTACCTGGTGGCGGCGCGCAATTCCTACAATCGAGAGAATGTACTTGAAGAAGAGTCGAACTATGCAGGCATCACCGCAAGCTACACTGGCAAGACAGTCAATTTTTATGCAGACATCTATCCCGATTTTGCACTGGTCGACCAACAACTGAATGACATCAGTTTCAGTTATGATGAGAAAAAAACAAAAGACCCACGCCCATTCTTTGGCAATCACAAGTCTTTTTTCGGTGCTGAAAGCGACTATTTTTACAGCCAGCGTATTCCGAATTTCAATGCTGGCGTGAAATCGTATTTCGATCTGGGACCCAGTAAAGTCGGATTGTTACTTGTCGAGTCTCCTGAAGATCGAAGGGATTTGCATGCACACTATAATTTCAAATCGTCCAAACACTCGCTGATAACTCTGGACAGCGTTATTAGCAAGCAAAAGACGCTGAATCATCAGTTGCTCGGCGCTACCATCAAGGACCGGTTCACAAATAACTTGTTCTATTTGCTCAAGGGTGCTGTTTCGCAACAGGAGGAAAACATTGATGCAGACAATCCCGATGAAGATACCGGGCATACAGTGAGTATGAAGCTCGGATGGAATCCCGGTGCTCTGACTTTTTCCTATTCCTCGGATTATTACAAAAAATCCTACAACCCGGTTAATGCACTGATCAAAAGAGACTTGCCAGGAACGCGAGGCTCTGCAGCTACTGTCAGCTATTACAAAAGCGGCACCGGCACCGTGCGGGAGATCATCGGTGACTTCACTCTGAATCGGCGTGACACACTTGCCCAGGAAACCCAGAATAGAGGTATTTACGCCTCCGCTGGTTTCGAATTGCTTTCACATGCCCGAATTAATTTCAGTTACAACAATTACAATTACAGGCAAGCCGGTGATGAGTTGGGCGAGTTTCGGGAAGATACAACCGAGGATGAATATTGGTCTACCGATCTGGACATGAACATAAACGGTAGCCGTTTCGGTTACGGTTTTTCCTATGCTGACGGGGAATTGGGAGGCGGTGAATATGAGTACTTATCCGGCTATGCGTGGTTGAAGCCGCATAAAAACCTGAACTTCAAATTATCTCGTGAAAACTTGACAAGCTACGGCAAGTTCCAGCAAACGTCTGTTCGTGGAACCTGGTCCTTTCTGAGAAATCACAAATTGCTGGCTGTATACAACGAGGGAGACCAATACCAGCAATGGCGGCTTGCCTATCAATATTCGCTGCCATGGGGGCAGGAGATTTTTCTCGGCTTTCACCGCCTGAGCGACGCGAAGGATGAATTCATCGGTAAATTTGTGTGGACACTGAAATGAGCCAGCGTCTTCGCATAGTAGTCACCGGGCTGATAGGCCAATACCCTTTGGGCGGAGTCACCTGGGACTACTTACAGTATGTACTTGGCCTGCACAATCTGGGTCACGATGTTTACTATCTGGAAGATACCGGATTCTGGCCATTTAACCCCACCCAAGGTGGGTTGAGTGAAACCGGGTGCGAATTCAACATTGAGTACCTTAATCAGGTATTTTCCCATTTCGGATTGCACGAGCGCTGGATGTTCTGTTTCACCAAAGACAGTGATGCGCGCGAATGGTATGGCATGCCAGAGGCCAAACGCCAGCAAGTGCTGGGAAGTGCCGATTTACTGATAAACGTCTCCGGCTGCCTATTGGACCCTGGTGCCTATCGCAAGATTCCACGCATGGCATACATTGATTCTGACCCTGTCTTTACGCAAGTGAAGTTGGCATTGGGCTGGACCTCGTTCAGAGAGCAGATTAGCACACACGATTGTTGCTTCACTTTCGCAGAAAATCCCGATCACTGCATGCCGGAAACCGGTATCGAATGGATTCCTACACGCCAACCGATCGTTTTGGATGAATGGCGTCAGAGCAACCGGACTGCGCACAGCCAGCGTAATGCCCTGACTACAATAATGAATTGGACCAGCTATGACGCACTGTGTCACAACAATATAGAGTACGGGCAAAAAGATCAGGAATTTGAGCGATTTATCAGCTTACCCGGTGAGTTGAAAAAACAGAATATCACTCTTGATCTTGAACTTGCAGTTAACCAGGGGAAAACCGAGAAAACGCCGGAACAACGCCTGAAAAATCACGGCTGGTCTCTGGCTGAGCCTAACCTTGTATGCCCGGATCTACACAGTTACCGGGAGTATATAAATCATTCTCTTGGAGAATGGAGTGTTGCCAAACAGGGCTATGTAACCGGACAATCGGGCTGGTTCAGTTGCCGCTCAGCATGCTATCTGGCCGCTGGCAGGCCTGTCATTGTGCAAGATACCGGATTCAGTAACGTCCTGCCTTGCGACGGCGGTATTCATGCTTTTACCTCGATGAATGAAGTTCTCCAAGGCATAGAAAAACTGCAATCCAATTATGCCCGGGAACAGATGTTTGCCACAGAAATCGCCAGTGCATATTTCGATTCAGCGATCGTGTTGAATAATCTGGTCGATCAGGCCATGACAAATAAATCGTCCCGAAATCCGCTCAGCCTCGCCGACTACTCTACAACTCCTGGCGATGCTGCCGGCAGTGTTGCCTGACATGAATCACATTAGACAGGGTTCACGTCTCAGGATTGCGGTGGGTGGCTACATCGTGCGAGGCCCGCTGGGTGGTTTGGCCTGGCATCATTTGCAATATGTGCTTGCCCTGAAACAGCTGGGCCACGATGTTCTGTTCGTGGAAGACAGTGATGACTACGCATCGTGTTTCGATCCGTCAAGTTTTACACATGGAACAAATCCGGACTACGGATTGCGATTTATCGCAGACTGTTTCCGGATATTGGGGCTCAACGATCAGTGGGCCTACCATGATGCGCATAGTGGCGAGTGGTTCGGCAGATCTGGCCATAGCGTTAAACAATTTCTTGCCAGCGCTGATGTATTTCTCAATCTCTCAGGTATGACAAAGTGGCGCAGCTGGTATGAGCAGATTCCGAAACGGGTTTATATAGACACAGACCCTGCATTCACTCAGATAAGATTGCTACAGGATGACCTGGCAAATAAAGAAGCTGAGCAGCACACAGATTTTTTCACGTTCGCCACCAGTGCAGGTCATTCCAGTTGTAATTTACCGGATGACGGCAGAGACTGGAAGCCAACAAGACAACCCGTGGTTTTGAATCAATGGCAGCAGTGCGAAGCTGCGAGTATTAGCCAACGAAAACACATTCAATTAAAGCTCACAACGGTGATGCAATGGGACAGCTATGCCTCCAATGAATTCAGGGGCCAAACCTATGGCATGAAGTCAGAATCGTTTGAAGACCTTTTTAATCTGCCGTCACAGGTAGGCCATCTAGCCTTACTTGAACTTGCGATGGGTAGTGATAGCGCTCCCATCTCCAGACTCAAAATGGCAGGTTGGCACATGACCGCAGCCCTTGAAGCAACCAGAACTATCAACACTTACAGAAATTATATTTTTCATTCCAGTGGTGAGTTTTCGGTAGCGAAGAGTGGCTACGTCAAGTCTCAATCCGGTTGGTTCAGCGAAAGAAGTATTAACTATTTGGCAGCCGGTAAACCTGTAGTGCTGCAGGACACCGGTTTCTCCCGTTGGTTGCCGACAGGCCTGGGAATTCAGGCCTTTACAAATCTCGGCGAAGCCGTACAAGCGATTGAGAACCTGGCACTGAACCCGGCTCAACATCAAGCAGCAGCCGTGTCATTAGCTGAATCATATTTCTCTCCGGAAATAGTTCTGGGATCTTTGTTAGCCGAAATCTATTCCTCTGATTACTCACTGACAGGAGCCAGTCAGGATCCAGGTTTACCCGGAATGCAAAAGACTGCATAAGTCATGCGCCAATATATTGCATGTTTCCATGTCTGCAAGGTTAAACACTGAAACACAGACAAACACAGGAACTACGCGGGTCAATCTTGAAGACTTACGGCCGATACCCCGTGGATATAGAAAGCGTTGTTAAATCCCCCGGTCGAATCCATGCAAGTCAATAAATACAACGCAATATTTCCGGTAATATTTCGCCAGAAACAAGGTCTGTTACAACTACTCGCCCTTGCTGTGCTGGCAGCCCTACTTACAGCGCTGCTGCCCTGGCCAGTCAAACTGCTAGTTGATTATGCGCTGGTTGAACGTTCCGCCAATACAACGTCGGACATCGGGTATCTGCGAAATTTTACAGCAGCACAGCTGGTTGCACTTGCTGCTGCTACCAGTCTGATGCTATTTGCTGCCAGCAGTGCTGCGACCGTTGCCAGTAGCTGGTTGTGGAGCAAGACCGGGCAATCAATGGTTGTTGACTTGTCCCTTAAACTATTCGACAGGCTCCAGCACCTGTCGCGGCTCTACCATACCAGGCACCCCATCGCCGATTCGCTAAGCAGGCTGACGGTTGATACCTGGTGCGTGTTCTCCATTGCACAGGCCCTGTTAATTACGCCAGTGCAAAACCTTCTCACACTAGCTGTTGTGAGTGTCATTGCCTGGCAGCTGGATCCGTTCCTTACTCTATTATCACTGGCACTGGCACCGGTTTTGGCGTTGTCGACGCTGCTATTCGGTAAGCGTTTGAAACACCACGCAACCAACATGCGTGAGGCGCAGTCAGCGATCATGAGTTTTGTTCACCAGACCCTCGGGGCGATTCCACTGGTTAAAGCCTTTCACCATGAAAAGTTAAATCAGCAACGCTTCCAGGAGCTTTCCGGCAGCGCGATTAACGCTACTCGCAGAAATACGCTGGTCGATAACAGTTTCAAGCTCTTCAATGGCGTTGTGCTCAGCGCAGGTCTTGCCATCGTCTTGTTTTTCGGCTCGCAGCGAGTAATCGAAGGCAGCATAACCATAGGCAGCCTTTTAGTGTTTATGGGCTATCTGCGTACCCTACAGGGGGAGGCCGAATCACTATTGCTGACCTATGCAAATCTGAAAACCGCTGAAGCCAGCCTGGCACGAGTGATGGAGATCATTGATGCCCCTGAAGACATCAACGATGCTGAAAGCGCACGACTGCTTCCCCGATCCTCAAAAGCACGCACACTCGACATAAGATTCGAGAATGTAAGCTTCGGGTATGAGCCGGATCGACCGATCATAAAAGACGTGACACTGAATATACCTGCAGGCAAAACCGTGGCATTGGTTGGTGGTAGTGGCAGCGGCAAATCTACTCTGGCTTCACTGATCCCACGATTTTTTGACATTGACGCTGGGCAGATTCTGGTTGGTAACAAGCCCGTGCAGGACATTGCCCTGCAAAGTCTGCGAGAAAGAATATCTCTTGTGTTACAGGACCCCTATCTTCTACCTCTCACCATTGCGGAAAACATTGCCTACGGTAAACCGGAGGCATCGCGAGAGGAAATTATCCAGGCTGCTACCACAGCAAATGCCTCGGCCTTTATTCGTAAGCTGCCGCAAGGCTACGATACCGTGTTGGGTGAGCGTGGCGTGACACTCTCGGGGGGGCAGCGCCAACGCCTCTCAATTGCCAGAGCGCTGCTCAAAGATGCCCCGATATTGATACTTGATGAGCCTACTTCGGCACTGGATAACCGCACAGAATCCCTGTTTTTCAGCGCATTGACTGAACTCATCAAGGGAAGAACGACGATCATCGTAGCACATCGCCTGTCAACCATTCGAAAAGCAGACTTGATCGTGGTTCTGGATGACGGGCGAATCAGCGAACAAGGCAGTCACGAAGAATTACTGACAAACAACGGCCTCTACGCCGATATGTATCGAATACAGCACCCGGAAGAATTTAACGTAGAGGAGAACAAGGCCGCATGAAAAAGCCGGGAACACACAAGCGCCTGTTGAAGCTCTCCCTGGCGCAAGCAAGCAAACATCGTGTCGCGATTGCCTGGTTGCTGATTCTTATCTTTGCCGGTGCGGCGCTGATGGCTTTGCTGCCTTGGCCACTGAAACTTATAATTGATCACGTTCTGGGCGATAAACCACTGCCAGATATACTTGGCGCGTTGCAACCCATGTTCGAATCTGGGAATCCAGTGCCTGTTTTGCTGGCCCTGGTTATTGCAGGCTTGACACTTCATTTTCTCACACAACTGATCAAACTTATCCAGGGCTGGGTTGAAGTGGGAGTCGGACAAGGACTCACTTTCGGGCTCGGCGAAGAAGTGCTGTTTCACTTGCAACGCCAATCTCTGGTCTATCATGCCAGCCAGAAAAGCGGTGATCTGGTTCGTCGCGTAACCACGGACACCCGTTGCGTGCAAGAGTTGGTTCTTGGTGTGGCTGTGCCCTTACTGACCTCGCTGGTTAATCTGGGGATGATGTTCGTAATCATGTACAGTCTCAACCCGATGATGACCCTGGTTGCCTTGTGTGCGGCCATACCGATCCCGCTTTTGATCCGCGCTTTAGCTCCGCGCATGGCTGAAAACACCTACCAGCATCAACAGAGTGAAGGTACTCTGATGTCGGTGGCCGAGCAGACCTTGACCGGGTTACCCATGGTTCAGGCATTCGGCCAGGAGTCACGGCAAAACGACAACTTTCGCCTGCTCAGTGAGAGCACGATGAAGTGCTATCTTGCGGCTATCAAAGCACAATTGAAATTCAGTGTAGGGGTCAGTTCCTCGACCGCTGCGGGCACCGCGATAATGATGGTTGTAGGTGGATTCGCGGTGCTTAAAAATACACTGACGGTCGGTGAACTGCTGGTATTCCTTGCATACGTGGCCTCCCTATACGGCCCCGTGGAAACGCTGGCCTATCTGTCATCTGTCTATGCATCGGCAACCGGACGGGCCCGTCGGGTGGTTGAAGTTCTGAACACAGACCCGGAAGTTTCCAACGCTACTAATGCAAGCCCTTTAGAAGTAAGCGAGCACGGCATGGCCGTAAGTTTTGAAAATATCCGCTTTGCATACAAACCGGACGAATGGATACTGGACGGTGTAACACTTGAAGTAAAGGCCGGTGAAACTATGGCGCTGGTTGGCACTACCGGCTCAGGAAAATCCACACTGGTATCGCTGCTTCCCCGTTTTTCCGATCCGGCAGAAGGCGGTATCAGGATTAACTCAACAGATATCAGAGGTCTCACTGTCGAAAGTCTGCGACAGCACATATCAATGGTATTGCAGGATCCGTTTCTGTTACCGGTTACCATTGCCGAAAACATTGCCTACGGGCGGCCTCATGCCACTCATGATGAAATTGTACAGGCAGCCATGAATGCAAATGCCCATGAATTTATTTCCAGACTTCCGGATGGCTACCATACAGTCCTCAGTGAACAGGCAGGAGATCTTTCAGGCGGGCAGCGCCAACGCATAGCCATTGCCCGGGCTTTCCTCAAAGATGCCCCCATTCTGATACTTGATGAACCAACCTCAGCACTGGACGCTCGCTCTGAAACCCTTTTTCTCAGTGCTCTGGAGCGATTGATGGAAGGTCGTACGACGATGATCATTGCTCACCGGTTGTCGACCATACAAAACGCTGATGTCATAGCCGTACTAGACAGTGGCAGCGTAATAGAACAAGGCTCCCACGCCGAGTTACTGGCCCTGAATGGTGAGTACCAAAAACTCTACACACAGAACTTTTCGAAGATGGAAAAAGCGGCCTAGTGCGATAACAAACAGTAGCACGGCTGGCAACTATCAGTATATCTTAAAAGATATATTGCAGTGCTGATGACATGGACAGTTGAATGATGATGTTGAAGCCGAGTTACGAGCATTGCCTCGGGACATGTTGGCCCGATTCCAACGGATCGTTGAACTGATTGAAAGCCTGGGGCTAGAGTATGTCCATGAGTCACACATCAAGCACCTTAAGGACAAGTTATGGGAGATGAGGCTTAAGGGGCGGGATGGGATATCTCGTGCAATCCATGTCACTGCTAGTGGCAAACGTTTGATTGAATTGCGTGTGTCTATAAAGAAGACCCAGAAAACACCGCGTAAAGAATTAACACTAGCGCTTAAACGGAGCGAAAGAGATAGACCCATGAAGAGCAAACGGGCATGTGATTTACATGACGACATGATGCAGAACGATGCAGAACGATGCAGAACGATGCAGAACGATGCAGAACGATGCAGAGTATGCACGTAATTACTCTGCATTAGCAGAGGAATTCTCTCTAGCAAGGAAAGTTATCCGGGCTCGCAGATTGGCGAACCTGACTCAGCAAGAGTTGGCTGAAAAGATGAATACGACCCAAGCGGTCATAGCCCAAATGGAAGGCGGTAGCCTTCCATCAATACGTACGTTGGAACGTCTCGCTGCTGCCACAGGTACTCATCTTAAAGTGAGTTTTGAACAAGCAACGAAGTAATTCATTGATGAAGCACGGTGACTTCTCTATTGGCCTTGAGTTCAAAACCGAAACCGGCTTATGGCGCTGTACCGATGTGGGTACTCGCACCATCATCGCTATCCACCTGTCCCGTGTTGAAGTTACCACTCAATCCGATGATGGGCCGTTAACATCGAAGGTTGTCAGCAACGATCCATCGTGGTTTAACGGGCCGCCCTACGCGGTAGCTGAACAGGTGTTTGATGAGCATGATATCGCTACTTGCAAGGCGTTAACAGCTTAGCGATTACCATCAACAGATAAGCAGCTTTACTTGGCAGGCTGTTGAAAAAGTCTGTGATTAGGTAACAATAGCAAAAACATCTTGAGAATTGATCATGCGCGGTGAAATCGACCCTCAACAAGCCATGTTTAGCTATATATAGCTGGAAGAGCGCGTGCCCGAGAATCACCCGATCAACAAGATCAGGCGAATAGTAGACAAAGCGATCAGTGGCATAGAGGCTGAAATAGCGGGTCGATATGTTGACTTTGGCCGCCCTTCGGTGCCGTCGGAGCAACTGATACGCGCGCAGTTTCTACAGATATTTTATACCATCCGCTCGGAGCGCCAGCTTGTAGAGTGTATTGATTATGATTGGCTATTTCGCTGGTTTGTTGGCTTGGATATAGATGAGAAGGTATGGGATCACACAACGTTTACAAAGAACCGGGATCGATTGTTGTGCGAAGAGATAGCGAATGCGGCTTTATTGACAGAAATATTCTCACAGCACAGCTGTTACGAGAAGATTTGTCGACTAATTCAACAGCCTTCTAAATGTATCGGCCGGCCGTTGCAATCACTACGACCACCAGCCCTAACAACAAATTAACTTGCACAATTTGCCGTATTTTCTCAAGTGAAGCCGCCGCAACAGGCAGCTCGGATGTTTCAACTGCCCGTTTCATCGGGCGGTAAGCGGCAAAATACAGATAGAAGAACAAGCCTGACATTAACAGCCCTGCCAAATGCATCAGATGAACGTATAGAGGCGCGTTACCGAATCCACCGAAAGCGAAAATCACCAACCAGTAACCGCTAAGCAGTATGACGATTACCGCAAGCCACACCACGCAAAAGAATCGTTTCAGTGCAGCATTAAAAATCGACAGGCGCTGTGGTGGAGGCAAAGCCGGTTCAAGGTTTACCAATGCCGGACGCAGCACAACCACGGTAAACACCATGCCTCCGACCCAGACGATTACCGCCAGCACATGCAGCGCGTGTGCCACGCCTAAACTGTATCCACTATTCATGGCAGACAGTTTACCTCATCAAGGTAACGCCCATCGCCTACAGCGGACGCAGTCGGAGAATGTTGTGGGGCCGGGCTTCGGGGACCGATCTAGATCAGGTCAACACTCGGGGAAATTAACCGGCACTTCAATCACATTGACCGCCAGGCCACCCCTGGCAGTTTCTTTGTATTTCGTTTTCATGTCGGCCCCTGTGTCACGCATGGTTTTTATGACTTTGTCGAGCGACACAAAATGCTGCCCATCACCTCGCAATGCTATGCGCGATGCGTTAATCGCCTTTACCGATGCCATGGCATTGCGCTCGATACAAGGCACTTGAACCAGCCCGCCAACCGGGTCACAGGTCAGCCCCAGGTTATGCTCCATACCGATTTCAGCGGCGTTTTCTATCTGCGCCGGAGTCCCACCCATAACAGCAGCGAGTGCACCTGCAGCCATTGAACAGGCCGAACCGACTTCACCCTGGCAACCGACTTCAGCACCTGATATGGAGGCGTTTTCCTTGTACAGAATACCAATCGCCGCCGCTGTTAACAGAAAGCGTACGACTCCATCATCATCAGCACCCGGGCAGAATCTTATATAGTAATGTAGCACCGCGGGGATAATTCCGGCAGCACCATTGGTCGGAGCAGTAACAACACGCCCGCCAGCGGCATTCTCTTCATTAACAGCAAGTGCATAAAGGTTAACCCAATCAATTACTGTCAGCGGGTCGCGCAGTGAGGCTTCGGGCTGGGAGCAGAGTTTTTCAAACAAATCTGCAGCACGACGTTTTACTTTCATACCACCGGGCAGCACACCGTGATTACGACAGCCGGCATCTACACAGTCCTGCATGGCTTGCCAGATATTGAACAGGCCCTGTCTGATCTCAAGCTCACTGCGCCAACTTTTCTCGTTCTCCATCATCATCTGGCATATGGACAGATTGTGCTCGTCACACAGTGCCAGCAATTGATCGCCAGTGGTAAATGGAAAAGGTAATTCGGTCGCGTCTTCAACGATCGGTGACCCCTGATCGGTGGCAGACGTATGCGCTTCATCCTCATCCAGCACGAAACCCCCACCAACAGAATAGTATGTGCGTGAATGAAGCTCACTGGCAGCACTATCATAAGCTGTGAATTTCAGGCCATTAGGATGGAATGGCAGACTTTTACGCTTGTGCATGACGAGGTGCCGCGCTTCGTCAAACTTGATGTTATGGCGACCTAACAGGGCTAAGGTATGTGACTGTCGAATCTCACGCAATCTGCCTTCAATCGAGCTGACATCGACGCTCTCGGGTGCATCACCCGCAAGTCCCAGCAATACCGCTTTGTCACTGCCGTGACCGTGCCCGGTTGCACCCAGCGAGCCGTAAAGTTCAGCTTTGATTGAATCAGTGCGATCGAGCAGCCCACCGAGATCTAGGGCTTCGGCAAACAATCGAGCGGCCACCATAGGCCCGACGGTATGAGAACTGGATGGACCAATTCCGATTTTGAATAACTCAAAGACACTGATTGGCATGACACGATCTCACCGGTATTGAATCAACGGGGAAACTTCTACTGCCGGGTAAAATCCGTTGCAGGCAGAGTCGCTTGTCCCAGTGTCCGGGATTCTAGTGAGAAAAGCGGGTTGGCGTTAGCTACCGTGTCACCATTGCGGCACTGTATGTCGTGCCCTGCGGAACTGCATCGAAAAAACGTTGGATGGTAGATGCTCCCACCGAAACGGAGTGATTTTTCAGTTTCACAAACTCATCACCGCGCACGTATGCGCCATAGCCACGCAACATGCCAGCGAGAATATAGGAGCCGTTATTGCACAATAGCAAGCCACCACCGGATTGCCCCAGGTCGATGGATGCACTGGCGTGCAGCGAGCCTGCAGCATTCCTGGTGAGCCTGCCAGGTGTTGTTTCCTTGGCCATGGCTCTTGGATAGCCTACGGCCCAAACCGGTTCGTCAGTCACAGGGTCTGCGGCTGCTACTGGTAACGGCACTATGCCCTGCGTGTCGACGGACAACATGGCAAGGTCCTCACGACGATCAAGCAGCATAATTCTGGCTTGGCGGTACTGACCTGCAATCTGTACATAAACGCGGTGGGCGGGCGACAGCGCATGGGCAGCTGTTAACACCCGATTCTGGTTGATCACCACCCCGCTGGCATAACTACCGTCTTCACCAGCGATAGGCACAACGGCTTCCAGAGCGCTGTTATCAGGCCAATGGCAGGACTGCACACTGGCATAGGTCGCGGCGCTAACGGGGTTGTCCGGATAGCCGGAGCTTGAAATTCCATCGTCGGCAATGACCGCTATGCCGTTTGCGCCGAACAGCATCCATAGTGATGCCACCACCACAGATACCCATCGTGAGCCGCGTAGTCGCAGCAGACAGAATGGACGCCTTGATTTGTTCAATTTGGATGATGTCATTAGAACTACATTCTTCCCGGCAGCTTGCAAACTACTCTGTTGTTTGAAGCGCTATCGACAAGAAAGCTGCATCATTTAGCAGGTAGCACGGCCAGTGAGCAGCCTGTGGCAAGCATATTCCGATAATGCTGCAGAGTATGAACCAGCACTCAAATGCAGCATGACTACCGAGTTAATCGTTCAACTGGAGTAGGTGCACCGGCGGGTTACACGGCCGGACCCGGAAGATCGTCTCAACTCAAGCCGAAAATTCGGACTGTGGCGAGTTTACCGCGATGGCGTAGACGATTGTTGGCTAATTTCAAGGGAAGTACTGACATATTTTTGTCTTCATCAGCATTTTCACCTCTGAAAACCATTACAACTTATTGATTTAAATGAAAATATCGTCAGAAAAAGAAATGCCTTGAGAGGTTGTAAAACAGCTTAATTGGATATGGAAATACCGATACCGACACTGACCGGACTTGAATTGTAGTACTCCTCTGGAGACCATCGATGGATATCACCGGGTTCGGCCAGTTTCAATACGGGATAACGATAATCGGATTCGCCAATCTTCCCGGTATCCGTACCCGCGACCTGCCCTATTGCAGTAACACGACGGCCAGCTTCGAAATCTGTAGTTTCAATATAATCATCGACAACGACCAGGAAGCGGCCGCTGGAAGGCAGAGTCGCGTTCGGCCTCTGCAGATAATCGAGTGGGTAGGACAGGATTTCTATTTCTGTTCCGGTCCTGGTATTGGCACTACCCACGACCACCCCACCCCACAGCACTCTGCCAATGGCCTGTGTGTCTTCGGTCTGCTCCAGTACATCACCAGGCGAGACGTTCTTTGAGACACCCTCGGTAACAAAAGGCGGAGAAACACAGGCACCCAGCAGTGCGACTGCACAAAGCACGGCTGGCAGTTGCCACGCAGGATTTAAAGATTTGCGCAAATACAATGGTTGTTTCCCGCTAGTTTCCCGTTTTCCTAGTTACCAATATGGACGTGCAGACTCGAGCCGCGACGGTGGCCGTAACTGAAAAACAGGCTGGGCACCCACCAATCGTAAAAAGCGCTGTGGCGTGAATAACGCCCTCCTAGGCCATAACCATAGCCGCGGCCATAACGACCAAACCCACGGCCGAAACCATGACCGAAACCGCGCCGATGACTGCTGAACGCAATATAAGGAGAACCGTAGTAGCCATAACCCACTTCGGAGCGCCGCGCGAATCTTGTGTTTTCAGCAGACCAAAGTTGATGACCTGTTGCCTTCAAGCGAGGGAAATCATATTCCGCCTCACCTACTTTGCCGAGTTCGCTGCCAGTTACCACACCCACTATCGTGACTGATTTGTTTGCCTGGAAATCGGATGGCTCAAGAAATCCGTCAAACACGGCAACAAAGCGGCCCTGCGAAGCCTGCCGGTTATCGGGCTGTCCGTTGCGCAAGAGTGGTTTGGCAATCACTTCAATGCGGGTCTGCCCATCCAGATTCTGAACACCTGCCACCGTGCCACCCCAACGCACGCTTTTGTTGAGATTGGCTTCAACATTTGCACGCACTTGCTGGACGCCAGGTGCACCTGAAGGCACCTGCAACTGCGACGGAGCAGTCGCACACCCACCCAGCAGCAAAAGCGCTAATGCACTAATCAGCAAACCGGTACGTGAGCGAATTTTTGTCTGGTAGAACACGGGGTTCATCGCCATGGGTTTTCTCCTAAACTGTTCTTTAGCCAATAGTTATACAGGATGAGATACCAAAATCAGCCATTATTTCCCTAACATACGGCTTAAAGTTTGTTTCGTAACGTGAATCTATAACAATTTGGCGTCAAATCGAGTGGAATACTGTAAATCAGTGGAAATTACGGTATGGCATTAATAAGGCGTGGAACCGGAGCAGCACGGGGCAATCTACAAGGATATAAGGTGGATGCCGTGTAACAGAAACGTGTGCTATTCGACGTTTACAGCAGGATTGTCGACTCGCTACAATCATTTGAAGAATGCGGCCTGAAGCCGGAAAAAACCGGGAGAATGCCGTTTTTCAGCTGCGCAGTACAAACACGAACTGCAACGAATTACACAAATCACGAAAGCAACTCGCAATTAGTCACGACATTCTGTCGATACGTTGAGTAGAAGAGGAGAAAACGCTGATCGGTCTGAACAACAACCCGGCAATCAGCTTCGATTACACGATTGTTAAACTGGCAACGCCTCCTGTCAAAGACGAAGTTGGTTATGAAGTTGCAACGCTACAACGTCATAATTGATGCGAGCAGCTATACGAGCAGCAATATTAACCACTGCAGTTGGCAGGATACAAAGCAAAATACGAAACAGTCGGAGCAGTAGAACCAGGCAACCCCAGATTCAATCGAACCGAACATTACCAACAGAACTGTCTGAAAGGTAGGGAAAGATATGCAATCAATAAAGAAAGTTGCAGATATGTTACGCGTCAGCGAATACAAGATTTTCAGTGAAGCCTACCTGAACTGGTATGGTGATCGAGCAGCTGAAGATGATCTGGTTGAACTGTTCTCCCGCTTTATGATGTTTGGCGAGGCCCCCCAATGGGCGGAAGTCTATGCTCAGGCTCTGCTCGAGGACTTGCAATCGAACCGCCAGATAAATCTGAACTCATATTGCGTATTGAACATGAGCCCACGCGTTGGCAGCAAGAAAGCGCACATCTCTTTCAGCATTGTTCAGTAAGCATATTCAGATTTTCGTCAGGACAAACTGGCGGGCGCCGCAGAAGAGGTAGATTGCGGTCTGTTTTCCTGTTTGATTGCCGGTCTGCTGAAGGCCGGCAATGACAAGAGTTGCGCAACCACTGATACAGCTACTGCCATAGGCTCTTTGCCGACAACTCCCGGAAGCCCGACGGGCGCCACCAGCGGCAAAAGTTCTTGTGCGGAGAATCCCTTTGCAGATAATCGGCGGTTAAAACTGGCTGCTTTCGAGTCTGACGCAATCAATCCGCACCAATGTGCATCAGGCCGCGACAGGATCGCTTCACACAATTCAAAATCCAGATCATGGCTGTGTGTCATTACAAGGAAAACAGCCCCCTTTGCGCAGTGTTCAATTTGTACATGGGGTTGGGTCAACACCACAGTTTCGAGAGTAGCGGCAGGTTGGGAATCTCCTCTCAGGGAGACCTCGCGCGCATGCGCCAGCCAATCCGGCCTTGAGTCCAGCACCGTCAGTGACACCTGCATCTGTGAGAGTATTCGAACGATTGCGCTCCCCACATGCCCGGCTCCACAAAGTACTACTGGGGCATATGCGGGCCTGAAACACTCGAGCAGTACTTTCACCACACCACCACAGCACTGAGCAGCATCTCGCGCCAGGTTTATTTCCAGTGTCACCATTTCACTATCAGGGCTTTCATGCGGCTCACCGCACAGGCAGCGTCGACAATGCCCGACCAGCTGATGCTCAAACCCACCCCCGCCGACTGTGTCATAGACCGCATCGGCTGTGACCACCATCTTCGTACCCACAGCACGCGGCGCTGACCCCCTGACGTCAACAATGGTCACCAGCACATGAGGCGTATTGTTGCCGGCCAGTTTCTGCAAGGCATCCCGCCAATTCATGGGATTACTATCTCAAATGCGCCAAATAGAGCCCAACACCGCAAGAATACGCTACTGGCAAACACAAGAATTTCCAAAAAATTAGTCACTTGGGTCGCTGGCAACCTTATTGCTCTGCTAAAATAAGGAGATAAAGTTTACGCTATATTTCAGGTGGTGCCTTACACTCGCCTGAACACGGCAAACC
Source organism: uncultured Granulosicoccaceae bacterium (assembly GCA_938005265.1). GTDB lineage: Bacteria > Pseudomonadota > Gammaproteobacteria > Granulosicoccales > Granulosicoccaceae > CALFCE01. The sequence continues at coordinate 17,351 of CALLOA010000153.1, forward strand.
GAACACCACACTTCTCTCTTCCAGCTAACAGGCCATCTCGCCTCTCGAATCCAGAGCTGCTCTTACTACCGTGACCAAGAAACTCAGAAACATCGCGATCATCGCGCACGTTGACCATGGCAAAACAACCCTGGTTGACAAGCTACTGCAACAATCCGGCACGCTAGACAGCCATGCAGCACCGGAAGAGCGACTGATGGATTCCAACGACCTCGAGAAAGAGCGAGGCATCACGATCCTGTCGAAAAACACGTCTATCCTGTGGAATGACTACCGCATCAATATTGTGGATACACCGGGCCACGCGGATTTCGGCGGTGAAGTCGAACGGGTATTGAGCATGGTAGATTCCGTGCTACTGCTGGTTGATGCAGCTGAAGGGCCGATGCCACAAACCCGCTTTGTCACGCAAAAAGCCTTTGCCATGGGTTTCAGGCCGATCGTAGTTATTAACAAAATCGATCGTACCGGTGCACGTCCTTCCTGGGCTCTCGATCAGACCTTTGATTTGTTCGACAACCTGGGCGCCACCGATGAACAGCTGGATTTCCCGATCATTTATGCCTCTGCCATAAACGGCTTTGCCGGACTTGAAGATACGGTGTCCGAGGGTGACATGACACCACTGTTTCAGACCATAATCGATCAGGTGCCAGCACCCCAAGTCGATGCCGACGGGCCACTGCAATTTCAGATTTCATCACTCGACTACAGCAGTTACGTGGGCGTTATCGGAATTGCACGCATTAAACGCGGCATGCTCAAACCCGCCACCCAGGTCAAGGTTATTGACAACGAAGGCAAACAGCGCAACGGTAAAGTGTTGCAGGTACTTGGTTTTCACGGACTCAACCGGGTTGAGGTACCTAAGGCCGAAGCCGGGGACATTGTTGCCATCACGGGTATCGATAACCTGCATATCTCGGATACCGTCTGTGACCCTGGGGCAGTGGAAGCATTACCACCATTAACGGTCGATGAGCCGACCATCAGCATGTCGTTCAGACCCAACAGTTCTCCTTTTGCCGGCCAGGATGGCAAGTACGTAACAAGCCGCAACATCTGGGACCGCCTGCAACAGGAGTTACTGCACAACGTGGCTCTCAGAGTTGAACGAACTGAACAAGCGGAAGTTTTCCGTGTTTCCGGACGCGGTGAATTGCATTTGTCTGTTCTGATCGAGAATATGCGGCGTGAGGGTTATGAAGTTGCCGTCGGTCGGCCGGTAGTTATCACTCGCACTGTTGATGGTGTCGTTGAAGAGCCATTTGAGCGAATCACCGCTGACATCGAAGAACAGCATCAGGGTGCGGTGATGGAGAAAATCGGTGAACGACGCGGCGACCTGAAAGACATGGTCCCCGATGGCAAAGGCCGGGTAAGACTCGACTATATTGCGCCGGCGCGCGGCATGATCGGCTTCCGTACGGAATTCCTGACTATTACTTCAGGTTCAGGCCTCTTATACAGCGTGTTTGATCACTACGGGCCACAAATCAATATTCCGATCGGTCAACGGCGTAACGGCGTATTGATATCGAACGGCCAGGGTAAATCCTCCGGCTTTGCCCTGTTTAACCTGCAGGACCGTGGACGATTGATGATTGGTGCAAATTCCCAGGTTTATGAAGGCCAGGTCATAGGCATTCACTCGCGAGACAACGATCTGACCGTTAATTGCCTCAAAGCCAAGCAACTGACCAACATACGCGCGGCAGGCACTGATGAAAACATCGTATTGACGCCCCACCTGAATCATTCACTGGAACAGGCGCTGGAGTTTATTGACGATGATGAGCTTGTAGAAGTAACACCACAGTTTATTCGTATTCGCAAAAAGCTCTTGACGGAAAGTGATCGCAAACGCGATTCACGTGCGGCAAAAGCCAGCTAGCCTGCGCTGTATAAAATAATCAGCATTGCATGGTCTGGAATCCCGGCGCGGCCAGTGCCGGACTAATTTGTTGCCTTGATAGATTCAGTGCTGCGCCATGACAGCTGCGCGGCAGGCACTGCAATTTCAGCAGCTAACTGTTGCGTTTCCCTGTTGGTGACTTGATCGTCAACAGGACCATACCCAACGCAACCAGACAGACACTAACTGCAATCGCGGCGCTAAACCTGTCACCAAGAAGTAATACCGATAAAAGTACACCCGAGACCGGCGCAATAAAGTTGAAACTAGCCATCAAACTGGGCCGGTATCGACTGATCAGCCACAGCGACACCATAAATCCCAGACCGGCCACTACCACGCCCTGGTAGGCCAGTCCTGCAACGGCAGTCCAGCTGAACCCGGACCAGTTAACCGATTCAAACATCCCTCCTAAAATAAAAAATACCGGGATTGAAAACAGCATCTGCCAGAAAGCGAGACGGAAAGAATCGACTTGTCGCATGATTATGGCGCTGGCGATCAACCGATAGCCCAGCACACAGGCACTGGCAAGACAGAACCAGTCACCCACATTACCCAGCACTACGCTTGCTTCAGCACCTGTTACTTCACCCGATACCGAATGGGAGAAATACAGGGTCAGCACCACACCTGCAAAGGCCAGCAACAATCCAGCAGAGCGAAACAGATCAAGCCTGTCATTGCCAACAAGGTAGTGCGCGAAAACGGCAGCGAAAAGAGGATTGGTTGAGATCAGAATGGCTGCGCTGGAGCCGGACGTATTGGCAAAGCCAAAATTCATCAAACCAATCTGCAAGGTAAACAAAAAGGCTATCTGTAACAGTGGCAACCATTCAGCGGGGTCCGGCCAAAGCCTTATGCCTCGATACAAACACCAGCACCAGATAGTGGCAACGCCGAACACAAAGCGAATGCCGGCGCTTAACAAGGGAGGAAACACCTCCAGGCCGAATTTACCGGCAACAACATTGCCACCCCACAGGGTATGGATCAATAACGACAGGAGAATGGCACTGACTGGCAATCCGGACAATGGCTGGACAGAACCTTGAATGTGGGAACGAGCGGTGATCGTAGAGCGTTTGCCGGCACACCACAAATGGAATCTCGAAATCAAGGCAAGCAGGCAACCGGCACCGACTCATTGTTATGTCGGCTTCAATCGCAGGTGCCTCAAAATCAATCAATAAATAACACTCAAAGTCAGTTATCAGGCAGCCATGCGGCAAGCCAAATGTATCGCAATCTTTACAATATTGTGGTTTAATCTGGGGTTGGAAATGGACGGAAATCTGGGATATTCGAACCGTTTTGTGTCGTATTTGGCATTCCAAACAGGCATAAGACCAAGTCCTTTCTGAGAGCTAGTGAAGAAATTGTTATAACCTGTGCCTGCATGAATTCTGTTGAATGCCGGAACGATCGGCATACAGAAGTTTTGCCGGGCTGGATTTGGAACCTAGCCTTACACCGGATGCAAGCTCATCCATATCTTTTCATTTGGAGGAAAATCAGTTGAAAAAAACCATGTTGAAAACGGCAGGCTACGCCGCTCTGGCTACAGCATTTGTTGCAGCAGCAGCCACTCCTGCTCATGCAGCCGGTAAAGTACGTTGGAAGATGCACTCGGCGTTCCCGACCAGCCAGATCATCCAGGGCGAGCGCGCAGCATTCGTCGGCGAAGCAGTTAACAAGATGTCCGGCGGTGACTTTGACATCAAATTCTTTGAGCCAGGCGCACTTGCTGGTGGCACCGGCTATTACGATGGCCTGAGCCAGGGCAGCTTTGACGCAGCTTACGGTACCAGCGGATATGAACAAGGCAAGAACACAGCCTATGCGTATCTCTCGTCATTCCCTTTCGGTCCCGGTTCTGATGAGTTCTACGCCTTCTTCAAGTACGGTGGTGGTGAAGAGTTCGCGCAAGGCCTCTACGCTAAAGACAACATCCACTTTGTACTTTGCGGTATGTCTCCACCAGAAACTTCCGGTTGGTTTAAAGAAGAAATTACTGATCTTGACCAGCTGAAAGGCCTGAAAATGCGTTTCTTTGGCGTTGGTGCTGACGTTATGCAGAAGTTGGGCGTTTCTACCCAGCTGATCGCCGGTGGTGATATTTACCCGGCTCTGGAACTCGGTACTATCGACGCAACAGAATACTCAATGCCGGTTGTTGACCGTTCTGCGGGTTTCTACCAGATCACCAAGTTCAACTACTTCCCGGGCTGGCACCAGCAGGCAACTACCAACTACTTCGGTGTCGCCATGGACAAGTGGAACGATCTGGACGACGACTATAAGTCAATGGTTGAAATCGCTTGTGATGCCAACATCATGCAGCACATCGCACAAGGTAACTCACTGCAGCACCAGGCCATGCTCGACAACGAAGCTGATGGCGTTCAGATCAAGACCTGGTCTGACGATGTTCTGAAGACTTTGCAATCTGCGTGGAGAGAAGTGCATGCCGAGAAGACTGCAGAAAATCCTGACGTAGCTGCATTCTGGGAATTGTGGCAAGCGTTCCACAACAACTACAAGGTTTGGGGCGCTGTAGGCTTCCTGCCACCTGAGTTTGTTGAATAGACTTTGAATAGCTCTGCAATTGCAGGCTCTATTTATTGTTAAACATGTCCGGCCAGTACCGCCAGTAATCACCATAACAGTGATCGGTACACCCTAACTTAGGGTGCTGGCCGGATTTTCACCAAAAGTTTTACCGGACAGCCTTTGTTTTTGTTTGTTTTTAAGGCTGCTATTTAAGGCTACAACTCCAAGGCTGCTCAATAGAAATCAAAGATCCAACAGCAGTGCAATAACGGAAATAGCTATCCGGGCACAAACTTCTGACCAACCCAACAAATCCGGTTCTTCAAATGCTCAATTTCGCAAAGACATTGGATACTTTCGCCCGCAAATGCGGGATGACCGCAGGCTGGTTAATCGTTCCTCTGATACTGATCATCCTGTTTGACGTGCTTACGCGTAAGCTGGACTACACACGCCTGCTATTTTCCGAATGGGGGGTAAGTTCAGGCTTCTCCATTTCAACCATACTGCAGGATCTACAGTGGCACTTGCACGCTGTGCTGTTGCTGCTTTCCTTCGGCCTTGGTTACCTGATGAATGCCCATGTAAGGGTTGATATTTTCAGGGAGATGCTGTCCCGCCGCAAACAAGCGTGGCTGGAACTTTTTGGACTGGTGATTCTCGGCATCCCATTCCTCGTTATCATGATTTACTACTCGTCGCTGCAATTCTGGGACTCTTTCAAGCACCTTGAAGGTTCCGAGTCGATGACCGGCATCCCTCACCGTTATATTGTTAAATCGTTTATGGTGCTGGGTTTCGTGGTCGTGCTTAGTGCTGTTTTGGCCACCATATTCAGGTTATGGATATTTCTCGGCAAAGACCAGACAGCAAGTGATGAGGCCTTGTCCAGTCTGACCATTTTTTCAGACCAGTCAACGGCTCTGGCCGAGGCGCAGAAAGCTGCTGAAGAGCTGATGGCTCGGGAGGCAGCGGCAGCAGCCGCGAAAAACTCCTAGAGCCCGTTCCGGGCTCAGCGCACTCTTTCCAGACACTTAAAACAAGAACTTCAACTACCAACAAGAGCACTAAGGTAATGTGGGAACTGGTCTACGATCATCTCTACGACTACATCGGCGCATACATGTTCCTGGTACTGGCCCTGATGTTATTTACGGGCCTGCCTGTGGCGATTGCACTCGGAGGTGTTGCCACACTATCAGGGCTATTGGTGTGGGCACTGGATTTCGGCTTTGTTGACCTGAAAACCTTTTTTCAGGTGGTATCGCGAGTCTGGGGAGACGGCGGCTCCGGTGCGGTACACAACCCCATCCTGGTTGCCATACCCTGTTTTGTCTTTATGGGAACCATGCTGGAGAAATCCAAAGTCGCGGAAAATCTGTTGCGCATCTTACAGGTACTATTGAGGCGGGTCCCTGGCGGACTGGCACTCTCAGTCACAGTTATGGGCACAATCATGGCTGCAACTACCGGTATTATCGGCGCATCAGTCGTAATGATTACGTTGCTGGCACTACCCACGATGCTGGGGCGCGGCTACAACGCGTCACTGGCAACCGGCACCAT
>CALLOA010000154.1 GCA_938005265.1 uncultured Granulosicoccaceae bacterium
CTTATCGGAATATTTGGGTTAAAAAAAAGGCTACTCATCGGAGCAGCCTTTTTCACAGTTACACTTGTGATGACTAGTAGCGTATCACCATGCTTAGTTTGCAGTAGACAGCTCAATTGTCTCGGTTGCAATCACCTCACCACCGTCTGATACAGCACTCACGCTATAGGAAAACCCAGTGCCGGCGGCAAGTTCATTGTCAAAAAAGCTCAGTGCATCGAACTCAACGACCAGGGCTCCATCACGCTCCACCCGGTAAAGAGTGGCACCATCAACTCGTTGCCAAAACAGCTCCAGCGCCGATACCGAATAAACCTGACCTGATAGATTCAAAGCCCCTGTTGACGCGGCATTGTCGTCTCTGGTGGTCAATTCAATTGAAGCAGAGGGTCCACCCGACTGTGGTGCTACGGTATAACTAAAGGTTGTACCGCTTGCCAGACCCTCTTCAAAGAAGCTTCGGCCATCATTAACCGCGATTTCAACACCGTCACGCGAAATAACGAAAAGGGTGCCAATGGGGTCACCCGAGACATCCCAGAACAATTCAATTGCAGAGCTTGAGTAAACTTCACCGGATAAATTTTCTACTGCGACTGATGCAAAAGCGTCATCGTTGGTTGTCAGTTCAATGCTTTCTGTAACCAATTCATTACCGGAAGCATCAAGGGCCGTGACTGTGAATTCGAACGTTGTGTTTGCAGCCAAGCCCTGAACAAACAAACTGGTGCCGTCAACTTCAACCGTATCCGCACCTGATTGTTCGACACGGTATAAAACAGCTGTTGCTGGCTGCCTGTCCCAGAATAGTTCCAGTGCAGTTGATGAGTACACCTCGCCCGTGAGCCCCAGAGCGATAGCTGTGCTGCCTGTGCTGCTGTTGGCTAATTGCGCTCTCAGTTCGCCGGGTGCATTGGCTTCTGTATGTACATTGATGTACAAATTGCCGTCGAGAAAATCCTGAATTGCCACCGCATCAAGTGCAGAGCCTTCAGGTATTGTCCAGACGCTGCCGTCATCGTTAGCATCAAGGCTGATAAGAACAGGACCGGCTTCCCCAGGGGCACCCACGTGTACATGGGCGACAGTCGGCTGGCCTGTGGTGCCGCTGACTTCCACACTGCCGCTGATTGCACCAGTGGTCGTGTCTACCGTTACGCTACCTGTGCCTGATGCGCCCGGTGCATCGGCTGGTGGTACGGTAACGTCAGGGATCAGTATCAGAGACAAAGTCTCTGGCAAGTTCTCAGTCAGCTGAGCACGCAATTCACCCGGCGCATTCGCTTCAGTGTGAACATTGATGTATAGGTTGCCTGCTAAAAATGCTTCAATTCCGGCTGCATCAAGTACTGACCCTTCAGGAATAGACCATGTGCTGCCATCCTCGTTGCCAGTCATTGCCAGGACTACCGGGCCCGCTTCACCGACTGCACCTTGATGTACGTGCGCAACGGTGGGTTGGCCGGTAGTGCCAGTTACGTTAACGGTACCGCTGATCATTCCAGTAACCGTGTCAACGACTACCGTTCCCGTGCCTGATGCACCCGGCGCGTTGGCTGATGGCACAGTGGACTCGCTATCCAGTGTGAGGGATAGCGTTGTTTGCATGACCAGCGTACTGTCGTCCAGCTGTGCCCGCAGCTCGCCCGGTGCATTGGCTTCAGTGTGTACATTGATATACAGCGTGCCATCGTTGAAATATTGCTGCTCAATGCTGCTAAGTGTAGCGTCCGCGGGGAGGCTCCAAACACTACCATCGACATTGCTTTCCAGGGCGACGACTATAGGCCCTGCTTCGCCAACCGCACCGAAATGAACATGCGCTGCAGTTGGCTGGCCCGTCGTGCCACTGACAGTCACGCTACCACTGACTACGCCGGTTTGCTCATCCAGCGTAAAGGTTCCAGTCCCAGCGGCATTGGGCGCTTCAGCCGGAGGAACGGTGATTTGTGATTCGAGAACGAAAGAGAAAGTGTTGGCGTGCAATACGCCAGACAAACTGATGAGTAGAAATAATAGACCCGACTGCATTCGCGAGCGACAGCTGGGCAATGCTAGCCCTGCACCTACTCTGATTATTTTCATTATTTTTTGTAACGACATAATACTTTTTTCGTGTAGTAAGTGAATGAAGTTGAGGCGAACATTAGGTGCGCGATAGTCAGAAAAGTTTCAACCGCACAACCCAGTCAAAATTATAACAATCAGGTACAGAAAATTACTTACGATAGGGAAATTAGTTACCACTTGGAGAGAGCTCTCAGAAACGAACTCACCTAACACTGAAAACTTAATGCGAAGGATCTATTTTCTGAAATGTTCTTCATATTGCTCGACATCATTCGGAATTTCCGACCATTGACGAGCTGACCGTACAAAAACATGTCGCCGCTCCAGACCGGCGAGCTCGGGCCAGTTTTGATCATCAAGCGATCCAACGGAAATTGACTGTATAGAGGAGACGGCTTCCAGAGTCAGGCCGATGTTGGAGCCACAAGTACTACAAAAGTGTTGATCCAGCCACCGACCGGATAGATCTGATGTGTGACGATAGACCGATGGGGGATCAGATTGGAATTGGATCTGGTTTTTCTCAAACACTACTTCAACGCCAAAGGCAGAGCCTGTTCGCCGCTGACACCAGCTGCAATGACAAATGGTGACACGCAATGGGCCGCCGCTGATACTGTAGCGAATTTTTCTGCAAACACATCCACCGTTAGTTGCCATATGCTGGCATAACCATTTAGATAATGGGTAAGTACCTGATCATAACAAACGTTCAGAGATTACTGCTGCTTGTTTGCGGGAAACGAAAAACAATGCAAGAGGCCTACCCTCAATATACTACGCCAATCAAAGCTCTGGATAATCTCAATGGCATATTTCCCGGGGCTATCACAGCCAAATGAACATCCAGTTTTATCCATTGTGTAAAATGCTGTTGCAATCTTGCCATTGTCCCGGGTAATTGCCGGCCCGTTCCAGGCCATGCCACCAAACTGAGTAACGGCAAAACTGAGTACGGGTAAAAACCGTATAGGATGTTCGATCCCAGAGTCAGGAAATTGAAATCCTAGCAAGGCAGCTAAATATCGTTGTATGAAGAACGCGATTAATTTCATCAGCCAGCCTGGAACGCCTGTTTATATTAATAATGGAGATAATATGAGTTTACGAATCAACGCAACCGTTCCAGACTTTACTGCTGAGACCGATCAGGGCCCAATAAGCTTTCATGACTGGATTGGCGATAGTTGGGCCATACTGTTCTCACACCCAAAGGATTTCACTCCTGTTTGTACCACTGAATTTAGTGCCGTATCCCAACTGGCAGAAGAATGGGAGAAACGCAATACTAAAGTGATCGGTGTTTCGGTGGACAGTGCAGAAGACCACAAGAAATGGAAAAACGATATTGAATCGTTTGCCAAAGCCAAAGCAAGCTTCCCTATCATTGCCGATGAAGAATTGAAGGTTTCGAAACTCTTCGATATGCTGCCTGCTGAAGCCTATTTGCCAGACGGCAGAACACCCGCCGACAGTGCAACAGTTCGTTCGGTTTTCATTATCGGTCCTGACAAACAGCTGAAACTCTCCATGACGTATCCGATGACTGTGGGCCGTAATTTTGCAGAAATTGTTCGAGCCCTAGAGGCATTGCAGACGACTGCTACAAAAGGTGTTGCGACACCTGCGAACTGGCAAGCAGGAGAAGATGTCATAATCCCGCCTACGGTAAGCGACGCTGACGCCAAAGAAAAATTCGGCTCGTTTAATGCCGTGTTTCCATACTTGCGATTTACTAAAACCCCGAACTAGAAATAACAACCAGTCACTCCAACTCGGCTTTTGTTGCCAAGGGGATATTTACTTTTTGATTCTTCTCGGTGATCACAAAATTGGTGATCACCGGGCTGGCCAATTCTACTTTCGGTTAAACCTGGTAGCCAAAGATCAAGTCAAATCTCGACCACAACAGTTCGTTTCACCCTTTTTCTTAAAAAGGTCAGAGTTCAAAATATAGCCACTCTGCATTATCAGCCCGTATATCCGTATACCAGAGTAATGAAAAAACAGCATTTACCACAAAAGATATGTCTGGTCTGCAAACGTCCTTTTTCCTGGAGAAAGAAGTGGGAAAAGAACTGGGAAAGCGTAAAATATTGCAGTGAGCGTTGCAGAAAAAATAAGTCATAAATGAACCAGATACACCTCATATTCCCTCATCAACTCTTTAAGGATTGTTCGTTTTTAGAAGCGAGTGATACTGCCTATCTGGTAGAAGAATTTTTGTTTTTCAATCAATACCCTTTCCACAAACAAAAGATAGCGTTCCACAGGGCCAGTATGAAGGCCTACGAGGCTTTTCTGAAAACCAGGACGTTCAACGTAAACTATGTTGAGGCTATAGATGAATTCTCGGATATTAGGAAACTAATCAATTGGCTTAAGGGGCAAGGCACTACGCATATTAACTACACTGACACGACTGATAACTGGCTAGAGAGACGAATTCAAACATCCTGTGAGAAAAACAATATTACAACGACGGTATTCGAAACGCCTTTGTTTTTAAACACCAAAGATGATTTATCAGTATTTTTTAAAACCAACAAGAAAAAATACCATCACACAACCTTTTACACTGAACAACGAAAATTAAGAAATATTCTTATTGAACCTGACGGAACACCTACAGGTGGAAAGTGGACATTTGATACAGAAAACAGGAAGAAATATCCCGCAAAAAAAATACCCCCTTCCATCGAATTCCCAGACATCGATACTTTCTACACAGAAGCACATGACTATGTAGAAGCTAACTTCTCAGATCATCTGGGTAGTCTGACCAAACAACCTCTGTATCCAACCAATCATCAGGCAGTGCAAGCCTGGTTCCAGCAGTTTTTAGAGCAACGTTTTATCGAATTCGGTGTGTATGAGGACGCTATTGTTTCTGAACAGTCCATTCTCAACCACAGTGTACTAACCCCCGCGTTGAATGTGGGACTAATTACGCCCGATGAAATCATAAAAAAATGTCTGGAATATGCGCACGAGAATGATATCCCTATAAATTCCACTGAAGGATTTATAAGACAAATCATTGGTTGGCGGGAGTTTATCAGAGGAATGTACGAAAGCCGGGGAAGTGACGAACGGACTCTCAACCATTGGAAATTTACTAATAAAATCCCATCCTCGTTTTATGATGGTAGTACAGGAATTGCCCCGATAGACCAGACCATAAAAAAAGTATTGCATACGGGTTACTGCCACCATATCGAACGATTAATGGTGTTGGGTAATTTCATGATGCTTTGCGAATTCGACCCGGACGACGTTTACCAATGGTTTATGGAGCTGTTTATCGATTCCTACGACTGGGTCATGGTACCCAATGTGTATGGAATGAGCCAGTTTTCAGATGGAGGCTTAATGGCGACAAAACCATACATCAGTGGCAGCAATTATCTGATGAGAATGGGGGACTACAAAAAGGGTGAATGGCAAGCGGTATGGGATGGGCTTTTTTGGCGGTTTATGGATACGCACCGTGATTTTTTTCTACAAAATCCTCGCTTGGGCATGCTGGTACGCATGTTTGATAAAATGCCGCAGGAAAGGAAAAACCTTCATCTCGCAAACGGTGATTCCTACTTAAACACAATAAAATAGCGGCGTGCAATTACTTTGCATACGAGCATCACCACCATTTTTGCGAACTCAACCAGAGATACAAGTATCTTCCTGATGCGTTAAAACACGGTAACCGTAGCACCAGATGGTTTCGATCGTTGTTGTTCTGGAGAGTTTTATCTTGCGTCGCAGGCGGCTGACATGGGAATGTAGCGATGGAAGGTAGTTATCATCATCATAGCCCAGTACGTTACGCAGTAACTCGGTGCTTGAACAGGGGCGGGTTATATTTTCAGCAAGATAGGAGAACAACAGGAACTCGGTACGGGTAACCTGCAGTACTTGTTCAGCAATTGAAATTTCACGCTTGAGCGGGCAGAGCCGCACGTCTCCGGCAAAAATGTAATCGTGCGACCCATTGTCTGATGAATTGTTGTTAGGTAAATGCTTAGGAATGGCTGCTGGGTGATCGAGCCTGTCAGGTGATGCCAACATTCGAGCTACCTGCTCTACCCTGTTGATAGCAGCAGTTGCCCGCGCAAAACACTCGACGGTGTTCCACGGAAAAATAATAAAATCGTCAGCACCATTGTTCAGGCAACCCGCAAGCACCTCAAGGTTTGAGACTTCTGAAACAACTATAATTTGGCAAAATGACAAATTTTTCGATTTTATGTGCCTGCAAAGTTCAAAAATTGAAGAGATCTTCTTTGATGCGTGGATGATAATCAGATTCCATGGATTTGCACTGGCATAGACAACAGTCTCGGCAGTATGCTCTCTCACATCCAATTCTGCGTGCAGCAATATGGACAGTTCTTTAACTGACCGGTTAATACGCTGATCACTGCTGATAAGCAGAATTTTTTTGGCGTTTGATTTCATACACTAATCTGTTAGAAGATCGTTATATTTCTCTATTCGGCTTGTCCATTTGTTGTGGCCCCGAATTGTACAGGCTGCGCCCCTCCGCATGAAAATCTCCAATTGTTACGGCTCTGACACGCTGGTTTGTCAGTAGTTCATCGCCTTAGATGCGTTTGGTATTCAGAGGAGTTCGGATTCAGAAAAACTTTGGAGAATTTCGCAATAAGTAGCAAAAAGGAATACTTCTATTTTTAATAAATGTCGCGGAATATTCAGAATGGTGCGGTATCAGACAAAATATGGGCAGCATCGTGTCTTCAGCGGCAATGTGCCTTTACTCGCAATTTTTCGATGCAATAACTGATTATGGCATTGACAAAAAAAAAGGGCGCGGAGTCACGCCCGAAACGAGAATAAGAATTCTAGAGTAAGCAATTGCACGAAATCCGCACCATTAATACGAATTTCGCATGGGTATTGCTGATACTCCAAGGCGGGCTGTATAGCGTTACAAACTAGTGAAATTTAAGGAGATGCCTGACTGTGTGATAAGGCTAGCAACAAAATGAGAATTGCTTTCTGATATTTTTCTTGCAGACCTGACGAAATTCTCTTCACACTCATTTCCACGGCAAAATTCGACTAGCCACACAACAGAAATTCAGTAAAATGGCTCCCTGAATTTGGGGGAGCACACAGTCTAACCGAACACTTCGCGTAAGATTGGCGCTTAGATAAAGCAAGAGAACAACAAGTGGATATAGCAAGACTCATTTACAACAGCCGTTCACTTGAGCACTGTGATACCAGGGAAATCAATAAAATTCTGGAGTGTTCAGAACGCTTGAACGCGAGCTGTGGAGTGACAGGAATCCTGTACTTTTCGAACAACAATTTTCTACAATATCTGGAAGGGGAAGAAGCCGATGTTGCTAGGACTTACGAGAGAATCACCCAGGATAACCGCCACACTGATATACAGCTGGTCGATAAAAGTACTATACAAAACAGGCAATTCTCAGATTGGGCCATGGCATATGTACCGGAATCTGACAAGATCGCACCTATTCTGGAAAAACACATGGACGGAAAAGCATTCAATCCTCAGGCAATGTCCACACCATCGACCCTTGAACTCATATTCGAACTCAGAACGCTCTTACCGAAAGCGCATTACGACACCCAGAATCAATAACCAACTAATAATTACCAATTGAAAGTCACCAATTGAAAGTCACCAATTAATATCTGATACTGGCTATGCAGCCGATCTCCATACCCCCAGCCCCATTATCAGCGCTGTAAAAACTATAAATAGAACAGGAAGGCCTACCAATGAGCTCACTTCCATGGGCTGCGCATTCCACGCTACAAACAAACCAAACGCCATCCAGAGAAAAGCCTTGAGTGCCGAATATTCCAGAGCTCTCAGGGTGAAACGCCCCTCGTATACCGGGTATCTGAAGATCCCTTCCAGTCCCATCAGCGCAAGCCAGAATATAGGCGCAATAAACGCCTTGAACGCTATCATCTCAACGGGTTGATTAAAAAAATAGGCGGCCACGGAAGAAAGACAGCACAGGATTCCTCCACCCAGATAGTTAACAAAGGCACTTCTCGTATTCTTACCCATAAGCTACCCCCAAAATGGACTCTACCAGTCATGACGAACACAATGACTTCCATGTGAATTAGCTATCAAGCTCCATTGCCTGTTTCAAACATTGTTCAACACGTCCTTTTTCAATATCATTGGCAGAGAAAATTTTTAAATGCCGCATATCCTTGCCTGTACCCTCCAGCAGATTGGAGCTCTTTATCTGCGCACCCCGAAATATCTGCAAATTCACCTGTTTTTTGTGAGCAATAATTGAGCAAATATTTTTATTGACTGAATAGGTTGGTACGCTCCATTTGAGCGCTTCCTTGGCGTCAGGAATTGCAGCAAATACAAGCCGCCGTAGTTCTATGGCAATATCCTGTAACGGTGGATCTAAGTCATCAAAATAGTCGTCAACAGACATTGTTCACTCCACTACCAACGCCAAGCGACCCGCTTAATGCTCACTAAAGCGTAGACGGTTCACATGAAAATTCATTCCCGGATATCCGTTTGGGTAGAATTTTATCCTTACATGCAACTAAATCGACTATCTTGTTCCTGAACGGGATACGAACCCGGCGATTCTTTCTTACTTCAACAAATATTGTTGTCGGGATGACCCGTTCCTTATATTCAGCATAATTAGTGTAACAAGATTGCAGATCTTCTTTCTCAGGCGCTAAACAGAAGGACACGGTAATCGGGTGAGTACAGCCGTTACGATAACCCAAAACATAGTCCTGGATGTGCGGGACCGGCTGCAAGCAATGGCCAGCTTTCGTTATTGAATCCTGGTGGCGAATATTTACCAAATTTGCAATTTGTACAATGGCAATTATCAATACAACAGCCGCACAGGATTTCAGAATATTTAATTTAGAAAACGTCAAGCGATCAAGCAAATAGATCAGTAATTCATAAAATTCAGAGTAACAGAAATACAGCTCGGATCAATGTTATTTCGCAGAAATCCAGGGGCTCTTTTTAAAGGTTGCGGTTACTTATGCAACCGCTCAATTCTGTATTCCTGCCATCAATTCCGGCCTCTAAACACCCCTTTTAGCAGTGGAATTTGCAAATTTACAGGTAACAGCTAATACAGACTCGGAAGCGTTGATATACTCTTTGTTTTACAGATGATAGTTGTGCGGCAAGCAGGCATTGTTGCAATTCGAGGAATCACGTATGACTTTAGAAAATAAAACCGCATTAGTTACGGGTGCTGCAGGTGGAATCGGATCAGCCATCTGCCGGAAACTACGTGCAAACGGCGTTCGTGTAGCGGCCGCTGATCGTGAGTTAAGTGAATGCGAAGCAGAAGTACATTTGCCAGGCGACTTGACAGACCGCACGTATGCCAGCGGCCTGCCACAGGCAGCTTACAATGCACTCGATGGTCTCGATATTTTAATCAACAACGCCGGCATCATACGCCGCGGCCCCGTAACTACATCAACCGACGAGGATTTCGACCTTTCGATAGCCGTCAATATCGAAGCACCCTTTCAGTTGTCTCGCGCCGCAATCCCGATTATGGCAGCGCAAGGTGGTGGTGCGATTGTCAATATCGCATCCTGCTGGGGGGTACACCCGGGGCCGAATCATGCGATTTACTGTATGTCCAAGGCTGCCATCGCTTCACTAACCAGATGCATGGGTCGTGATCATGCACACCAAGGTATTCGCATCAATGCCGTCTGCCCAAATGAGGTAGATACCCCGATGCTGCGCTCCGGCTTCGAAGCAAGAGGACTGGACCCTGATACAGCAATCGCTGACCTGGACCAATCCGTACCGCTGGGACATATCGCACAACCGGAGGAAATTGCCGATGTTGTACTGTTCCTTGCGTCTGACCAGGCCCGTTACCTGTGCGGCAGCCTTATCGAAGCCAATGGAGGCAAGGCAGTCGCATGAATCGATTCGCAGAAAAAGTGGCACTGGTTACCGGTGGGCGCTCTGGCATTGGCAAAGCTATCGCAGAACGACTCCGCGAAGAAGGTGCGCGTGTATTTACCGCGCAACGGGGTCAAGACACCCATTTTGAAAGTCACGCTTATGACCTTGCCGACCCCCAGTCCTGTGAGCATGCGGTCAAGGAAACGGTATCACGCGCAGGCCGCCTTGATATACTGGTCAACAACGCTGGCATGATGCAGGAGTCAAGTATTGAGGACATGTCCCTTGAGGACTGGCAGCGTAATCTCGATGTAAACCTTACAGCACCATTCCTGATGATCCGGAATGCCCTACCCCATCTACGCGAAACCCGAGGCAGTATCGTCAACATTGGCTCAATCGAAGGACTAGGCAGCAACCCGGGTCACGCCGCTTATTGTGCTTCGAAAGCCGGGTTACATGCATTAACTCGTGCCGTTGCAGTCGATCACGGTCACGAAGGCATTCGGTGCAATGCGGTAGCACCAGGTTGGATCGATACCGAACTCAACACAGATTTCATAGAAAGCCTGGGAGACCCAGAATCCTTTCGGCGGAAAATCCGTACAATACACCCGGTGGGGCGCAGCGGCACACCGGAAGAGGTTGCGGCACTAGTGGCATTTCTGGCAGCTGAAGAAAGCAGTTTTGTAACCGGCCAGATTTACACTGTAGATGGCGGGCGTATGGCGAAACTCAGTTTGCCGTAGAAATGCCGATCAGTAATTATGAGTCTGCTTATAAGTAGATATTGAATCAAGGTAGATTTTTAATCAGTTCAATCAGGAGTCCACTTCAATAGCTCAACTTCCGAACTACTTTGATTCTTACGAATCTCCAGGTTTCGAAGCTTATCTGCTACTTGCTTATTAATAGGTTTTGCTTCACTCCCGTAAGAAAAACACACCACGGATACAGAATCCAGCTTAAGTTTTTCAACAAGATGTGATCTCAGATTTTGTGTCGTCACTATCTGCAACTTTCCTTCAAATAGCCCGGTTACATAATACTTTTTTTGCTCCTCGACATTGGCACCACAGAAATAGAACTCTTGTTCTTTCGCGTACAACGGTATACTAAAACCGCATGCAATAGACAAGATACAAACGATACTTTTTGCTCGTACACTCATAATAAAATACTCACCCCCGTTCCCAGAATAGTACTATCGTTTTGTATATATTGAGAGTCACCTTATCAATTCCCCGTCTATTCCTAGCCGAATTTCCCCGGAAACATCCAATTGCCTACAACGTACGACATCGAAAATCTCCTTACAATGCAAAATCATTATCCTCCCGAGACCGAAAATATTAAGCCCTCTCTCGCCTTGGTTGAGTATGCAGAGCAGACCATGCTGGAAGTATCTACGGCAATAAGGCATGGTGCCACAAGAGTGGGTTATTGATGACTACAAGGTATACTGGGTAAAAAGAATACTTAACGGTGTGGGCTTATCTTAAGATAACTCACAGCCCAACACGACACAGCCTTGATAGACACAGGGATCTGACATGAATAAAACAGAAGCACTACGCGCAAAAATGGCAGAGCAAGGCGTCGACCTGATCGCGCTCGGACCCGGTGCACATCTGGAATGGCTAACAGGTATGAAGCCGCATGCTGATGAACGCCCGTTGATCTACTGCCTGACAGCTGATCATGCTGGCCTCCTGATGCCATCACTCGAAGTTGAAAGCGCACGAAAACAAACCGATTTACCGTTTTTTGCATGGTCCGATGCCGATGGGCCGGCAGACGCTCTGGAACAGTTGATTGAAGCACAAGGTGGCAAACCGGTTCGATCAATAGTGCTCGATGAAACCATGCGGGCCGATCACGCAGCACTGATTCAGGACCGGTTTATGAATGCCAGCCGCCAGTTCTGTGAATCGACAATCGGCGTCTTGCGCGCGCGCAAGACGCCAGAGGAATACGCCTCCCTGAAGGCTAACGCAAAGATAGCCGATGCCGCTATGCAGGCCGCATGGGCCGCAATGCGCCCCGGAATGACCGAGCTTGAAGTAGCAGAAATTGCACGTGAAAAATTTTCAGAACTCGGTGCCAAACCGATCTTTTCGATCATTGGAACTGGCAGTAACGGAGCAATGCCACATCACCATACCGGTGATACTGTGCTTAAAACCGGTGACGCAGTGGTTATGGACATCGGTGGTGCGAGTGATGGTTTCAGTTCAGATATCACCAGAATGGCAGTCATAGGTGAAGCGCCCGAAGAGTACGAAAAAGTACACGCCATAGTAGAGGCCGCGGTGCAAGCTGCAATGAAAGTAGCCCGTCCCGGCGTACGTGCGCATGAACTGGACGATGCCGCGCGCGGCGTTATCATCGATGCAGGTTATGGTGACTATTTCATGCACCGCCTCGGGCACGGCATGGGTGTCGAAATCCACGAGCCACCGTATATCTCGGCCTCATCGCAATCCATTCTGGATGAAGGTATGGTCTTTTCGATTGAACCCGGCATCTACCTTCCCGGCCGATTCGGATTGCGTTTGGAAGATATCGTGATCATGAGAGTAGATGGCCCGGAAATATTTTCCGAGCTGCCTCGTGATACACAGATTATTGCCGTTAAATAAGGGCTACTGCTGCCATGTAGGTCAGGCCATAGAGCCTGTCAATCAGTCAAGAACATATTCCTCTATCGCTACAATCTCCCCGTCCACCCTATCTAAATCAAACATTTTTTTAGCGGCTGTAATTGATACGGAAAGCTTCTTGTTGGTGATATTTGAAGTCAAGGTGGTGTAGTCATTCAGTAACGCGAGAGGCACATCAAATATTTCAACTCCTTTTGCTGCGTTGACTAGTCCCCTGGTTGTGGGAAACGAATACTGATTTGTAGCTATTGCGGAGATCACATCACTGTAATCGTTGACATTCGGGAATGCATTCCTGAATAATGCGCTGAAATACGCATTTTGACGAATCACTTGTTCATCCGAGTAGTTAGTACCTGCAAGTTTTGACATTTCGATTAACGCAACGGACACAGCGTTACCTATTTTTGCTTTGTGGGATTCAAATTCCGATATTAAGTCTTCAATAAATGCGTTGGTATCTCCAGCGATCACATCACCGTTACGCATGCCTCTTGCAATACAATCTTGTGATAAACAACCCTCAACCTGCCAAATTGTTTTTTGTGAGTCTTCACGCCATGTATTGTCACCTGGAACCTTGATTTTATAGGTGGCTACTCTGCTGGCTTTATTGCGAAAAACAAAATCAATATAAGCATCGTAGGGAACAGAGGTTGCCATATGCAACACTTTAAGATCCAGTATACCGCCGCTTTTTCGACTGGTGGTTGAAGCTCCATTCCTGGAGAGTCCGATACTAAGATAGGCGTCTTTATATACCTGAAGCAGCCTCCAGATATCGGCATCTACTTCCGCCAACAGCCTTTCTTTCATGTTATTCGGGAATACTATATTTTCTTGTTCAATACTTTCTATTTTGGAATCGTACCAGTCAGGACCATAGGCAGCATCTAAAACGTCCTTGCTTAATTTCTTTCGCTGAAGTGATTCAGTGAGGCCTGTGATTTTCCAAGGAATAGCAATTTCACTGAAATCACGCGCTAGTAATGAATAGATGAAATCTGTGCCATGCGCATTATTATATTGATTTATCTCGCTTTCAAAGACATCTATCATCGCGTGATATCGTTGTATATAAAGCGCATTCAGGTTCGCGAAAGGATGCTTGGAACCACTTTCATACCCTTCAAGCGCATCCAGCAAGCTGGTTCGGAATTGGCGCAAAGCCGCTATATTTGACTTGAATTTATCAATCCCGATTTTTCTGGATTGGAATGCATTCCTTGCCATATCCGGATAGGTGACGATGAATTCAGTGTATAGCTTGAACGATGTATACCAATTTTCAAAACTTGCTATATCACCAAAAAACCGACTATCGCTAAGTTTTCCAAAATAGTCTCTGACTGAACGTGTTGTTCTACCTGCCGTGACCGAATCTGTTAACGCAATCTTGATTGATTCCGCATTTTCATAGGCTGCGACATCTATTTCATCGGAGTAGACTAAATTTGTGGCGATGTCGTACAGTTGGAACGCGCATTTATTAAACTCTGAAGTGTTAAACGTTTGAAAGTTTTGCATCGCGATGATACAAGGCCTGTAGCTAATTCCCAATACAGCGTTGTAAATTCGAGCTTGCTCAGCCCAAACGATCTTTTGTAAATCAAGACCAATCGAACTTGTTTCCCGTATTTCTGCAATTGTTATTTTCTGACCTTGTAATAGCTTGTCAATACCGTAAAAAACACGTTCGAAACTTTCGTCTATTTGATCGCTGATGTTTGTTAACTGTTCTTGTATCTCTTGAAGTTGTAACCGTATTTCTTGCAATTGCTCAATAATTATTTTGTCAGGTGTTGGTCCTGAATCAGCGAATGTAGAAAACAAGCTGATGCCGATGGCAACAATATTTCCGGATAAAGCGGCAGCCCCAAGGTTACCCACTTTTAAAGCGGTGTCACCTAATAGCTGTGCGGACTCGTATGCAGCAAGAGCTTTGTTAATTTCGAAGCCCGCATCGACTATCGCACCTAGTTCCTTAGCTAGTTCTGGTTCAATAAATGATATCGCTGTGACCGCAACGGTTGCATCTTTACGGAGTTTTTTGTATTCGGTATCACTTAGGGCATTTAATTTAACCTGCTTGATTCGCTGAGCCTCGATGTTCGATAGTGTATTCAGCAAAACACCAGTGCCAGGGGCTTGGGTCAGGATTGCTTTCTGATTTCTCGCGCTTGTTAAAAAGCCATGTTTAATGTCTCTCTTGAGATTGTTCAAGAGACCCGATATTGCATTTTCACCCTGCCCGAGTAGAGATAACCTTTCTGTTATTGCAGTGTCGAGACTCGTTCCATTTTTATGATGCTCAACAATGGCTGATTGAATGGCAATATTGTTTTGGTTTAGTGACTCATCTGCATTGCTTCGACCGTTGACAACATTCTGTCTCAGAACTGAGACAATGCTTTTTGTGTTATTGTTTATATTTGACAAAGAGCTAGTTACAATTCTCTTTAACTCTGCTTCATTATTAAGACTATCTATAAGTTTAGAATCAATCCCATTGTCACGTAATGCTGACTTCAATTCTTCGCCATTGCTACATAGTGCTTGCCCACCCATATCAGCTCCGCTTGATACACCCTGCTCGCTACACAGATAATCCTTTTGGAGCGGCGTAAGTGCATTAAATCTGTCGTTGAAATGTGTCAGTCTTTCCCTGCTATGCAGAAATTGGCTTGCTCGAGTATCACTCAGTGTGTTTTCTGTTTTGCTATTTGGCCCAGCGTATAAAAATTTCCAGAATTCGTCCTTTTTGTCATCCGCAGCATCCGGCAATGCTTCTCCTATAGTATTTTTTACCAACTTACCGACGATACTAGTGGCCAGTGAAAAAAGAGCACCATCCGTAACACTAGATCCGATTTTCTCAGTGATGGCATTGTATTCAGTGCGTAGATTGTCTACTAAAGAATCCAGATTGTCTGGTGTTTTTCCTTTTTCAAATCCACTAAGAATAACTTCTCTAACTGCTGCTTCACGAATAACCTCAGCGGCCGAATTTTTCAGATTCGATGCCTGCATAAGCATCATTCTTAATGAATCATCACTTTGTTCAGCTTTTGCGCACACAGGCAAAACACTGATAATCAATGTTAAGCTAGCGAGTATCTTGAATTGGTGAATTTCGGTCATGTACAAACGCTTTGAAAATACTAATACCCAGACTGGCATATTTATAGTTTACGACAAGTTCTATTATAGGTCTGCGAC
>CALLOA010000155.1 GCA_938005265.1 uncultured Granulosicoccaceae bacterium
GGTTCCGAAACGATTTTCCGATCTGAAACAACAACTTGTTGGGGAGCATAATCATTCGTTTGCCAGGCTTTATAAAACGCAATGTTTGCGAAAAAAAAGAATCCCAATCCCATCACGACCATTGGTAGCCCTAATATAGGCCAGTACGATTCCTTGTTTTTTTCACTTTGCCTCATAGCTTAAAATTCCTGAAGTCGTGCTCTATACTGTAGTAATTTGGAAATTCAGCTTTGGCAGAATAACACCCAACACTACGACGATTACTCCAGACTGTGGTTCTGGGCGAAGTTCTGGGCGAAGCCCAGGTACGTTGGCCAGTGCAAGCTGTCCGTATGTTGTTTTTGTTATATTTCTGCACAATGATAGAATGTGTATCATATTGTTTGTACTACACATTGAGTTCTCATGCGAACAAATATTGTTATCGACGATAAATTAATGAACGATGCCCTCAAGGCGACAGGCATAACCACCAAGAAAGAAGCAGTCGAAGAAGGCCTGAAGCTACTTATTATTCGCAATAAACAACAAGGTATAAGAAAATTACGTGGAAAACTCAAATGGAAGGGTAATCTAGATGAAATGCGTGGCGCTAAATGATTATTGTAGACACAAGTGTCTGGGTAGATTATTTCAACGGCACTGAAAGTCATCACTCAGATCTGCTTGACAATGCACTTATCGAAGGGCTTGTTCTTATGGGTGATATAATTTTTCTCGAAATCTTACAAGGATTTCGAAATAGCAATAATTTCAAGCAAGCAAAATCTGCACTCAGCACACTCGAGCAATTACCAATGCTTGGGGTTGATATGGTCACAGTATGCGCTAATAACTATCGGTCGCTCAGAAAACAAGGAATCACTATCAGGCGCAAAACAGATGTGATCATCGCTACATTCTGCATCAAAAATAATCTCCCACTACTTTTTCAAGATCGAGACTTCGTCCCTTTTGTTGAGAAGCTCAAACTCAAGCCAGTGGTCGAAAAAATATAACGCCCGCATCAGTCACGCGGTATGCGATGGTGATTTGCATGACAAAATGGGAGGTACGACCATTCATGCAAACCGATAGCGCGTACACCGTCGAGCTGCAAGCGCTTGTAGTGCTTTGTCAACTTATCGTACGCCCTCGTCAGCGGCCTAGCTTTGACGGCGCCGACTGTATGCGTTTGTTATGTAACATGTTGCCTCCATTCTTCCAATTGGTTCATCGTTACACCAACCCCGCCACAAACGATCACAACAATATTCAGTTTTTCACGCAAAAAATCGCAACCGTTAGCTACCGCCGCTAAACTCGCGCCACAGGCGGGTTCAACCATAATTCTGTGATCATCAAGAAGACGAAAACATCCGTCTATAGCTTCTTTGTCGGTAACTGTGTGATTTACAATCTCATGTTCATCGATTAATTGAAAGGCACGTTTAGCAATTTTCTTTGCACCAAGTGATGTGGCAATACTGGTAATTTTATCGATACCGATATGTTCCTTTGCCAGGCAAGCAGTAGAAAACGAATCGGCTCCAATTGTTTCAACAGCCAGA
Source organism: uncultured Granulosicoccaceae bacterium (assembly GCA_938005265.1). Taxonomy (GTDB): domain Bacteria; phylum Pseudomonadota; class Gammaproteobacteria; order Granulosicoccales; family Granulosicoccaceae; genus CALFCE01. Next base: position 1,551 of record CALLOA010000155.1, read on the forward strand.
ATCGGAACATCACCACATCCATTTCTTTTAAGCCCCTCTACTACTCCGCAAAGGAGTCCACCCCCACCAACTGATAAGACCACTACATCAGGTTTCAGGCCTGCATTCAATATTTCATCAATGACAGAGGCATGGCCTTGCCATATTTTAGGGTCGTCAAATGGATGGATATACTTCGCCCCTTCTTTCGAAAGTTCTGTCGCATGTGCATGCGCCTCAGACCAATCTTCTCCTGTCACTATTACGCTGGCACCTTCGGCACCTATTAAATCAATAGCTCGTTTCTTAGTGGTCTTAGGGACAACCACAGTGACTGGAATATTCAAGCGGCGACCGGAATATGCTACCGCCAACCCAGCATTCCCACCGGAGGACGACACCAATGCCTTTGCGCCATTTTCCACATACTTTTGACAGGCATAACCAATTCCCCTGGCTTTAAAGGAACCACAGGGTTGCATTGCATCTACTTTGAGCCATACATTTCCCCGCAAATTATTGCCAATAGAAAGTGACTCAATTAGCGGGGAATTGATATGTAAATATTTCACACGATCTCCAGTTATTTAAATGACGAGGCTGTATAAATGACGAGGCTGTAGAAAATTTCGAATATTACAACAAATTTCCAACATCCCTGATTATTCCTGTTTGTAGTTCAGGTAAATGTCTTTTCAGTCTATGATCTGTAAAAATCGTATTTTTTTGCCCTGTGGAGCCATTTTGAGCTTGATGTTTGTCCCGCATCCTTTGCACTTCACTATACGGTCACTATTGCGGGCCATATCGCGACAATTTCTCTAGATTATGAATCTGGACAATACAGCAGCCACTGACCCGTGACTTTCTTCTTCCCTCTCAGACTGAATCTATCTTGCGCTTCATCAGCACAAGATAATCCCACCCTTATCTTTCATCACCTTCTTCATGCATCGGGTGCTCAATGAACAGGAGCGATAGTCCTTTAACCGACCCTGAAACCGTGAGTACACGCCACGGCTTTCATCATCGAACTCACCCGTGTAAAGCAGCGCCTTAACTAATCTTCTCTGACGTTTTTCGCATCTTTTGGGCTTTTCTATTCAACTCCTTGTGCGTGCCGCGCCTTCGTTTTGAGGCATCCGAAGGTTACTTGCGGCAATCTATCGCAAAATTTTCTCTACCGATCAATCCACTCTGATCACATATCAGCAGCACTTTCTGGAACACGTCCGCTATCACCTCCGGGTATCCACTGACAAAATTCGGGATTGTGGTGAAAGGCAGTGTCGAACCACCGGTCATCGCCATAAACTTCAAGGCTGTTTGACACAGGGACTCTATCGCCCGACTCGATGTGATGCGCCGGTAGTAGGCATAGAAAATAACCAGAAATTACATCGCAGGATGATAAGCCTCACAACCGCTGTGCGTGTTTTTGTATAGCGCAATAAAATCGCTGACAAGATCTTCCCGTTGCAGCAGGTGATACAAGCTGAACTCGAAACTCTTGCCACCCAGTACTTCCAGAAAATCATTGTTGAGTAATACCTGCTGTCCGAGATTATCATCTTTGAAATTGGCCATTCAGCAGATTCTCCGTTGATTTCTTGCTGGTTGGGAATTTTTACTCTGTTATATCTGTAGTTGGGGAGTATTTCTACAGCCTGAACGCCAAGCTCACTCGCACTGTATGCGGTGGCCGTATTGCGGTAAAGTGGAACGACAGTGACACCGCAATACGGACAACGCGTACAGTGTCGAGTGGAGCTTCTTGTTAGGCATTTTTCTGAACTTAATCAACCAAAATCTCAAGGAGTATATCCCCGTCATCTAACACACCAATTTCTTTGAACCCATATTTTCTGTATGCCGACGCTGCATTAGTATTACTTGGTTTATGCATTGTATGTAGTCTTTTCCCTCCAAGCGCCCTGACTTCACCAACAACAAGCCCCAATACGCTTGATGCATAGCCTTTACCTTGATGGGCTTTGTCCAACATAAACCGAAATAGCCAGTATAATTCTGATTCTTCTGGATCATCTTCTTGGCAAAATACCAAGAACCCGATTACTTCCTCGTGCTTGTAGATTGCTCTTGTCTGGTAATGTGTTTCGTATTTTGATTGCGCAATTGAAATAGCATTTGTCGTGAGATTCCTAACCTGACCTGGCTCCAACTCAAGATTAATACAGTCTTTGTAATTATGAATTGTAAGCTCTTCAAGTCTTATCATGAAAGTCTCGGTATATTTGCCTAACATTTGTATAGTGCGCACGCTCAAAAGCTACTTCGCACGTTACAGAATAAATCGAAGCAAAGCTCGCGATATTAAACAATAAATTCACCATTTACCTGAAAAAGCATAGCAAGGATAACGCGCATGCATGCTTTGCCGCTTTTTCTTGCGCACTATCTCGGTAGCAATTATCACAAATAGTTGTATCTAAAAGGCTTTTAGATGGATATTGGCTGCAAACCGCGCAACTAGAGTAAGCAAATCGCGCATCTCTTTTTTTCATCTCAATATCCAATATAAACTACAGCCACAAACACATGAAAAGGAGTTCACGTGTCCAGCCCTTTCCTTGAGAGCGTGTGGTCTGCTTGCAGGCTGCGCGGCTATACCCTGAAAACCGAAAAAACCTACATTCACTGGGTCAGGCGTTATATCTATTTTAATAATAAGAAACACCCTTCAGAATGCGGTGCTTTTGAAGTGACTGCGTTGTTAACTTATCTTGCAGAAAGTCAGCATGTTGCGGTCAATACACAGAAGATTGCACTTAATGCACTGGTACTCTTGTATCGCCATGTAATAAATGCCATCAGCACCAAGGCGCTATTTGAAAAGAGCCGTTGTTTCCTGCGGACTGGATAGAAAACGCGATAATTACCCTACTTTCAGGCATTCGTTTGCAACGCATTTACTCGCCTCTGGCACCGATATTCGGACTGTACAGGAATTACTGGGGCATAACGATGTAGCAATCACTCAAATCTATACACACGTTATTGGCCAACACTACGCTGGCACCACGAGCCTACTCGAAAAATTATAAATATCTTTTTTGGCTAACCTGGCGTAACCAAGCTGCAAAAGGAAAGGAACCGAATGAAGATGCCTGCGCAGTCTCATGGCAAGCTAACTGGAAATTTAGCATTGCTAACGGCCTTGCTTGCCAGTGCAAGAAGGCCGTTAAGCAATTCTATATTACTTGATCGTTTTACAACCTATGGCTTTTTGGGTGTTTCGTACTTTACTTCTTTCTGGAACTGCTTCCACTCGGTTTCATAGCCGATAAAGCCTTTTTCATTGGCTGGCATCTGGCGGGTTGTTGTGTATTCGGACACGCCTTCCGGTACGACTGGTCGTTCTTTCTTTTCTGCACTCATGGTATTACCCTCTTTTGTCTCTAGTGTTTGTTCGCTTACAAACGAATTATTGCTAAAAAAATCATTGCTAATAATAGTGGCTGCATCAAACTATAACTGAAGTGATGCCACCAGTTCCTGCGCCTGCTGTTTTCTTTCAAGCGCCTTTGTGTGGTATTTCACATACTCCGTGTCTTCAAACAGATTGGCAATAGCTGTGAATTCTGCTTCTGCCGTCTCTGCCATATCCAGGTAATCTGACTCTCCGGCCAAGGCATGCATGGCCGATGCACGGTTGGCTGTAACCATAGCCCAGATTAACGGGTATTTTTCTTTGGTCAGCACTTTTAGTACCTCTTCGTACTGAGGTATGGATGCCTCCAGTGCCGCAATATCTTCTTCGTGTTTTCCCAATGCCTGCATCGCAGCCGCAAGATTATTGGTTGTGATCGCCCATGCGACGGGGTGTTGGTCTTTTGCCCGCACACTCAGCGCATTTCGGTAAGCCACTACCGATTGCTCCAATGTGCGTGCACCACGGCGATGGGTTCCCAGCTCGCACAACACATTGCCAACGCAACATATGGCTGCCGCCCAGTCTTCGGGGACCTTGTCACGCGGTATCAGGTTCATGGCCTGTTTGAACAGAGCCAATGCCTGCTTCAACATGCTGCTGTCATCTTCCAGTAAACCTACCGACTGAATAACCAATGCCATGTTAAAAGTTGAATAGGCCCATTCCAACGGCATACTGTCTTCAGTGCGAATTTCCAGTGCCTGCTCATAAGACAGTGCAGCTTGTTCCAGAAAATGCACACTGCCACTACGTTGCCCGATAAAACCCATTACGTCACCAATGGTGTGGTGAATGGCAGATAACCGTTCCGGGTTTTCTTCGCGGTCGGTCATCATCTGCATGCCTTGAAACAGCTCGATAGATTGTTGGAATACATGAGCACCACCTAAACGCAATTCACGTCTGTCAGGTGCATCCTGCAGCGTGGCTTCGGCATTGGCCCATTCGATCAGTGAGGGTTTATTAAGCTCTAGTTCGAATACGGTACTTTCAAAACGATCAATGGATTGCCCCAGCGCACGGTACACGGGTGATTCAGGATCAACCAGCTCCAACAGAGTGCGGCCATTATTCTGGTAGCGCCATTGGAAAGATATCTCCAGGCCCGGAACTAACAGAGTTTCTCCATACAGATGCTGCGGCATGTGGCTTATCCGTCAGAGCACAGGCGTGCTCAGATTTTTTTCACCTTCTGGTCTGTACCCACAATGTCACTGATATCTGGTTCTGTGCCTAATGGCCCGCCGAATTCCAGTTCTTCATCAGTTGCATCACGAACAGTTACGATATTCAGTTTGAAAATAACCTCGCGGCCACAAAGCGGATTATTGCCATCAATCGTCACGGATTTTTCATCAACACGTGTCACCAGAAATGTCTTAGTACCACCCTGATCATTCTCCATCAGGATGGACGTACCCACTTCCCGGTATTCTTCAGGCACATTATCTATATGATCAACCACCACCAGTGATTCATCGCGTGGCCCGAACAGCTCATTGCAGTCAATCGGTACTTCGATGATATCACCCGGTAATTTACCTGTGAGTTCCGCGGTTACCGCAGGTGCCAGCACTTCATTCACACCGTGTACATAACCAATTGGAAATTCCACTTCTGTAAGTACACTTTTTGATTTGGCATCAATCACTTTGTAGGTGAGTTCTACCAGCTTGCCATCACTGACCGGGTCTTCCATTGCGGGTTGATTCATAAGGTTTGTCCTGCAGGCTCGGTACCGAGGCAATCAAATAGGGTGTGTGAATAAAGTGTATGTGCAATCCATCGATGCGCATACCGGGAAACAGCTAGAAAATGGATGCACCGAATATCTTGACGTCGCCGTCCTTGTCATCCTTCTCGTGCCCCAGCACCAGCCTGCCTAACCATTCGCCTTCGCGTTTTGTGCTACGTACGCGGTAGAGCACAGTGATATGCTGGTCACGGCGAATCAGGCCAAGATAATCATAGTTCGTATCAAGGCTACGAGTCAGTTCACTTTTGGCGAACTGTTTGCCTATCTCGACTTCGTTAAGGCCGAACAGGAGTTCGTAAGAAAATTTACGAATGAATTTTCCGTATTCGCCTTCGTTGGAATAACGAATCAGGTCTTCCCACATCGGATGGGCAATGGCGGTTACCTCGTCTTCTGTCTTATCAAGAATACTCATGCGTCTTACACCTGTTTAAAACCTAACGGCAATCAATATGAATAAATGCCAGCGTTATTGGCCACAGTCCGTGCTGAATGCTCAACCCTTGTTGGCGAACCTGTTGCAAGCGAATCAAAACTGGCAGCGAGTGCCACGGAAGGGAGTGACAAATCGGGCTGTGGTGCTCATGAACATAGCACCCCTGCCCGATCCGGTATTCAGGCTGTTACCCGGCAAACAGTAAGTAGACCGGGTAACAACTTTCTAATGCGCTTTAAATCAAGCTGCACTTTCCTCTTTCTTATCAACGTCTACCAGGTGGTAGCAAGGCGCTTTTTCCATCGTGTATTCGCCGGTTTCACGATCACGCCTTGAGACTGTCAATACATGCCAGTTCTCATCATCTACCTTCAGGTGGTCACCGCGGTAGTAGTAGCCGGGCCAACGAGTCTCTTTGCGGAACAAGGTATGTTGCAGTACCGCTTCAGAGGTTAATTGGCGATGCTTGATTTCCCAGGCACGCAGCAATTCGTGAATATCTTCAGCTGCCACCTTCTCAAGATCTTCTTCAAGCATCTTCATTTTCTTGAGGCCGATGTTCAGCAGCTTTTCGTTGGTCATGTAGCTGACTGTCACTCCACCTGCATACTCATCCATCAACTTCTGCAAGCGATCCAGCGCCTGGCGCGGATTGATATAGTTCGGGTTTACCGAACCTGCGGTGATTTCGTTACGATAGATTCTGTAGGTTTCCATCGGCTTGTAGATGTCTTCCTTGCGCTGCTCGATCTGCTCGTCAGACACAGAAATACCTTCAGCCTTGCCATCATCGATGTACTGGCAAGCCGCTTTTGCAGCCAAGCGGCCTTCGGTGAATGAGCCGGAGGAGAATGCGTGAGGCGTACCACCTACAGCATCACCCGCACCAAATAACCCTTCAACAGTAGTCATTCGGTTATAACCCCAGTAATACTCGGGCGGTGACAAATCAGACGGGCCGGAACACCAGGCGCCACAACCAGTTGCATGAGACCCCATGACATAGGGTTCAGACGTTGTGAGTTCCGGGTTTTCATATTTCGGGTCAACATCGGTGGCAGCCCACAGTACTGCCTGCCCGACCGTCATGCCGAGGAAGTTGTGCCAGCCGATCTCTTCGAGGTGCGGGTCCTGGAATGCTTCCATGGTAACCATGTGAATAGGACCGCGGCCTGCGTTGACTTCCTGGATGAATGCATGGTTGCGCAAACAGGTCGGAATCGGGCGGTGGGTTGCATGCGAAAGCTCAGGGTCCAGGTATTCCTTACCGACGATTTCTTGCAGTGAAGGCCACCACTTGGACTCATACTCTTCGCCCATGCCGTTTTGCGTGTATGTCTTCAGGTGCAGGAAGTAGGCACCCACGGGGCCATAACCGTCTTTGAATCGTGCCAGCACGATACGGTTTTCCATTTGCGTCATTTTGGCACCAGCACCGATCAACAGGCCATAAGCTGAACCGGATGACCAGGGCGCATACCAGACACGCCCGGCACCTTCACCGACTGAACGCGGCTTGAAGATGTTGGAAGCACCACCGGCGCCAACGATAACCGTCTTTGACTTAAAGACGTGATAGTTACCGGTACGAACGTTAAAACCCACAGCACCGGCTATACGGTTTTCTTTTGCATCATCCATCAACAGATGAGTCACACAAATTCGGTTGAATACTTTGTCTGCTGACTTCTTTGCAGCTTCAGCAACGATAGGCTTGTACGACTCACCGTGAATCATGATCTGCCAGCGCCCTTCGCGCTGGTAGTTACCCGAATCCGGGTCACGCATTAACGGTAGGCCCCACTCTTCGAACTGGTGTACGGTTGAGTCCACGTGACGCGCCATATCAAACAGCAGGTCTTCACGCACCATGCCCATCAGATCAATACGTGCATAGCGAACGTGATCTTCGGGATTGTTCTCACCGAAACGCGTCCCCATGTAGCAGTTGATCGCGTATAGCCCCTGAGCCACCGCACCGGAGCGATCGATGTTGGCTTTTTCAGCAATGACAATTTTCTTGTCCTGGCCCCAATAGCGAGCTTCGAAAGCAGCACCAGTACCGCCAAGGCCGGCACCACAGACGAGAATATCAATCTCGTCTTCAATAATCGTATCGTATTTCATTAGTAGTGAACCCCTGCTTTCATTTCCAGGCCGTTTGATTCAAGCGTGGCTACAGTACCTTCGTCGAATCGGATGTACTTGGGTTCGTTGTAGAGGTGCTGGCTGTCGCGCTGATCCTGAGTCGGCGCTTCTTCTTCACGCAGATCCGGTGTACCACTGCCCCATGGCTTGGTAGTGATCGGCGCCAGGAGGTCCATATCTTTTTCGCCGTTGCGGAACTTGATACGCCAGGCTATAACGCCCTTTTCTTCATCCCGTTTTACGCGCACTGAGTGACCCAGCGGTGCGAAATCGGCATAACCGCGAACATCAATCGCCTGATGTGGGCATGCTTTTACGCAGGAGTAGCACTCCCAGCACATGTTGGGTTCGATGTTGTAGGCGCGACGCGTAGTCTTGTCGATGTGCATGATATCTGACGGGCAAATATCCACGCAGTGTCCGCATCCGTCACAACGTGTCATGTATACAAATGTTGGCATTTCAATTCTCCAGACTTTCTAAACAGTCAAATAGTAGTGACGAAACAGTTAGTAGTGGCGCGGCGCTTCGCGCTTGATTCCCAAACCCATGTTGGGCGGGTTGGCACCCAGGTATTCGGGGATATCAGGAAATTTCGCCTGCACTTCCGGGTCTGTCAGGTCATAGTCATCGGGCAGGTTCTCGCGTGAACCATCAGCCATGGCTACTTTTTTCTGGAAGGCGGCGGCAGGCTTGAAAAACATGTGTGCGAATTTCGACCAGTAAACACTGCCGAACAAAACGGTGGAGCTGATGATGAACAAACCGAACAGCAGCATGGCGAATGCACCCGCACCCACAGCTTGAAAGAACGACCACAACAAACCAAAAGTCGCTGTAGACAACAGCCCTAGAATAAACAGGTCACCACGCCCGTTAAACTGATTCCATTTAACACCTTCTGACGCTACATCAACGCGGATGGAGAACCAGAACCAGTAACCACCCGCACACAACATGATCGCACCGAGATGCCAAAGCAGTGGCCAGATCACTGGCGTGTCGCTACCCGCACCTGTGTAGGAAAAGATCATGATAGCCGTGGTGACCACAAACAGAATAAATCCGTACATAGTCAGCAGGTGTGACATACGGCGGCGTGAGTTACAGAACTCGGATGACGTCAGCACTTCATTGGCAACCGTCTTGACAGCAAGACCTGCCTTTTTACCACTGTTGACTTTCACCTTTGCGTTCTTCTGTGCTTTCTTGGAATTCTCAAAAAAGTACTTGGCGCTTTGCTTGTGCATCAGGTCGAGCAACGTGCCGCCAATGACCGCAAGAATCATCGCCACAACGTAGAACTTCATCAAGCCGGGCGAAATAGTTTCTGCTATTTGAGCAAAAGGGTTGTTTACAAACATGCGGATTGCCTCACCTGCATATCAAACTGAGTTTAAAGGCCAGAAATCCTTACAGCAGAAATCCGGTCCGATTACGTAAAGCTCGTAGAGCTGTTTCTTTAAAACGTTTACCACGCGGTTTACAAGTCCCGTCAGCTTGCAAACTAACTACGAGGCCGGAATCAAGCTGGACCACGTGGAGTTATATAACATGCGTTGTTTACGGTTCCGGGAGGAAAGGTACGTTATCAAGACCACGAAGCTCTCCCTGGCTGCTGCTGAATCCTGTTTCCAATACAGCTGTCGGCAGCTGCTACCCCGCTAATATAAAGGGCGCCAAGAACACAACGCCAAAGAGTATACAGCACATATCGGCCGTTCTATGCGGCCAGTTCATCTCTTTTGCACAAGAATTTTTTTACTATACCCAAGCAGAATTTCTACGCTTGTAGCTTATCTTTGTAGAGTGCCGTCACTATGCTTACACTTAGGTAGCTATATCCCTGCCAAGTCCGGCTCAACTGTGTAGGGCGTGAGCCCGTAAAAGCAACGTGCAGCGATGAAGAACAGCCACTTTGTTGTATAAAACACACAATAAAACAGCGTAATCCAGCTAGCGCCACAACTACCCCAAGTAAATCTTTGCCATACCCAAGTAAATTTTTTGGCAGAAAAATGCCGGTCACCCGAAGTAACTACTTAATTTTTATAGTGTGATCTATCACGTCACAAGAACAGCCTGCTGGCACCAATGCCAGGCTAACGATGCCATGATTTTTGTTGCTAAACTGCATGACTGACTCTACCGAATAAACCGAACAACCGGATTTACATTGATATGCCTGATCTGATTTCCCCACACGGCTCCGATAAGCTTCTGCCACTCTTTATTGAAGATCACTCGGCTCGAGAGAAACTGCGGGAGGAAGCTACCCGGCTACACAATGTGACGGTGAGCTCGGCAACCGCGGGTAATGCCGTCATGTTGGCAGCAGGGTATTTCACGCCACTGACAGGTTATATGAATAAAATCGATGCACTGTCTGTGGGCGAATCGATGCACACCGCAGGCGGCCTTTTCTGGCCGACACCGGTCATGAACCTTCTGCCTGATGCCACGGGTTTTACAGTCGGAGATCGCATTGCATTAGCGGACCCCAACGTTGATGGCAACCCGGCACTGGCAATACAACAGGTCGAAAGTATCGAGCAATTCAGCGATGCAGAGCTAACAACATTGTGCCAGCAGGTCTATGGCACAACAGACAAGGAGCACCCTGGCGTTGCTGAATTCCTGGCACAGGGGAATACTGTTGTTGCAGGCCCGATCGACGTGCTTAACTATAGTTACTTCAGTACTGAGTTCCCGGATACGTTTCGCACTGCTGTTGAAATAAGAAACGAGATTGCCGGGCATGGCTGGAACAGGATCGTCGCATTCCAGACACGTAACCCCATGCATCGTGCTCATGAAGAGTTATGCCATATGGCCATGCAGCGTCTTGATGCAGATGGTTTGGTCATTCACATGCTGCTTGGCAAGCTGAAACCAGGTGATATACCTGCACCGGTCCGTGATGCCTCTATAAGGAAAATGATTGAGCTGTACTTCCCGCCTAACTCGGCCATGATCACGGGCTATGGCTTTGACATGTTGTATGCAGGTCCACGCGAAGCTGTTTTACATGCAGTGTTCAGACAGAATATGGGCGCTACTCACTTTATTATTGGCCGTGATCACGCGGGTGTGGGTGACTACTATGAGCCGTTCGGAGCACAAGACATATTCGATAGTGTGCCGGATGGAGCTTTAAAAATAGAGTTGTTCAAGGCGGACCACACGGCTTACTCAAAAAAACTGAACAAGGTGGTAATGATGCGCGAAGCGCCAGATCACACCAAGGAAGATTTTGTTCTGCTATCAGGCACGGCCGTTCGTGAAATGCTTTCAGAAGGCAAAGCACCGCCACCTGAATTTTCGCGCCCGGAAGTTGCGCAAATATTGATGGCGCACTATCAATCGCAGAATCAGTAGCGAGGGATCAGCAGCAAAGGTCCGTTGGTAGAATTAGATACCAAAGATCGGCTCTGAGTTAATTTACAGTTCGGTGTACTTGGCAGAAGTGCCGCGGGATTTTTCAACCGGGTACTTTCTGTCATTCGCATCTATTTTGTCCGCTGCGGCCTGGCAGAGATCAATATCGGCCCGTTCAGCTACCAGTAGCAAATAAAGCAGTACATCGGCGCACTCCTCCCGCAAGCGCTGCTTCATTTTGGCATCCGCGGCTTCGGCTTCAAATTGTTGTTCTGGTTTCCACTGGGTCAGCTCCACCAGCTCACTAGCTTCCAGACTTAAGGACAGAATTAGGTCTTTCAGGGAATGAAACTGGCGCCAATCACGCGCATCGCGGAATTCGATCAGCCTTTGTGTCAGGGTTTCAAGCGTTGGCATCTGAGCCAGGGGTTGATCGGGCATCTAATTACCTGCAAAGTCACAGTGGGTGGCAGCGCCAAAATAACAGCTACCTTTTTAATCAAAACGAGAGTATCGCAAAAAAGTACCCATGACACTCGACATTATCCAGATAACCGACACTCACCTGTGCCGGGAACACCCATCCCGTACAGAAGACCTTGAGCGTTGCCTGAAAGCCATCACGGCCGAGCCAAAGACACCCGAATTTCTCTTGCACACGGGCGACATAACGCACAACGGCCTGGAACCCGAATACCGAACGGCCATGCAGGCTATCGAAAGTACCGGTATGCCGTGCATTGTGCTGCCGGGCAACCGTGACAATCGCCAAGTGATGCTTGATTTTTTCAGTGACCAGACCTATCTGCCTGCCGGTAGTGAATTTTTTCAATATACAATTGAAGACTACTCCACGCGATGTATCGTGCTGGACACTCACTCTGAACAAAGCAATAAGGGTGAACTGTGCGAGAAACGATTTAGCCTCTTTGAAACCATGCTGGCAATGGATACCACTAAACCGGTCACCATTATTATGCACCACCCACCCTTCGAAGCCAGCGAGATCCCTGACCCTTTCCAATTCGCTGACTGGGCTCAGGTAGATAGATTTGAGCACATCGTTCAGGCGCACAGTGCTGTCCAGCAAATTATTTGTGGTCATGTACATAGAAATATCGACACAACGGTTGCCAACCTTCCAGCACGCGCACTCACCTGCCTGGCCGGTGACCTGCGCAAGGGTGACGTTGAAGATTCTGAACGTTCAAAACCCGTATTTCGCTGGCATAGCTTTCAGGTGTAAATTAGTCACGACGAAAATCCGGACGAAAACTCTGAGAAATACTCGGATACTCCATACAGGAATAAGGACTATGACTGATAAAGAGAGAAAATCCCACAAAGACTGGTTTGATCGGCAGGCTGCAAAAAGTCTGGCACAACAAATTTCGGCAATAGACAAAGCATTCGATAACAAACAATTTGTACGCATGTGTTGCAAGGGGCTGGACGCACTGGAATTCAATGCCCGGGTTAAACAGTTTGCACAGGCCATGCGCGAATGCCTGCCTGAACATTATCCACTGGCGGCCAAAACGCTGCAGCAAAGTCTTCCAGCAGCTTTACCTGACTGTGAATCTGTAACCGATGGCTGGCTGCAATGGCCAGTCGGGCAATTTGTGGCGGATCATGGCTTACCTCACTTTGACGAATCCATGCAGCTGATGGTTGATCTTACGCAGCGCTTTAGTTCAGAGTATGCGGTTCGTCCGTTTGTGCAGCAGCGTGCTGATGAGACGTTTGATTTTCTCTACAGTCAGTTATCAAGCCAGAGTCCACATATTCGGCGGTGGTGCTCTGAAGGGTGCCGAACGCGCCTTCCCTGGGGCGCGAAGTTGACTGAATTGATTACAGATCCTTCACCTGTCATCCCGATTCTCGATGCCTTGAAAGATGACCCGGAGCTTTATGTCAGGAAGTCAGTAGCAAATAACATTAATGACCTCAGCAAAGACCACCCCGCGATGGTTATAGAATTGTGCCGAAGCTGGTCCAAGAGTAGTAACCCAGATAGAGACTGGGTCATCAAGCAAGGTTTGCGTACACTAATCAAGGATGGCGACAAGCAAGCTTTAAAGCTGATCGGTTATTCCAAACCTTCAGGTGTTGACGCGAAATTAAAACTCTCAAAAAAGAAAATTGCAATCGGTGAGGCACTAACTATCCAGGCAACTCTGCATAACAGCAGCCACAAAAAGCAACAGCTATTAGTGGACTATATTGTCCATTACCAGGCGAAGAACAACGCTGCTGTTAGGCAAAAGGTATTCAAGTGGAAAACAATCGAACTCAAGGCAGGTGAGAAATTACAGGCCGACAAAAAGCACGCTATGAAACGAACCTCTGTCAGGGCTTTGTACCCTGGCAAGCACAAGGTTGAATTACAACTGAATGGTGAGATCGTTGCCCGCCAGGCGTTTGAACTAGACGAATAAAGTGAATACTGGTTGATCGTTATGATAAGTAGAAATCTGATGGAGTAAAAATCAGTACTTGTTTTGGCATTGCTCGAATTTCGCCGATAATCCGGACGATACATCATAACGTTAATAATGATTTCCCACGCTCTAGTCCCAGATAATTCGACTTCCGGACGATCTATTTATAGCCATCCCAACTGACTCGATGAAAATGACGCTAGACAATATTGCACCAAAGCAACGTGCCAGCACTGAAATAGTGGTAGGAACAAGAGACACTGCGCATCATGTCGGCAGTGGCAAAATAAAAGTGCTGGCGACACCGGTAATGGTCATGCTTCTAGAAGAGGCGGCGCTTAATGCTGTTGAAGGATTACTTCCAGAGGGTTTTCAGTCCGTTGGTACCCGTCTGGATATTAAACACATTGCTGCCACCCCAGTCGGCATGCGCGTAAGCGCCCACGCTGAAGTTATTAAAGTTACTGGTCGCAAAATTCTTTTTAAAGTCTGGGCGGACGATGAGCGTGAACGTATCGGTGAGGGAGAACACGAGCGCGTAGTGGTAGAGCTGTCAAAGTTTGACGAGCGGGTTAAACAAAAATTGGTCAACTGATATCCAGAAATAACAACCACTTATAATTTTAAAGACTGCCCCAAAATTGTTGAAGTAAATTCTATAAAGGAAGTGTCGGCTAATATTATCGTAAGCGGCAGTAAGCAATATGAATATTGGCATACGTACCTTTCTGCGCCAACCCTTCAGTAACATCTTCTTCAAATCATTTTTGAGTTTAGCAGCGCGAGGTTTTTCGCTAAAAGTAACAGCGGCATCGCTGCCGATGGAGATATGGTCAGCTCTATTGGCGATCTTGCACCTAAAGGCTCTGAAATAAAAGGCTCTGAACTACGCTATTACTTTTGATGAAACAATCAGTGTCATTCATGCTGAATCGTTTATCGTTTATTTATATAAGGCTATTGATAAAGATTGTTGTAGCCGCCGCATCAATTAATCGGCTGGGACCGTTAATCACTCTCAAATCAATCCAAAGATGATTAATATAAAGATCGCTTTAGTTATCAATAGAGAGTACCATGCTCACTTGGAACCAGGTTCCGATCCTCTCTCGAGCCTAATCTCTCGCCAGTTTGTCGGCAGTTCAGTAACTACCACCATTTCAATGACTCGTTCAGTGTGACGGGTTGGCTGCGCTCGCACGATCCTGTTGGGTAGTCGACGCTATCTGCAATATCTCAGAGACACCATATGACCAGCAATGAGCCAGCACTGGAAGAAGTGCAGCCTTCGATCCTGTCGTTTGTCAAAGACCTTCCTAATCTGTGTTCACTAGCAGGTCTTGCCTGTACATTATCAGCCATCTATTTTAGCATCACCGGCGTATTTTATGCCGCCATGATAGGTATGGTTTGGGCAGTTGCATTTGATTGGGCCGATGGGCTTATTGCAAGAAAGATGAAGGGCCGTACAGGCAATGATATGCGCTTTGGTGGGCAACTCGATGTGCTCATCGATATCGTTAGTTACGGGGTTACCCCGGCTATTGTGTTGATCAGTTATGGTCAGTTCGAGCCTATCTATCTGATAGGTGCGTTTATCATGCTCTCAGCGGGTGTGTTGCGCTTGAGTTACTTCTCTATATTCGGGCTTGCAAACGGCTCAAGATACACAGGCCTTGCCATAGATAATAATAGCCTGGCAATAGTATTTCTTTTTCTGTTTGAAAGTCTTATCGGTCATAGCGCATTTTCTGCGATTCTTTATCTTGGCTGCGTTGGACTGGCCGTTTTGAATGTCTCTAACATTAGTACTCCGAAATTATCAGGAAACCCGGTAAACGTCGTTTTACTTGCCCTATACACGCTAACGATAAGCGGTATTTATAGCTGGAAATTGTATGGGTAGTCGTTATACGTTTTCTTTATGTGCACGTGTCGGTAACAGAATATAATACCAGGAAATAATAATATGCTTGTATACACCGTAGGTACGTTCGACATGCTGCATGTGGGTCATCTGGCACTGTTAGAGCAATGCAGTGCCTTGGGCGACGAAGTTGTTGTAGGAGTTGCAGCAGATGACGTTGTTGCATCCTATAAGGCCAATGTGCCGGTGATACCCTTGAATCAAAGGCTTGAAATGCTGCAAGCACTTAGCTGTGTTGACAGGGTTCGCCCGTATTATGAGCTTGAATACGTAACGGCCTGCCAGGAGCTAAACGTAGACGTATTTGTCGTTGGTGAAGACTGGGGCAGGAACCCGCATAATATTGCGGTGGAATCTTATTTGGTGTCGGAAGGCAAACAGATTAAAAAGGTGCTTTATAACCCGCGCACCTCATCAACCGCTATAAAAAAGGACGTAATGGCGCAGCGATTCATGCCTAAGCAAAGATCAATGCCTGAGTCAGGTATCCAATGTGCTAAAACTGCTTTTGCGAATTAGTGTAAAAGCAATATGCTACCTGTTATTCAGCATGCATACTGACATTGAGGTAGCAATCAAAAAAGTTTAGTCCCGTTGATTGTAAGCAATGGTTATGAGCCGCCAGATCTTTATCTGGCTGTAAGTGGAATGCCGGCAGGGTAATCAACAAAAGAGCCCTTGTACGCAGCTGCGTCCAGGATGTGATCTCGCTCAAAATGCAGGCATTCGGTGATCTGGTTCGGTGATCTGGGGTTGTGTCGTGGTTTGTCTCCGTTGTATACGGAGACAAACATGGTCGATTAACGCTGAATGCGCTAGACGCCGTTTTTAAGTCGCTTACGTTTTGCCTAAGCTTCCAAAAGAATTATGCAGGCTCAGGTTCCCTGTTTTTCTCCAGCCAGCCATCTACACGATTAACAATGGCATCAACCTCCTGATGTTGCATGCCTTTTATACCTGCCAGCGTTTTCACTACTTTGTCTACTCGTTCTATATTCTTAGCACCGGCAGCCAGCGCTCTTGCGGCTGACGAAGGTTTTTGCAGGCCTTGAGCGGCTGTTGCGTATTTTTCAAACGGTACAAGATCCGAATCTTTCGCACCATACACTCTGCACAGCTCCCCAACCCACTCATAGACATCTTTGGATAACGACAGATCACTATGAACTGCATCCTTGATGGATTGCATCTGCTGCTCGCCAACACAACGGTAGTTACCGGCAACTAACATAAGCCACTTGGCAAGTGGCACATAAAGGCTTTCGTGTACTTTAAGTTTTACGGGTAGCTCTATGCTTGAATCGCCTGCGTCATAACGAATATTTTCGATATCCGTTTGCAGTTGATACAACATTTTTGTATGTTCATCAGAATCAAACCGTGCAACTTTAAAGTTGGTTGGCAGACCGACTTGTAATACGTTAACTGGTTCATCTGGTGGCCTGAAAGCCTGCGGATCAGGGCTTGCGAGCGTTACCAGCTTCGGGTCGAAAGCGCTCCACACATCTGAATCTGTGAAGGCTGAGCCAAGGTCTTGTATGGCGACTCCGGGAAGCCTTGCCAGATAGGGCATAGGCGGCATGTTCATAATAGACAGACAGGGCAAGCCTGATTGCGCTACCCGTTGCATTAGACTTTTTACCCCACTAACAGAGTATTGCGGCTCTTGCATGGCGAGTACGATCAGATCATAAGCACTCGGGTCCGCAGCTGTTGCAGAACAGGCCGAAACTTTGCCCGCCAATGTAGTTGAGCGAATTTCAACGGGGTTATCCAGGCCACGTACCGGCAGCCGAATTAGGGTGCCTTCACGATTGATTAGCTGCTCTTCCTCAGGCAAACACACCATGGTCACATCGTGGCCAGAAAGAGCGAGTTTGGTGGCAAATAAAGAACCGTAAGATGCGCCGAGCATCAGTACATTGATGGGAGTTGTCATCGTTGAATCCTTTAAGTTAGTTAACCAAAGCCAAAGGGTGAGACATCATGAATAGCATATGGCTCAGTGCATGCCGGCCCCCGCTCGGGAACCCGTCTCACCTTCACCGCTGCTGCCACTTAACAGTGTAAATCGTTTACGAACTCCCGGTATCTCTCAAAGCGGGAGAATAGTGCCTCATGCATGTCATGCCGAGGCTCAATCACCAGATCTGCGTCAGGCTGCCTGTGTAGAATATCCTTGGCGCTTCCGTACCCTGCGGCTACTTGTGCCAGCCGAGTCGCTCCCAGACAGGCAGCCAAGCTGCGGCCCCGTGGCAGCCTCACAGGCTGCTGCAACAGAGTAGCTATCATGGAACTCCACAATGTGTTGTTCGAGCCCCCACCTACCAGGACAACATCATTTGTTTCAATACCGGCAGCTTGCTGAGCACGTTGGCATTCTTTGAACTGAAAGGAAACACCTTCGAATACCGACCATCCTAACATTGCAGCATCAGTGGAAAGAGTGACTCCACTAAAAACCCCACGGGCTTCAGGTAGATTGTGCGGTGTTCGAATTCCATTAAGCCAAGGGGCACAGATCGGCGAATCAAACGCTTTACCGCTTTCAAAGAGCACATCGATTTTATCACTCAACTGCTTTGTAGAGTTACCAGTTAATTTACGCAACCAGTCAAATGAGGCCGTCGCACTCATCACCACCCCCATGGAAAGGAAACAATCCGGTGCCGCATGGTGGCTGGTCAGGAAAGCGTGCTGAGGTAGCGGACTGAACTTGGCATCAACGGTACACATCACACCGGAGGTACCAATAGTTATTGCGCAATCACCCGGTTTGGCAACGCCGACACCGAGACTACATGCCATATTATCACCGGCACCAGCAGCAACCGGGATTCCGGATGGCAAGTTAAAGCGCTTACTCAAGTCCGCACGCAATTCACCGGCCTTATCCCATGACCATATCACTCGTGGCAGACGATCAACATCCCATTGCACGGCTCGGCATAGCTCTTCGGACCAGGTACTGCTGGCTACATCCATCAGCATTGTACCCCCAGCATCACTTGGCTCAGTTGCCCGCTCACCTGTCAGTTTCAAGCGTATATAGTCTTTGGGCAGTAACAGACAATCTGTTTGCTGAAGAATTTCCGGCTCGTGTTTGGCTAACCAAAGCAGCTTGGGTGCACCAACGCCCGGGTCAGGTGTACAGTTGGTGCGCATGCCGATATCAGGCACCAACTGAAGCAATTCATCGCATTCAACCACAGACCGGCAATCATTCCATAACAATACATGGCGTAACGGCTGGTTATTTTTATCGATATGCACCGGGCCGAGCATCTGGCCCGACAGTCCTATACCACGAACTCTTTGCATGGTGCTTTTGTCAGCTGCCAATTCATCGAAACAATCACAAACAGCCTCCCACCATTGATCAGGGTGCTGCTCGTTCCAGCCTTCAGCTAAACGAAGTGTCTCTATGGGGCGATTTGCTGAAGAAACAATTTGATCATCCGCGTCAGCAAGAACAACTTTGATACCCGACGTACCTAGATCTATGCCAGCGAATAAATCACCACTCATGAGCACTAAATCCTGTTAATCGATCAACGCAACAGCTGTCGCCTGATCAGTAATAAAGGTGTCAACATAATTAAGATTAAGGAATGCTTTGATAATAGGTATTTTGTGTCCACCACCAGCAGCAAGAATGACATTATCTATATCTGCAAGATCCCCTAAGTTCATACCGACAACGCATCCATTGAGCCGGTGCTTTGCTAATTTACCTTTCTTGTTCAGATAATATCCTAAAGCGTCCCCCACAGCTCCAGCCTCCAACAACTCCTTCACAGATACGGATGCCGGTATTCCATCACTGATCATGTTCGATAACGCCGACATATCACCGAGTGTCATTGCCAGAGAATCAACGGTGCGAATACTATCGATCATCTCACTGAATACTTCCTGCTTCACCAGCGTGTTACGGCTTTTGGTCGAACTCGCGTACAAAGGAGCCGTAAAATAGCTTTTCCCGGCATTACACAAATTAGCCAACAAGCGCGTACTCTCGATGATATTGATATCAGACGAACGGGTTACGCACCCCATTACAGACAATATTTCAAGGTCCGGGCGATTCAACGGGCGCATATGAGTCATGGCGTAATTCAGCGTTGTACCCCAACCCATACCAAAACGCCTTACCGATGTATCTGCCAGATGAGAACTTAAATACTGGCCCAGATAGCTGCCAATTAATTCCTTGACCGGCTCATTCTTGTCTGAGACTGGCGCTACATGAGCGTCAGCAAGACCGTATTTGTTCTTTAACTTGTACTCTGCCTCGGCGCAGGGGGAATACGCAGAATTGATATAGACCCGCACAATACCCCGACTACGGGCCTCGGCAAGAGCCCGGTTAACTCGCAAGCGTGTCACTCCAAATCGATCAGCTGCTTCAGCCTGTGTCAAACCCTCGATCTCGCAGGCCCAAGCTACACGAACGAGAAACCTCTCTTCTTCTTTGGCAACAATATTATTTTGATCAGGCAAAGTGAACCTCTTGGAAAGCTAAAGCACCTGGCAGTTCGGATAGCCAGCTTGAAGACCTATTATCTACACAATAGCGATAGAAATATTGGCAATGCGGGTCACTTTGCTACTTTACAGCCCCCATGGTCAGTCCCCGGACAAGATGCTTTGAAGCAATCAATGCGAAGACGATAACAGGAATTACAATAAGTGTTGAGGTGGCCATGATTTTGCCATAAGGCAAGTTGTAGCCTTCCATAAAACTAACAGCCATAGCCGGTGCGGTCTTCGCATTGTTGCGGGTCAGCACAAGTGCATACATCAGTTCATTCCACGAAAAGATAAAAGAGAAAATGGAGCTAACAGCCACACCCGGCACAGCCAGCGGCAAACAAATGGAGCGAAAAATTCGCCACTGGGATGCACCCTCCAACATTGCTGCTTCATTGAGGTCATATGGAACCGAGCGAAACTGGTCAGTACAGATCCAGATGACAATCGGCAAATTGAAGGTGAGATAAATAAGTATCAGTACCAGGTGGGTATCAAGCAGGCCGATTTTCCGCACAATCAAAAAAAACGGCAAAGCCAGCACTATGGGTGACACCATGCGATTAGTAATAAACCAGAACCACAAATCCCTTTTTCCACGGAATTCAAAGCGTGCCAATGCATAGGCCGCAGGGCAACCCAGCAAAACGGCTAGCAAGGTAGTACTAACTGCGATAATAAGGGAATTGATTAAGGTTGTGCCAACGCCATCCTTGAGCAGTACTTCGGAATAATTGGCAAGCGTTGGTTCAAAAATCCATACGGGCGGTGACTCAAGCGCCAGGATTTGCGTTTTCAGGCTGGTAGTTACCATCCAGTAGAATGGAAACACGCAAAATAGTATGACCAGCAGCATCAACAATATTTGTACGCCCATACCACGTGGAGCCGGGCCGGCCTGAGCATTCCTCATTGTTAGACCTCTTTGTACAAAAGCCTTATATAAAGCTGGCTAAGAATGATGGTTATGATCAACAGTATGATCGCTTGCGCTGATGCAAGACCCTGATCGAAGCTTCGAAAACCGACTCGCTGGATCATCAGGGATATCAATTCGGTGGATGACCCGGGACCACCACGCGTCATGGTGAATACCATATCAAACAGTTTTAACGTATCGGCAGTTCGCAAGATCAACACAGCAGTTAGCGCAGGAATAAGGAAGGGTAACTGCACGTATCGCAACACCGTAAACCAGCGTTTGGTTTCCAATTTCGCCGCTTCTTCGATTTCTGACGGCACAGTGGTTAAACCCGCCAGCAAAACCAAGGCTACGAATGGTGTCCATTGCCAGATATCCCAGAACGTAATCGCTATAAAGGCATTAGTAGGATCACCAATCCAATTGACAGGGTCAAAACCTACAAAACCAATTAATTGATTCACAACACCATACTTGAGGTTAAACATCACCTGCCCTAATAAGCCCACAACGGCATAGGTGGTCGCCATAGGTAGTACCAGTGACAGTCGGGTCAGTGTTTTAAGAAAACCTACGCCAGGTTGATGGAGCAGCAGAGCTATCCCCAAACCAATAGCAAGCTGGATAGGTAGCGAGATAACAAGCAGCAGAAAGGTGCGCCCCAACGCTTCCCAAAAAACAGAGTCAGTAAGTACGGAGGCGTAATTCTCCATACCTATAAATTTAACTTTCTTGAGCTTGGTCAGATTGAAATAATGCAGAGAAGTCCAAACTGCATAAAGCAGTGGCCCAATACCGATGACTAGAAGCGTGACAACCGACGGGCCAAGAAACGCAAGAATTGTCGAGCGCCGGATAGTTCCGGATGAAGCGTTCACAGGCATAGCGTTTCAGACAATCTTGGAGTCAGATGTTGTGTAACGATCCAGGTAGAGTAAAGAGATACTGCACTGTGTTGTACAGCACCCAACTATAGCAAACGATCAACATACTCTTTTCAGTGGATGAATAAATAGTAGCAGCACCCTGAAATTCAGGGTGCTGCGTATATCAACTCACGATACTGCTCAAAGGTTACTTCAAGGGAAGTTACTGCGCCAGAGGCTTTTCACCACTGTAGTAACCTGCTTCTTCAAGCACAGCTTCCATACGCTTACCTAGCTCCTCGGCACCCTCTTCGGTGCTGACTTCGCCAAGCATAATCTTGGAACCCCATTCCTGAACGATTTCTGTAATTTCAGGCCATTCAGCAAACCGCGGTCGAAATTCCGGCACACCATCCTGCCAGCTCTCAACAAGTGCTGGAACAAAATCATATTTTTCAGCAACACCATCTTGCTCATAAACAGATTGACGCGCTGGTACACCGCCACGCTCGAGGTATTCCAGCGCGTTGGCTTTAGATGTTACCCACTGAATGAATAGCCAGGACGCAGCCCGCTCTTTCTCGTCAGCCTGTGCAGCAACAGCTAGGGAGAAGCCACCCAAAGCCGGTTTGCGACCAGCCGGTCCACTGGGTTCCGGTGCAATCTTCAGACAATCGGCAACCTTGGATGTATCCGGGCTTTTCAGTGTTGAGTAGAACGCTGACCACTCAGTCAACATGGCCACATCGCCTTGAGCCAATGCATTTACAGCTTCAGCATGGTCGTATGCCACAATACCTTCGGGCATATACTGCATCAGATCCTGACGGAATTTCAGCCCTGCCTGGCTCTCAGCAGACATGAGGTTAGACTTGAAATCATCATCCAGGAACGAACCTCCGAATGGCCACAATACTCTTGCGAAACTGTCAGCAGACTGTGTTTCATTACGCTTTGATTGCAAGGCAAAGGCGTACTTGCCATCTTTGGTTAATGCAGGGCCGTAAGTGTCCTTGAGTTCAGACCAGGTTCCTGGAGGGCCATCAAAACCCGCATCCTTCAGCATACACTCGTTGTAAAAAAGTAACCCGGAGTAATTGTCAAACGGCAGTCCGTAAACTTCTCCGTTCCAGCCACCAAAGGCATTCAGTACGAGTGGGAAAAAATCATCGATATCGAGATCAGGATCAGCGAGCTCGGGGTTCGACGTAAACTCAGAAATGGGCAATAACCAGTCGTTTTCGGCGAAATTTCCGATCCAGACCAGATCAATCAAGGCAATATCAAGATCGCCATTGGCAACAAAATCTCGCACTTGCTCACCCAGCGCATTTTCATAAGGGTGTTTAATTATGTTTATTTTGATTCCGGTTTTTTCTTCAAATTCCGGCAGCATTGCTTCAGCAGCCTCGTATCCGGGGCGCAACAGAAACACTACATCAACGGTTGTTCCAGCATACGGTTTTGCAGCTTCTTCCAGAGTCCATGCGCCTGCTGTGCCGATAACACCTAACCAACAGGTGCCAGCTACAAGCAGAGACCGCAGCGTTGGGTTTAACTTCATGACTACCTCCTTCTTGGCGGACGAATTACAAGTGGTTACAACTGAAAACTACGAATTTATTCTCGAAAAAACTATTGTAACGTCCGTTATACTTATGTAAATTCGGGTTGTAGTCAACAAGAAATAGTATTTTTTCTATGGAATTTTTCATATGGTACATAGCCCGTGGCTAAAGTATCTCTCACAGGTGTAGACAAGTTTTACGCAAGCACCCAAGCACTTTCCGACGTTTCGCTGGAAATTGAAGATGGTGAATTTGCCGTTTTTGTCGGGCCATCGGGTTGTGGCAAGTCAACGTTGTTGCGAGCCATAGCCGGCCTGGAGCGAATCAATACAGGTGCAATCCATATCGACTCTCAGGACGTCACGCAAGTCGCGCCATCGGAGCGTGACGTCGCGATGGTGTTTCAGACCTACGCTCTGTATCCGCATATGACAGTCCAGGCCAACATGGAATTCGGCATGAAAGTGAATGGTGTGGCAGCTGACATTCGACGTGAAAAAGTACTTGAAGCCGCAAGAATTCTGCAGCTGGAAGACTTTTTGGGGCGAAAACCCGCGCAGCTCTCCGGTGGCCAGCGACAACGCGTTGCCATTGGTCGCGCTATCGTCAAAGACCCCAAAGTTTTCCTGTTTGACGAACCTCTATCCAATCTGGATGCAAAGCTTCGCATCCAGATGCGCATAGAACTGGAAGCTCTGCACAAACAGCTCGGGGCAACGATGATCTATGTGACCCACGATCAGGTTGAGGCCATGACTATGGCTGACAAAATTGTGGTTCTGAATAATGGTGTGGTTGAACAAATGGGACCACCGCTGGAACTCTACAAAAATCCCTGCAATGAGTTCGTCGCTGGTTTCCTTGGTTCGCCCAGCATGAATTTTGTCCCGGTAGATACGCAAAACCAGCAAATCAAGCTCGGCAGTGTGCCCATACCAATACAGGAACACGGAAACAACACTGCAACTCTGGGAATACGACCGGAACATCTGGAGATCTGCAACGCTGACATGGGTTTATTGAATGTCAAAGTGCAAGTCAAGGAATCTCTGGGTGGTGAAGCCTATCTATACACTCTCCACGAAGAGACACAAACAACACTTGTCGTTAAAACCGATGGCGAGGACCCAAGGCTCAGTGAAGACATCATCGGTCTGCAATTCCCACCTTCGCGGGTGCATCTGTTCGACAGCGATGGGGTAGCCCTAAACCACCGACAAGAGGCCAGCTCCGCGTGAACGAAGTTGTTGAGAATGCTGAAGGCAAAATGAAGGACTGGGTTTCACGGTTTTCCTTGCAAGGGCGCACTGCACTGGTAACCGGAGCATCAAGGGGGATAGGTTATAAAATATGCGAAGTATTCGCCGATGCCGGAGCCGATATCGTAGCAGTAGCCCGGGATTCCAAAGAGTTAGCCAAGGTTGCCAAAGTGGTGGAATCACATCAGCGCCAATGCCTGACTCACACCTGTGATCTAGCAGTTCCAGACCAGATTTCTGCCATGTGCGCAGCCGTTGCCGAACAAACCCGGGTTGATATTTTAGTGAACAATGCCGGTGTTGCATTGGTCGCCCCGGCACTGGAACTTTCAGTGGAAGAATGGGATGCAACCATGTCGATTAATGTTCGTTCAGCATTCTTGCTTTCCAAACTGCTGGCACCTGCCATGATCGAACAACGATGGGGAAAAATAATCAATATTTCATCACAGGCTGGTGTGGTGGGATTTGAAGAACACGTTGCCTACTCCTCATCCAAAGCTGCCATGAATGCGCTAACGCGAGGCTTGATGTGCGAATGGGCACGACACAATATTCAAGTCAACGCTATTTGCCCGACTGTAGTTCTCACTGACATGGGCAAGACAGTTTGGGGGCCTGAAGAAAAAAGTGCCCCTGTACTAAGCCGCACACCATTAGGGCGTTTCGGGGAACCGGTTGAGGTTGCTGACATGGCACTGTATCTGGCTTCACCGGCATCCGGTCTCGTCAATGGTGAAACCTTACTGTTGGATGCAGGATATTCTGCGGTCTGATGCTGTATTGGTAACACCAGTATTTCGACAAGAGTATGGCTTTCCAACTTATTTAGCATTGTGACTATATGAATACAGCAGCCTTCATACATGGCGTCAGGGATATCAGGATAGGCAACATCGAGCCAGGCTTTGCTGACAATAATTCTGCGCTGGTCGACATTGTCTCTGTTGGTGTCTGTGGCAGCGATTTGCATTACTACAAAGATGGTGGCATTGGCAGTGCGCTTATTAAAGCGCCATTTGTGCCGGGGCATGAATTCTCGGCACGTCTGACATCAGATATCGATTCTTCAAAATTAAAGCGTGGGCAACTCGTTGCGGTTGACCCGTCACTACCTTGCAATCGTTGCGAATGGTGTGAAAAAGGCCATCACAACCTGTGTCCTGATGTGGTGTTCCTGGGTGCTCCTCCCCATCACGGGGCTTTGACTCAGCAACTCAAAGTACCTATACAAAGTATCATTCCCATACCTGACATCATGAGCGCTGATCAGGCGGCCATGCTGGAACCTTTGGGTGTTTGTATTCATGCAATAGATCTCGCCAAACCAAGACTGCTGGAAAGTGTTGCTGTGCTTGGTTGTGGCCCGATTGGCCTGGGCATCATTCAGCTACTTCAACTCAGTGGTTGTGGTGACATTTTCGCCATAGACCCGCAACGGCATCGCAGAACATTGGCGAAGAAATTGGGTGCAACGCATGTCGGAGAAAATATTGAAGCCGTACTCGACAACAACGGTGCCAACGGATGCCACCTGGTAATTGAAGCCACGAATTCTCCTGCAGGCTTTCAGGATGCAGTTAATGCCTCAAGGATTGGCGGGCGACTTGTACTTGCAGGCATACCAGATGGCAATACCTACGACTCATTGTCTGCCGCAGATGCTCGACGTCGCGGGTTGACGGTCAAGTTTTCGCGTCGTATGGGGAATGTCTATCCAAGGGCGATAGATCTTGTGGCAACAGGCAAGGTAGATGTTGATGAATTGATTAGTCATCACTTTCCGTTACAAGGCGTTGCTGAAGCCTTCGCCATGCAGGCTGATGAAACAGAAGGCTTAATAAAGAGCATTATTTGCCCGGGTCAAGAATAGGTACTGCCGGGTCTTGCAAAGCCTGCAAGACCATTTGCGATCAATTTCTCGGAGAGACAGCAATGCAAGGATTTGGCGTACACACCAGTATGTGGACCATGCACTGGGATCGCAATGGTGCAGCGCAAACAATACCATCCGCAGCTAAATACAAGATGGATTTTATTGAAATTGCGCTGCTCAACACAGCCATTGTCGATACTGCGCACACACGTGACTTACTTGATCAACATGAAATGCGCTGTGTATGTTCATTGGGCCTACCTGAAAAAAGCCGGGCTAGCGTAAATCCAGCAAGTGCTGTTGAATATTTAAAAGAGGCCATTGATACTGCCGCCGAAATGGGTGCTGAGGCACTAAGCGGGGTGACGTATGGTGGAATTGGCGAGCGTACCGGCCAGCCACCGACTGAAAAGGAATACGACAACGTCACCAGAGCAATGCAAGCTGTGGCTGATCACGCCAAAACAAAAAACATGGCATTTGGTATCGAACCGGTCAATCGCTACGAAAGCCATCTGGTGAATACGGGTTGGCAGGCACGTGATCTAATCGAACGAATAGGTTCAGACAACATTTTTATTCATCTGGACACTTATCATATGAACATAGAAGAGAAAGGTGCGGCCAACGGGATACTGGATGCTCGTGAGCATCTACGCTATATCCACCTGAGTGAAAGCGACCGCGGAACACCTGGAGAAGGTTGCTGCGACTGGGATGAAATTTTTGCAACCCTGTCAGCAATAAATTTCAAGGGTGGGCTGGCCATGGAGAGCTTTATCAACATGCCACCAGAAATTGCCCGCGGATTAGCTGTGTGGCGGCCAGTCGCCCCTTCATTTGAATCAGTCATGGACAATGGCCTACCTTTTCTACGCAATAAAGCAGCGCAATACCGGCTCATCTAGTTACGAGTGCACATTCCTTAATGGAATGGAATGGAAAGGGACACCCATAATCAACTTATAATTAAAAAACACAAACAAAAGACCGCTCAGAATTCCATCAAATTATGAGCACCCTAATACTTCATGAATTTAAAACTTTTATAAATCGATCGATTTCAGATTCCGTATTAAAGTAGTGAACAGATGCTCTGACCACGGCCGTCAGCTCTCTTTGTTGAAATGAAACCAGAGTACCAGACCCATCCGATACTGACACGTTAATCCCCTGATCTGACATCAGCGACTTGATAGCTGCAGCCGATTGATTATCACTGATAAAAGTCACAATTCCGCATTGCTCAGCACCTTCATCAGTCACCGTTATCCTCGGGCTTCCAGCAAGTTCTGCACGCAGTTTCGTGGCAAGTTTGTAGATACGATCACGAATATTTTCAAGACCAATATCCAATGCATAGTCAATCGCCACACTTAACCCATACTTGCCAGCAAAATGCTGTTCCCAATTTTCGAATTTCTTTGCATCTTCTCGCAATACGTACTCAGTGGGGGAGACGAGGTCTGCAGCGTGCTGATCGAGAAATACCGGTTCCATGAAATTCAATCTGCTCTGGCGTACGTAGAGCAATCCGGTAGCTCTGGGTCCACGCAAGTATTTTCGCCCTGTCAGTGACAGAAAATCACAGCCAATAGTTTCAACATCAAGTGGCATGTGGCCGGCACTCTGACAGGCATCAAGCAAATACGGTATTCCTGCTTTATTTGTTATTCGGCCAATCGCTGCAACTGGATTAACCAGCCCTCCTCCGGTAGGGATATGTGAAACGGCGATGAGTTTAACCCTGTCATCAATCAAGTCTTCTAATGCATTACAGTCCAGCTGCCCAGTGCTATCGTTTGGCACATGCACGATCTCGACACCTGTTCGATTCGCGAGTTGCCGGTAGGCAATCACATTGCTGCCGTATTCAGCAACTGATGTGAGAATTCTGTCTCCTTTGCTAAATGGTATGGAGTAGAAGGCCATTTGCCAGGCTCTCGTCGCGTTTTCCAGAAACGCAATTTCCGAGGCCGAACAATTTAATAGCCTTGCACCCGAGCTGTATACCCGTTCAAGCTGCTCGGCATAAGCCGCTGCTGTCTCGTATCCACCTATTTTTTCTTCGCTTTCAAGGAAACTTTTAAGCGCATTGGCTACAGGACGCGGCATCAGCGAAGAACCCGCGTTGTTGAAGTGCAGAACGTTGTTACATCCCAACGTGTCGTTTCGTAATTCTTCTACGTTTATCGTCATGTTGTGTAGTCTATCACTAACAAAATGACACCCATTTTTGGTGCACAAGCATTCCCTCCTTTGTGGGAAAATTAGTGAGAAGCATTACTTAAACTTAGTCAAAACCAAAATTTAGCGCTGCGGAATTGTTTGATCTGTGCGCATCAGACAATGGGGGATTTTTAAAAAAAACATCTGCACTATACGGCACGTGTTCAACAGAGTAGCCGGCAAATTCTCTTATCGCCTCCAAGGCAGCATCTGTTCTTTCAAAACAAAGTCTGAATCTGTCGTCGTTCCATTCAGCGCCAAGAAATATGTCGACATAGGCGAACGTTACATAGTCAAAGCGCAAGTTGACAAAGCGTTCCACAGCCCACTTCCAGTAACTATCCCCTATTTCGCTATCACCACAGATTTTTCTCATCAAGTCTTGTGAGCTATATAAATTTTCTATTGCCTTTTTGCTTGTCGTGTAGGGAACAGTCAAATTGACTGAACTCATACCTAATGTAGTATCAAACTCGAAATTCAGATAAGACAAATCGGTAACATCAAAACAAAAGAACCAGGGTATCGGGAGCCTGTACACTCCAGTCGCAACACCTGCATATTCGGAACGAGTGGGGCTTTTGCCAATATTGAAGAAATCGGCATGTTGAATTGATGTGTTATAAAAATAAGCGTCATTTGACATAGCGTATCTCCGCATCAATTACTGCAGTTGCTTACCCACCAGATTCAACTTTAGTCGGATAAGATTTCCCAAAAGTATAATCTATCCTGGTCGGGGCTAACTGGCCAGGATATTGATATGATAACGATACCATTCTCTATACCCGGTTATCACTATGGTTTTCGGACTTCTTAATAAACAACCTGTCATCGATCCCTCGTCATCTGAATGGATTTTTAACGCCTATGACTGGGTACTGCAGAATTTTGACGCCAGCCTGTTTTATAACAATACCGTGCTGGTGTGCCCAACCAATGAGTTTTTTCCGGGCAAGTCGAGCAGTGCTCAAGAAATGGCGGAATCTATCTTTGAGCGCGTCAAGGGCTACGCGGGTGTCAGTCACTGGCCTACTCTTGTGCAAGATCAAAGTATGTGTCAGCTAACAGAGTCTCAGCAGGTTCATATACAGGGAGCGTTGCGCGGACCTGCAGGTATTGCCGATGAATCAGTTGACAACTCTCAACGGCTGGTGATCCCTTATAACCCCCAACAAATAAATAATCCTGAAGGGATGATTGCCACCTATGCGCATATTCTGTCGTTTCACATGGGGCGGATGAGCAAGACCCCTCCTCCCGGCGGTTTAGATTACTGGCCTCAAGCCACCGAGTTGTTGGCAGTCTTTCTCGGATTTGGTTTGATGTTTGCCAATAGTGCCTATAACTTTCGAGGTGGTTGCGGTAGTTGTTATAACCCCTACGCGCAGCGTGACGCCTACCTCTCTGAAGCGGAAACCACCTATGCCCTGGCCCTATTCTGCCACTTAAAAGGTATCCCCAAGTCGGACGTGACACCGCACTTAAAGGGTCATCTGCGTGGTATTTACCGTAAATCTATCAAGGAGATTTCAGAAAAGGTTCAAGAGCTTAATCTCCTTAAGGAGCTGCCCGCATAACAAGTGATAAGCCATTGAAATATACCTATTGAACGAATTATTTTAATAGCTCAGCGAGTATACCCAAGTCAGGCAGTGTCACTTTTGATGTATCAGGACATGAAGCAGCATTGCGCTCGGTCTCATTCATTAGCAGGCTGGCATAACCATGAACGATGCTCCAAACTAAAATTTCCGTTTGTTCTCGCTGGTCTTCATTCATTTTTTTTTCATCGAACAAAGGGTGAACAATGCCTATTAACTGCTGATAGGCATCGCCGGAACTGATTTGTAAACGCGGGTTCTCAAAATCCAGCGGTGTTGATGAAAACATTAACTCAAAGAGCCGCGGTTCTTTAATAGAAAAGTCGACATAAGCTTGACAGACTTTTTGTAAGCGCACCTTTGGAGACTCATGCACTACATTTTTATATTCTGCCTGTAAAGCTGTTGCAAACTCACCATAAGCGATCGCGGCCAGTTCAGTAAGTAATCCACGTAGTGATTTGAAATGATGAGTGGGTGCTGCATGCGAGACACCGGCATGAGCCGCACAAGCGCGTAAGGTAAGACCATGAATTCCTTTTTCATTCAGCACTACACGCGCTGACTGCAACAACGCGTTTGCCAGATCACCATGATGATAATCTCCCATAAACTCTCTCTTGGATTGTTTAGCCAAAAGCACAATGCAGCCAAAACCGCCACGCACCCTGCATCTTGACCTTGTAAAGTTATCAGACTACCATATCTTTACATTGTAAAGAATGGAGTCGCACCAATGTCCTTTGAACAACTATTTTCTTTGGCAAGTACACTGGCCATGCTGGGATGGGTCATCCTGATAATTCTGCCTCGCCGCTGGAAATGGCTTAACCGTGTCCCGTCTCTTATCATTCCACTCATTTTATCGCTCGTTTACAGTTTCTTGATCGCTCGCTACTTTTTCTCAGCTGAAGGTGGATTCGATTCTTTGGCAAATGTTCAAAAGCTATTTACCTTTCCGGCAGCAGCACTAGCCGGCTGGGTTCACTATCTTGCGTTCGATTTGTTTGTTGGCGGAATTGTAGCCAAACAAGCTGATGAAGTTGGCCTGTCCCGGATAATTCAAGCTCCTATTTTGTTACTCACCTTTATGTTTGGACCTTTTGGTTATCTGCTATTTATGCTGACGAAAATGGCAATGCAGCGGTTCAAGTTGGTGGCTCCTCAAACAGAATCAGGAGCGAGATGATGAATATAGCGCCTGTTGTTTTCTATGATGACCAACAAACACGGCTAAACATTTGGTGGCAAGGAGCACTCTTTTTATCGTTTTTCTTGGCTTTTAATTTGGTTCTTTACTTTTGGGATCAACGTCTTTTGGCCGATGAGCCGCTGTGGGCCAAGCCAGCCAAGTTCGAAATATCCGTTGCGATCCACTTTATAACGCTGGCTGTTTTAGCCTCCTTACTCAGCCCCGCCAAACGTAATGGGCGTGTATGGAGGGCAATGTCTTATGCTGTGGTTGCCGCTGGGATATTCGAGGTAATGTACATTTTTTTACAAGCTGCCAGAGGACAAGAATCGCATTTCAATAACTCCACGGTTGTCGAATCTGTTATGTACGGCTTAATGGGTCTCGGCGCTCTGGTATTGGTGCTGGGAAGTTTCTATTTGGGGTATTTGCTATTTCGGGAATATCAAACGACACGCAATCAACCACTGCTGCTTGCATCTGCATTGGGGCTCACAATTGGCTCAGTACTGACACTGCTTATTGCAGGCTATATGTCTTCTCAACAGGATAATGGCATAACGGCCAGTGCGATCGAAGCGCTTCGTGTCCCCATATTTGGATGGTATTTAAATGGGCAGGATCTCAGAATTCCACATTTCTTTGCAACGCATATGATGCAACTTTTACCACTCTATGGGCTTTGGCTGGGCCGAAATAATCATGCAAATGATGGCACGTATAAAGGGCGCTTGGTTTGGGTAACCGCTATCTCTGTATTGCTGATAATGACTTTGTTTGTTTTAGCAATAATCACAAGGTGAATAATTGACATTATCAAGCTCATTTACTTTATCGCCAAGCTGCAATCCACCCTTATGACACAATCTCCTTAAGATATTTTTGCAGCTCTACAGCCTTGTCTTTAACCCATTGAGGTTCGTAGTTACGAGCAACAATCCAAAACTCATTGTAGCCACCTTCAAAAGCCGCATCTGTGATTGACAGCTGTTCTCGCTGTGCTAACTTCAAAGCCCGATGGAACTGAACTAGCTGGGCGTATGTTTTTGCGGAAACTCCAATATTAGAACGGAACTTCCTGTTAAGGTTACGCGATGAACAGCCTATGTACATGGCGATATTTGCGATCTGCATGAGCCCTCCTGACGCATGTAAAACATCCAGGGCGAGCAATAGCGATTGATCAATCAGGGGTGACTTTTTAGCTGCCAAAACCCCGGCAAGATTTTTTAAGTTCAACTGGCCGCCCTTCATCTGAGAGAGCCCGGGCAATAGAGCTATAGCGTCCTGGCCACTGAGCACAGTGTCCATCGCATGATCTATTCTCTGTTGCCATACTACCGCACCACTACCGGGACGCAATCTAATACCGAGCCAACTGTCCCCTACTTCATATGCAACTGTATAAGGATGCGTCGCCGGCCCAGTGATAATGGGCGTAGGAAACTCTGATTTATAATCGTTATATCGCAAAATGATATCGCACCACCCATCCGGTAAAACCAACTCCGCCCGGATTCTTTTGCGGTAAACAACCAATAAGCCTCCACATTTCGGGAAGATTTGGGCATGACTATGGTTTCATGATATCCGACGGGAATAGGAATGGTGTTACTCCTTTGCTCGTTACACGGCATGACTGCGTCGGTATGAAAATACGTATTTCTGAAGATCAGACCTACTTTTTATCTCAGCCTTTTCCTACAGAAGATCCATGAAATTGCATTGGGTACGTCTCGTGCCATGAATTCTATTGAAGTATTAGAGAATGAGCGCACATTTATTAACGCGAATTCAAAATATTATATTTAGCGCTATATATAGAAATACCTGAGGTCTGAATGCTGTTTATCTGATAGTCGATAGTGGGCTTTACTTTTTAAAATGGCCAAATCATACTCAGTGCAATCATAATTCTACTGCACATGAAGTGGTGAAGTGATTCCCTGAATCAAACCGAAAGATGGTATTTTGATAGTTATTCTTTAGCAAAATCTAAAATGGAGAGGTGTAATGAAAAGGACCAGATTCGCAATTCTTTTAGCAGGACTTTATTTCCTATTTTCCGCAAATGCATATGCAATAGGAAATGTGTGTAGCAACTTTGACATTTCCTTTGAAAATAATGCCGATCACGACATCAAGCTAACCAAGTTTGAATACTACGATTTTAATAAAAATAAATGGAAGACTGAAAATTTGTTAGGGGTTGATGGGATTAAAACTATTGATCCCGGAGAAACATGGACGAAAAAGCGAGATTTTGAAAAGGTTGAAGATCGTGACACGCGGTTCAGAACAACTTTTCAAAATGTAATTGATGGCACAGCATCTCAGAAACAAACAATCTTATCGAGTGTATTTCGGTGTGAAGATCGTGGTGAAAAAACAATCACTTTTGAAAGCTCCACTACCGGCGATGTGGTTGGAAATGTCTGTGACAATTTCAACATTACTTTTGAGAATGAGTCTGGAGACGAGATCAAAGTTAAAAAGTTAGAGTATTTTGATTTTAACAAGAGTAAATGGAAAACTGAAAATATGTTCGGCGTTGATGGCCATCAAAAAATAAATCCAGGAGCTTCATGGACGAAACGACGGGATTTGGGGAAAGTAGGAGGAACAGATACGAAGTTTAGAGCAACTTATCAACGCGCAATTGGCGGAAACAAATGGCGGCAAAATGAAACGGTAACCACAGCGGATTTCACTTGTACTAATGGTGGCAGCAGATCTGTTGTAATTGAAGACAACGATGAGGCCAACGCTCAATCGGTAAAGCTTGTGCATGATGAAGGTTCAGAGCTCGGACTGGCGGCCCTGGCAATCAGAAATCGATTCCCATTCTTAAACGATGCTCAACGATCAAAAAATCCAAAATTTATTGATAGCCATACTAAAAACTATGGTACCGGGCATGCAGAATTAAAGGGTTACGGGATTACGATGATCGCCCATCACGGACACAAACCAACACCAAGTTTCGATACAATAAATTATTGGAGAGGTGAATTGGATCAGCCAAATGAATTATTTTTTCAAAAAGGAAAAAATAATAGAGAGAAGCAATGGAATATTATCGGCATGGGTTATGGTTTGGTTTTTGATCCGGACGATCCACCTACCCTGGATGCTGATGGGTATAGCTACCCCTTTCTGGTACATGAAGCTGGATACCACAGGCTTGGAGATGGGGGCTTTGATTGTGCTGATGACGGAGATTTAAAAACATCATCCTGGAACTCGGGATTAAGAATTGATGCTGCTGGTAAAATGAATGTAACGAGAGATGATATTAAAAATCGAACTAGTCTCAGGAAGAAGAGGCATGGGCGCTTATGGACAATCCATGTTTGGTTTGATCCTGAGACTGGCTTACCTGTAGTAACAAATACCGACCCATGGGCGCGACAAGCATCTGATGCTCTAAGGGTCGATGATTGCGCTTTTTATTATCAACAACCATAGGGTGTGAAAGTGTTATCCCATGCATGGGCCATAGCAGGCAGCAACGCGCTGATTTAGCGCCCCCGAATGCGCGGGTCGAGCGCATCGCGTAACCCGTCCCCCATGTAATTCACACTCAAAACAGTCAATGAGATCATAAGCCCCGGCCAAATGGCTCTTTCGGGGTATTGCTGCAGGAAGTCTGTGGCATCACGCAATAGCCGGCCCCAGGTCGGGAAATCGGGTGGAAAGCCAAGCCCCAGAAAACTCAGCGCACTTTCTGTGATGATGGCGGTGGCGATACCAAGCGTTGCCGATACCATGATCGGCGACAATACATTAGGCAGAATATGACGCGACATCATTCGCGAGTTGCGCGTACCGATTGAGCGCGCTGCTACCATAAATTCACGCTCCTTCAGTGACAACACATCACCGCGCACGATGCGGGCAGTTTGCATCCATGAAGTTATGCCAATGGCGCTTACCATTAGAATGAAAATTCCACCTTCTGGTCCGAAGCTCGCTGACAGAGTCTCGCGAAACAGCATGATGATTACCAAGAGCAATGGCAACAGCGGCAGAGCCAGAAACAAATCAGTCAGCCGCATAAGAATACCGTCAAGCCATTGGAAAAAACCTGCCAGAACTCCTATCAGTGTACCCAGCAACAAAGCGATAAACATCGCAGTCATACCAACCGCCATGGATACACGGCCACCAATCATCACCCGCGCCAGAGTATCGCGACCCAATTGATCCGTCCCCATGGGGTGCGCCCAGCTTGGCCCCTGGTTTCTTGATCGTATATCAATCGCTGTAGCTTCATAAGGCCACAACCACGGCCCGATCAACACACCGAGAAGAATAAAGATAAATACAAAAGCACCTACCAGTGCTCCCTTGTGGGTGCGGAACTGCACCCAGACGTACCACCACTGGCTGCGGGAAGGTTTGTCCAATTCAAGGCTCGTATCAGTCATAACGGATCCTCGGGTCGAGCAAGCCATACAACACATCAGCTACCAGATTGAACAGCACAATCAGAATCGCAAATATGAACGTCAGTGTTTGCACCATCGGCACATCTCCACCCTGAATTGCGATGATGAGTAACTGGCCCAGTCCATTCACTTTAAATACCTGTTCTGTGATAATTGCGCCTCCGAAAATGCCGGGGATTCCCAGGGCGATGACTGTAACCACCGGTATCATCGAATTTCGCAACACGTGCTTCATCACCACGCCCCTTTCACGCACACCTTTGGCACGCGCGGTACGAACGTAGTCCTGATTAAGGTTATCGAGCATGGAGGCGCGCGCGAAGCGGCTTATTTGAGCGGTGATCTGCAATGCCAGCACCATCACCGGCATGATCATCTGCCGGAACTGGAATTTGAAACTCTCCCAATCAGTTACCCTGTGTGTAGTGTCATAGATTGACGGTAACCACCAGAAACTATCAGTCGGTATCAGCACAGAAAAAACAACTATAACCAGAACGCCGGAGAAAAACGGCGGAACTGAAAAACCTACCATCGATATAAACGTGCCAGCCTGATCAAAAAAGGAATACTGACGGTAAGCAGAGTAAATGCCGATGGGTATGGCAATGAGTATCCCCACAACATAAGCGGTTCCCACAACCCACAACGTTTGCGGCATACGTTCCCAGATCAAATCCATCACCGGTGAGCGCGTAGCATAGGAAATAAGCCGGGTCTCATTTGCCGTGCCCAGATCCCAGCCGAAGGAATTTTCCAGAAAAATTCGTGGCTCAAGCCAGAAAAACTGTTTAAGCCACAGAAAGTACTGCACCGTTATTGGCTGATTGACGCCCAGGCTTTCACGAATTTTCTCGCGCACCTCAGGCGGGATGGTCAGTGGCAGATTGGCAGTAGGATCGGAAGGCGAAAGTTTGACGATCAAAAAGATCACAAACGAAATAAAGATCAGCGTCGGAATCGTCAGGATTAACCGACGGATGGTATAGGTGAGCATGGATTCAGACGCCGTTAATCAGATCTGGTGCGCTAAGTCTAGGCTGCAATGCAGGGATCGGTAGATTCCGCTCCCTGCAATATTGCAGCATAAAATACAGCATGAAAGAAAGGGTAAACGATTTGCCCGCTCACCCACTCTTCACCTGTCTACTTGATGCGGTACCAGTCCTTGATATTCCACAGCTCCGAATCCCAATCAGAGATTTGCACACCGCCAAGTGAATTGGCGTAGGCAGATACGCCACCACGGTGCACCAATGGAATGATGCTGTAGCTGTTCATCAGCATATCGTTCTGCTGTTTGACAATCTCAGCACGTGCATCAATACCCGCTGTCTGCGACAGTTTGTCTACCAGGGCATCATAAGCCGGGTCGCAGAATCGTTGCATGTTGGAACCCTGCCACTGCGAATCCGGTGAAGGAATTTCACTACAACGCCAGTTCGCCATATAGGCTTCAGGATCAACACCTGCGAAGTTGTTGGTGTACATCTCAACGTCTGCGAAGAACTTCTGGAAGGTGTCGGGGCTTGCCGGGTCACCACCAAAGAACACCGATGCATCGATGTTACGCAGTTCGGTTTCGATACCGATCTGGCTCCACCATTCTTTAATCAACGCTTGAGTATCCTGACGTACTGCGTTGGTTGACGTCTGGTAAGACACGCTTAAAGGCACTCCATCCTTTTCACGAATGCCGTCACCATTGGTATCAACTATTCCCGCTTCATCAAGCAATGCTTTGGCACCTTCGATGTCCTGGGTTTTGCAAGCGTCATTGGCGGTCGACGAATAGACTGCCGGTGCTGGCAGCACGTTACAGGTAACCTGACCACCCGCGCCATAGCCAATTTCAACAATCAATGCACGGTCAATCGCCATGGACATGGCTTGACCGATGCGTGAGTCTGTCAGAAACGGGTGAGGATGCTTGACAGTCGCACGCTCATCACCAAGGCTGGGGTCGGGGTTCGACTGATTGATGTGTAATCGCTCTACCGACGTACCGAATGCGGTGGCTACAGTACCTTTGCCTTTACTTTCCATTTCGGCAAGCACGGTTGGGTCAATCTGCAGATTCCAGGCGTAATCAAATTCCCCGGTTTCCAGTACCGAACGTGCGGCTGCCGCGGCATCACCACCACCTTTGAAGTTAACGGTCGCGAAGGCAGGCTTGCCCTCTTCACGGAAATTGTCATTCGCAGCGAATTGCACAACGTCATTAGCTTTGAATTCGGTAACCACAAAGGGCCCCGTGCCAATGGGTCCAAAGTTGGCATCGGTGCATGTCGGCGCTTTGGCACCCAGACAATCCTTGAACTGTGCTTCCTGAATAATAGGGCTTTCAGCACCTACCAATGAGGTATAAGGAAACGGTTTTGGGCCGCTGAACGTGATTTTGATTGTCAGGTCGTCAACCGCTTCGATGTTCTCTACACCATCGAAGTAACTGGCCTGTGCACAACCACCCTCAGGGTCGGTGCAATACTTCCAGGTAAAGACAGCATCTGCAGCCGTCAGAGGTGAACCATCAGACCATTTCACCCCTTCCTTTAGTTTCCAGGTGATGGAAGTCAGATCTTCAGCAATACCACCGTTTTCAACGGTAGGAATTTCCGCAGCCAACCAGGGCAACAGCTCGCCAGTATCAGAGAAGCGACCGAGTGACTCCAGAACGAGTGAGGCGCTTTCAACCTCTTTGGTGCCGCCCGACAAATACGGATTCAGGGTCGATGGTGCTTGCCAGTAAATGATGTTTACCTGACCATCCCGGCCCCGTTCGCCACTATGTCCGTCCGCATGAGCCAACGGCGTCAATGCAGTTGCGACCGCAGCGCCGACCAGCAATTTTCTGTAATTCATTGATTTCTCCAAGTTGATTT
The DNA here is from genome assembly GCA_938005265.1 of uncultured Granulosicoccaceae bacterium. Taxonomy (GTDB): domain Bacteria; phylum Pseudomonadota; class Gammaproteobacteria; order Granulosicoccales; family Granulosicoccaceae; genus CALFCE01. The sequence continues at coordinate 40,452 of CALLOA010000155.1, forward strand.
CTCTGTTTATCGCCTCTGTGTTGCGACCGTTGCCGACTCAATGGCCGGAGGCAGGCAGGAACCGGTTTACCGCCAAGGGGTAATTCTCCAGGCTCTTTACGGCGTGCCCCTATCAATAACCACTTGTCTGCTCTATTGCAAGTGTTTTTCAGTCTGGCATAGCTCCAAGCCACCTGTGTGCTTTGTTTTGGTGTGAAACCGCCCCTATATCGGGCAATCAGAGCAGAATCGACCTCAGCTGCAGCCTAGTGTAACCTCTGAGCAGGTAAGTTTATGGAGAATCGAATTTTGCACAGCAGTGGCGATACCGAAACAGGCCCGGTCGCGGAAATCCGCAATTTACGTGTCGAATTCCAGACCAAAGAAGGCACAGTGGCGGGCGTTGAGGATGTCAGCTTCGAAATTCAACCGGGTCAGACGCTCTGCGTGGTAGGCGAAAGTGGCTCCGGCAAGTCCGTCAGTTCCCTGTCACTCATGCGACTGGTTGAATATGGAGGAGGCTCGATTGCTCAGGGAGAACTGTTGTTTGATGATGGCGATCAAGGCGGGCTGCGTAATCTGGCAGATCTCAGTCAGGATGAAATGCGGCGACTGCGTGGCAACAAGATCGGCATGATCTTCCAGGAACCGATGACCGCGCTTAACCCGGTCTTCACCATCGGCTCACAGTTACGCGAAGTACTGATGTTGCATCGCAAGCTGTCGAAATCTGATGCAACAGCACGTGTTTTACAACTCCTGCGCAAAGTTAAAATCCCGGAACCGGAACGCCGCCTGGATCAATTCCCACACGAACTTTCCGGCGGCATGCGCCAAAGAGTCATGATAGCAATGGCACTGGCTTGCGAACCGCGCCTGTTGATAGCTGACGAACCCACCACAGCCCTCGACGTTACCATCCAGGCTGAGATTCTTGCCTTGATCGATCAGCTTAAAAATGAAACAGGGGCAGCGGTTCTATTTATTACGCACGACATGGCGGTGGTTGCGCAAATGGCAGACCGAGTGGTGGTGATGTACCGGGGGCGTAAAGTCGAAGAAGGCAGCGTTTTTGAAATATTCGAAAATCCGAAGGAAGACTACACCAAAGCCTTGCTGGCTGCGGTTCCCCGGCTGGGTGAAATGGCAGGCAAAGCGCACCCTGAAACCATGCGCCTGATCGGTGAGTCAGCACGCGAGACTACAGAATTTACCGCCGTTGAATCAGGTGATACACCCTTGCTTGAGGTGCGAAATCTGGTTACCCGTTTTGCTGTCAAGGGTGGCTTGTTAAGGCGCACGGTGGCCCGGGTCCATGCAGTCGAAGATGTATCTTTCAGTGTTGCATCCGGTGAAACCCTGTCAATTGTCGGCGAATCAGGGTGCGGCAAATCCACCGTTGGTCGCTCCATCCTGCGATTGACCGAACCAGTATCAGGTGAAATAAGGCTCAACGGTGTCGATGTAAGAGCGTTGGGTTCGAGCGCCTTGAGAGAAGCACGAGCTGATATGCAAATGGTTTTTCAGGACCCGTTTGCCTCACTGAACCCGCAGATGCGGCTAATGGAACAGGTTGCCGAACCACTGCGTAACTTTAATATCTGCAAGGGCTCGGAGTTGCAGGATCGTGTGGCCCTTTTATTTGACCGTGTCAAACTGCCGCGCAGTTTCCTTAACCGCTACCCGCATGAAATGTCCGGCGGTCAACGCCAACGTGTTGCCATTGCACGCGCACTGGCACTGAATCCGAAACTGATCATCGCCGATGAAGCCGTCAGCGCACTGGACGTGTCAGTACAGGCAGAGGTGCTTAATCTGCTGCTGGAACTTCAGGCTGAGCTGGGTATTTCCATGGTTTTTATAAGCCACGACATGGCAGTCGTTGAGCGGGTGTCACACCGCATTGCGGTGATGTATCTGGGCCGAATAGTTGAGACCGGTACGCGACAGCAGGTCTTCGAAAACCCGCAGCATGCTTACACTAAGGCACTAATGAGCGCTGTTCCGGTTGCTGACCCACGCAATAAAACCATCAGACCCGACCTGAACTTCCGCCCTATTCCATCACCCATATTTCCTCTTGATTACCAACCGAAACCCAGCAGCTACCAGGAAATTGCGCCAGGGCATCTGACACTTGAAGACCACGACGGTGACTGGGCGGCTTCTGCTTGATGCTTCGATTGACACTTCGGTTGGCGCAGCGACCTGCCGCTTTGGTTAACTCTTGGGTTAACGCCTTAGCTAATTGACCATGCCTTTTACCGACAACACTCTTGATCTATTAACCTACCCTTTTGAGAACATCGACAGCGAAGGGTACGCATCACTCTTGGCAAGATGCAGACAGTCGCTTGTCAGTAAAGGCTTGTTCAGTTTAGCCGGACTGTTATCCGAAGGCAGTTGCATTGACTGTGTTAATACCTTGGTGCCACGCATTGCGAAAGATGCCTTCACTCATCGACGCCAACACAATATCTTCTTTTCTGAAAATATTCCGCAATTAGCCAGTTCACACCCTGCCAACACAAAGCTTGAAACCAGTAATCGTACGCTTTGTCATGATCAACTGATCGACACCGTATTACCCACAATTTATCACTACCAACCCTTTATCGACTTCCTCGCCGCCTGCATGGGTATCGATAAACTCTACCCGATGGCAGACCCTCTGGCCGCGGTCAATGTGATGGCTTACCATGAGGGCGAAGCACTCAACTGGCACTTTGATCGATCAGAATTTACTACAACATTGCTACTGCAAGCACCGCAGCAAGGTGGCTGTTTTGAATACCGTCGAGGCTTGAAAACAGCAACTACGGATACAGGCAATGCTGTACTGGACTACGATGCGATAGGCGAACTGCTGGCAGGATGCGACAAAGGGGTTGAACGAGAGATTCTTTCGGCCGGCTCCCTGAATGTATTCAGGGGAATCGATACGCTACATCGTGTATCACCAGTGGCAGGTAATATCGACCGAATCATTGCGGTGTTTTCCTATTTTGATCGTCCTGGTGTTGAATTCTCAGCTGAGGAACGCACAGGGTTCTATGGCCGTGCTGGCTGAAACTACGAACCGGTTCCGAGTCGAATTGAATCCCCATTGCTATATACTCCGAACTAACAAACCAAATCTTATCTCAAGCAGGAGCATATCCCTATGAAACTGGTCTACGCACAACCTTCCCCCTTCGTTCGCAAAGTGCTTGTACTTCTGGAAGAAGCCGGTAAGACAGGGTCTGTGGAATTAGTCGACGGTTTCGGCTCACCTGTCGCCCCCAGTGACAACGCCCTGGCTGCCAATCCCGTAGGTAAAATCCCCTGCCTGTTACTCGATGACGGTACACCGGTCTACGATAGCCGCGTGATCACTCGCTATCTGGATAAAAAATTCAATCTTTCCATGTACCCGGGCGGTGATGCCGAATTCCCGACCTTAACGTTGGAAGCGCACGCAGATGCCATGCTGGATGCTGCCATTTTATGCGTTTACGAAGTGCGTTGCCGTGATGAAAAAATCCACTCGGCGGATTGGCTGAATGCACAACGTGACAAAATCAAACGAGGATTGGATGCACTGGAAACCAACTGGATGCCTCATCTCAAAGGCACGGTCGGCATCGGCCACATTGGTGTGGCTTGCGTATTAGGTTATATGGATTTTCGCGCTGAGATGGGTGGATGGGGTGATTGGCGTGAGAATCGTCCGCAACTCACGGCCTGGGGTGAAGAGTTTCTAGAGCGCCGCGCTCTAAAGGCTACAGCGCCCGTGTGACCTTTTTTATTTACCCTTTTATTCTTTAGCTGTTCAACAAACGTTCAACCTCTTCAAGCTGCGGCATGGAAGGTGCGGTACCGGAGCGCGTAACAGACAATCCGGCTACCGCACAACCAAAACGTGCGGCCTCCCGAGGAGTTTTTCCCTGCGCCAGGGCAACGGCAAAACCACCGTTGAAGGCATCTCCGGCACCTGTGGTTTCCTTCAACTCACCAGCATTAAACGCAGGAATAAGCTCAGACATCTCGGAATTGTGCATTAACGCGCCTTGCGCACCCAGTGTGATCAGCGCGGTTCCGACACCTTTTTGTAAAAACACATCACCTGCTTTGCGCGCATCATCTACACTCGCAACCTTAACGCCTGTGTAGCTTTCAGCTTCTGTTTCATTCGGGGTGACATAATCGCACAGTGCGAATACGTTATCCGGCACAGCCTCAGCTGGCGCTGTATTCAGTATGGTGACAACATTTGCCTCACGTGCAATTTGCAGAGCACGGGCTGCCGCCTCCAGCGGCTGTTCCATTTGCGTGATAAACACATCCGCTGACGCGATGACATCACGCACAGCTTCAACATAAGCCTTGTCTATTGTTGTGGCAGCACCGGGGCATACAATAATGGCATTATCACCGGTGTTTTCATCAAGAAAGATATACGCAGAACCTGTGTAACTCTCAGCCAGCTGCTCGATATGCGCGGTGATGCCCTCCTCCTGGTACATATTGAAGGCCATTTTGGCGAACTCATCCTGCCCGAGGCGCGTGATGAAAGACACTTCCCCCCCGACGCGTGCAGCTGCGACTGACTGGTTGGAACCCTTGCCGCCCGGCCCCAGAGCAAAACTGGACCCGAGGATAGTTTCTCCCATCTTCGGTTGGCGTGCCGCCCGGTAGGAGGCATCAGCAACAAATACGCCAAGAATGGCAACACGACCCTGTTTGCTCATAGCTATTTTTGTCCTGGTTTCAATGTACTGTGAACCTTCGAATCAACGGTGAACCTACCACCGGAACATTCTACCGCCAACCCTCACAGGTCTCCATAGCTATCGCTGGCACGGCAGTCCTTCTTGATATACTCGTATCCTGTCAACAAAGGGCAAAACAATATTGTGACTACACAAGCGCTACCGCAACCACGCATTACGCCATTACCGGTACGTAAACGCTTGCAGCTAACACAGCCCAAAGGGTTGCCGGTAATCAATATCAGTTTTAACGAATCGCCCTTTGCGCCAACAGAACATGTTCTAGAAGCCATCGATAGCGCTACGCGTGAGGTAAATCGATACGGCAACCCCTACTGCGATTCTCTACGCAGCAAGCTCGAAGAATGTTTTTCAATACCTGCCGACAATATCATTTGCGGTAACGGGTCTGAAGAATTGCTTGATGTCATCGGGCGGGCGTTTGCAAGCCAGGGCGACGAGATATTGATACCGCAGTATGGTTATATCCAGTTTCCAATCGTCGCGCGACGGGTCAATGCAGAACTGGTAAAAGCGGCCGAACCACAACTGGTAACGGATGTTGATCAATTGCTGACCCGCGTGACTGACCAAACAAAAATAATTTTTCTGGCCAACCCGAACAACCCCACAGGCACAATGCTGCCACTGGTGGAATTGCAACGTCTGGCACAACAATTACCCACGACCGTATTGCTGGTCATTGATCTGGCCTACGCCGAATTTACCGGGGATGCCAACACCGTAGCTGTCTATCTACAGCAGATTCATGAGCTGGTAAATCGTTTCCCGAACGTGATGGTGACACGCACCTTTTCCAAAGCCCACAGTCTGGCTGGGCTGCGAGTCGGTTGGTGCCATGCGTCAACACCCATGATGAATGCACTGTATGCCGGGCGAGGCATGGGTACTGTGAACGCGGCAGCACAAGCTGCCGCAATTGCAAGCCTTGAAGAGTTGCCGCAAATGCGTGCCAATGTTGATTTGATGATCAGCGAGAGAGAACGGTTAAGTTCTGCATTACGGTCCGCAGGTTACCAGCTAACACCCAGCGCAACAAATTTTCTACTGATGACATTTCCCGGTGCGACAGAACAAACAGCTGATGAGCTGGCTAAATCACTGTTTGATGAAACCGGGCTTCTGGTAAACCGCACGCGCGAAGCGGGACTTGAACACTACATCCGGTTTTCCATGGCACTACCGAAAGATAACGACCGCCTACTGGAATTTCTGCAGAAGTATCTTTAGGGTTTTCAGGTAAACCGGTTTAAAACATAGTCTTTGTTTTTCAGATTCACTGGTATTCAGATTCACCGATTTTCAGGTTCGCATCTCTGCCAGATCATTCCATACCAACTGTTCAACAATCAGGTTGTTACGCAATTCGAACCGATCGATAAAACGAATACCGTCAAAAACGGTGCCATCGAGCCAGTTACCAAAAAGTGTGCCGTAGCAATAGACCACAGACGAGCCAGCGTTATTACACTCATCCACTCGTTCTATTTTCTTGGCCACCGAGCTGTAGCGCTTACCGGCCCACTGCAGCAGATCTTCCATTGTTGTAAATTCAACATTGCCGGGGAATATCATCTTGAACTCCGGCGCTTGCAGCGACCGGGCCGTTGCAAGGTCTCTTGATTCCATCGCCTGCAGATAATCCAGCACAATCCGGCCTTGATCAGGAATAGCCGGGCCGGGCTGACGACTTGTGCGACCGCGCATGTAGTTGGCCGGATCAATTTCATTTACCGTCACTGTTACCAGCTCGGCGGGTGCATCTATAACTGCGGTGGTCGCGTCAGTTATCTTTTCGCAGAGACGACGCCGGGCATCCGGGTCATAACCGGCAATGAGTTTGATATCTATGATCGGCATGGGCTGTCTCTCAACATACAATTGCTAAAACCACTGGTTATTTGTGATCTATTGTTGGCCATCTTTATTCGGCAAGTCTTTATTTGGCAATTCTTTGTTTGGCATCTTCGCCGGGCGAACAGGCATCTTGTCGATATGTCTGAGCATGGCAACGAAAGCGCTCAGGCGTTGCTTGCGGTAGGCTTCAATATCAATATTCTCATAGTCAAGAAAGCCCTCGCCGGTACTCAGGCCGATACGATTTTCTTT
>CALLOA010000156.1 GCA_938005265.1 uncultured Granulosicoccaceae bacterium
CTTTGCGATTCATGCCTACGTCAAAGAGATCGAGGAGCCTTATTTGGTCAGTCTCCACGGAGAGAAATATCAACAGTACATGTCTCAAACCGGCTCATTTTTTCCGCTCTTGTAGGTATTGGCGATGACTGCTTTGGGGACATAGCACGCGTTCGCAAAAATAAGTTTGCAGTGTCGGGCTACGTCCGCTTCGTAGAAATCCAAACCCTGAAAAATTGCCGTGGTTCTGAATTGCTGCTACGGTGTCTGCGTCAAAGTCCCTTGGTAATTAAGCTGTCACTTTCCCTTGGTAATGACACATATTTATTCATTTTTCAATGCATAGAAAAGCTGCGCTGCTAACACTCCTGATAGTGGTGCTGGTGCTAGTTGCTTCTGGTTTGCTGCGCTTTGAATATTGGCGTGTCGATCATTATCAAAGAGAACAGCTGTCAGCCAAAACACATGATCTGGAACAGGTTTTCAGGCAATACACGAGTCTGCCTGCCATTCTGTCAAAAGACCCGCGCTTGATTAATGCGCTAAGCGGTAACAGTGACTCTGTCGTTTCGGCAACGAATGATGCCAACCAATTACTCAGCTTCGCAGCGATAGAATCCCAAGTTGCGGCAGCATTTTTGATGGATCGCAGTGGATTGACCATAGCATCCAGTAATTTTGACGACAGCGTTAGTTTTGTAGGCAAGAATTATGGATTTCGGCCGTACTTTACACGGGCGCTACAGGGGAACTCAGCGACTTTTTTTGCGGTTGGGGCCACCACCGGTATTCCGGGTTACTTTGTTTCGGAGCCGATCAGTAAAGATAACGACATTCTCGGTGTGCTTGCCGTAAAGCTCGAAGAGAAGTCATTGCCCGCCTCATGGTTTGAAGGAGATTCCATTGCCATCGTTACCGATGAGTTGGGCGTGTCTATATTGTCTACGAAGCCGGAGATGCTTTACAGCTCCACGCCGTCCACCAACGATGGCTTCCGTGAGCAAATACTACTTGAAAGGCGTTATCAACTGTCTGAGGCAAGTCGTTTTGAAATACCCAGTCCTCGTCTGTGGCGTTTTTTAACACCGCCGGATTATACAAGCCATCGTGTCAGTACTCAGCAACTCAACGTAGAGCCATGGTCATTGCATCTGCTAATGCCCCATGCCGTAATCTACAGTAGGGTTATGAGAAATTTCCTTGTGGTTTTAGGCCTCGTCCTGTTTGCTGGCTTGCTTTTGAAAATCTACAGACAGCAAGTGCAGCTATCCAATGAGCGAGCGCTACTAGCTGAAAAATTAAAAATTCAGATCGATGAAAAAACAAACGAACTGCAGAATGCACAAAGCGCGTTAATTGCAGAGTCCAATTTTGCGATGCTAGGTAGAATGTCTGCGGCTATCAACCATGAAATCAACCAGCCGCTGGCAAGCTTGCGATTAAATCTGGCGTCTCTGCGTCAGCTTATTGAAAGGGATAGTTTGAGAACAATTGCAAATAAGGGTTTGCATGGAGATTTTCCTCTAGAGCCAAGTGAGGACACTATAGAATCTACTGTAGTTGATCTTGATCGCACCGCCAAGCGGATCACTCGAGTGATTGAGACACTTCGTTCTTTACCTGCCAGGCAGAAGTCCGGTTTTGATATTGTTAATGTAAATCAAGTGCTGGCTAACAGTGTCGCAGTACTGCGTCAGGAAAGAAAGCTGCTATCCCGCTGCGTTGTAGAAGACTATTTAACTGCCAATGCTGGTTTGGAAATTAGAGGCCACAGTATTTTGTTGCAGCAAGCCATCTTGAATTTACTTTATAACGCCCTGGATGCAGTAGCCGATATCAGCCAACCTTGGGTGGGAGTCAGTTCCAGCGCACAGCAGAAAACGGTAATCATTGAAATATCTGACAACGGTGCAGGTGTCGACCCTGCCATTCAGTCCAAAATGTTCGAACCTTTTCAAACCTCGCCTGATCGTACCACGGGTATGGGGCTGGGATTAACACTGGCTCTACAGATTATTGCCGATCATGGTGGGTCCATGCAGTATCGTCGTGATCACCAAGAGGTATCAGATAGAGTTTGCGAAATAAGTATTTTCTCAATCTCATTGCCCATACTTGTGAAGAGCAATGACTGAATCCACTTCTATCCAGGGCTGCATCCTGTTGCTCGATGATGATGTTGATGTACTCGGTGCAAATGCCAGATTTTTGCGTATTAGTGGATATAGTGTGATTGTTTCCAACACACCTACAACGGCGTTGAAGCAGCTGGAAGAGGAAGTGATCGATGCCGTTGTTACAGACCTGCGTATGCCCGAGATGGATGGCCTTGAGTTTGCCGCCAGAGCACGGGAAGTGAAGCCGCTGCTGCCGCTATTGTTTTTCTCGGCCTACGGCTCGGTTCAGAATGTCGTTGCGGCCATGCAGTTGGGTGCGGTGGACTTTCTGGAAAAACCGGTAGCGCCTTCGTTGTTGCTGGAGCGGCTGGAAGATATTTGTGGTGATCACAATGAGCCTCGATTGCAGACGCGAATGGCTTTTGATGATGCAGCAGCTCCCTTCAGGCATCGCGTGCTGGCTTACGAAAAATATCTGATTCAGACCTGTATGCAGAAACATAATGGCCATGTTGCAGCTGTACTTGAGGAGTTGAAAATCAACCGCCGTACGCTCAATGAAAAAATGCAGCGTTTGGGAATTCGGCGTAAACGTGATGCCGACTAGCTCTTCCTGAGGAAATGGCAGAGCCTCACAAAATCACCAGGCATGAGCAAAAATTTGCCTAAAAGTGAAATAAAGACATCAAGGTGGCCATGGTGATATTGAAAATATGTTATAAAACAGGAGATTAGCGAGATTTGTCTGAATAGCGCTAACATCCCAGAATAACAGGGTGACACCAAACACATTCTTATTGGAGGAATTATCATGAAATTCACACCATTTCGTTCTTTTTTAAAGCAGGCGCTGCGACCAGCCCTGCTTAGTGCAGTACCCCTGGCGTTTGCTGCCGCCGTCGGCACGGCACAAGCTCAGGACTATGTATTAAATACAGCTTCAACGGGTGGTACTTACCATCCGGTTGGTACTGCAATCGCAACACTCAGTAAAGTCAAGCTGCTACCCAAAGAGAAGTTCAGTCTGACTGCTGTGAACTCGGCGGGTTCTGGCGCTAATGTCCAGGCACTGGCTGCCAACAATGCTCAGTTCGCAATTTTGCAGGGGCTTTTCGGTTCCTATGCAGCGAATGGCACCGGCCCGGTAACTGAGGTGCAGGAGAATATGCGTTCCATCAGCATGTTGTGGCAGAACGTTGAGCAATTCATCGTAGCGGCTGACATGGTTGACACAGGCACTGTTGCCGATCTGGCTGCGCTGGAAGGTAAAAGCATGGTAATGGGCAAGGAAAATTCCGGAACACTGGGTTCTAATTCAGTATTGCTCGGCAACATGTTGGGCAAGGATTTAAGTGAAGCCTATAGTCTGGTCTATGCGGGTTATGGTCCTTCAGCTGATGCCATGGCTAACGGTCAGGCGATCGGTGGTGGTTTTCCAGCAGGGCCTCCAACCGGTGCGGTTACCAAATTGTTTGCCAGTAACGAAGGTAAATTCAAGATGCTGAATGTCACAGGTGAGCAACTCGCTGCTATGGATGGTGGGTTGAACCTTTGGACTCCTTACACCATCGAAGCTAATACTTACCCTGGGCAAACCGAAGCTGTAGAAACGATTGCACAGCCGAACTTTCTAGCCGTGAATGCTGATGTTGATGAAAATCATGTCTACTTATTGACCAAGGCCGTATTTGAAAACCTGCCATTTCTTCAAGCTATTCATCCCGCCACCAACGCCATGGATATCAACAAGGCCCTGGCAGGTCTCCCGGTTCCATTGCACCCTGGAGCAGCACGCTACTATGAAGAAATGGGTATCGAGGTACCTGATTCTCTGAAGTAGCTTTGCAATCATCTTGCAAGATTTTCGTTTAGCAAGGCACTAAAGCCAGACGTTTAAAAAAACGTTTTTGCGAAAACGAAAACCAAGCAGCAGACGGCCATCTTTTTGAGAACTAATCCAATTGGCCGTTTGCTGCATTTCCAGTTGTAACCACCGCAGTTTTCAGCACTAAATCATTACCCCTCTAAATCGGCATACAACGTATCGGTGCGCATACCATGACGAGTCAGAGTGATTCAATTTTTGATGCAGACCAGCAACTGGCAGCTGGGCCGCGTGGCTGGCTGGTAGTACTGGGCGTTGCCGGTTTTGCGCTCTGGCACATCATAACCAACGTCTGGTGGATAGAGCCCGGGCGCTGGCAGAACTGCATTCACTTTGGCGGTTTTGCATTGCTTGCTGCCTGGATGACCTCCACAAGTTCCAGCTCGGAACCTGGCAGTTCGGCTGGTACACGAACGATAGATTACAAACTTGCAGTCAATCTTATTGTTGGTCTGCTTATCTGTTTGGCTTCACTCTGGATAGCCTATGCAGAGAACGGAATCTATGAGCGTACGCTCTCCAAAACCGGGCAGTCCTGGCAATTCACCTGGGTGGATAAAGCCTCTGCTTTCCTGGTCATTGTCGGAGTTATAGAGCTGACACGTCGTTTAACCGGCTGGATCATCCCAATACTGATTATTCTGAGCCTGTCCTACATCATGTTTCTGGGGCAATGGCTACCCGGTTCATTTCGGTCGGCAAGTCTGCCGCTGGATGACGTTGTATTCCGTTCGCTATATAACGATGAGGGAATGTTCGGGGTTATAACAACGATATCCTCGGCTAATATCACACTGTTTATGATTTTCGGAGCGTTTCTGGTCATATCAGGCGCGTCAGATTTCGTCATAGAGTTATCTAAAGTTGTTGCGGGCCGTTTTCGAGGCGGTGCTGCGCTGGTTGCTGTAATTTCCTCAGCGTTAACAGGCACGATTTCAGGTTCAGCGGTTGCCAACACGGCTTCAACCGGTGTCATTACCATTCCGCTGATGAAGTCCAATGGATTCAGGCCACAGTTCGCGGCAGGAGTCGAAGCATCGGCCTCCACTGGCGGCCAACTGATGCCACCCATTATGGGTGCCGGTGCTTTTGTAATGGCAAGCTACACCGGCATATCCTACGCCACCATAGTTGCCGTATCGGTACTGCCCGCATTTCTCTATTTCATGTCAGTAGCATTTATCGTTCGAATAGAAGCCATGAAGTACAACATTGGTAGTGATGAACCTGAAGCTATCGACATGGCAAAAATTCGTGCCGGAATATTGAATTTCATATTGCCGCTGGCTGTAATGACATTTATGTTGATCAGTGGCAAGACCCCCAGTTTTGCAGCTTCTTATGCTATCGCTACCTTGATTGTTGTCAGTTGGTTCACGCCTTTTAAGATGGGCCCCAAAAATATCACTCGTGGATTGATGCTGGGTATGAAAACGGCAGTAATGACAGCGATTCTTCTCGTTGCTGTGGGCCTGATAAATAATGCTGTAACGACTTCCGGTCTTGCAAATACTTTCGCCTTGATGATTGCTCAGTGGTCGCAAGGCTCTCTACTGATTGCTTTGACACTTATTGCCATAGCATCGTTAGTGTTGGGTATGGGCTTGCCAGTGACAGCGGCTTATATTGTGTTATCAATTCTTTCCGCACCGGCGCTGGCAGGTATGCTGGCTGATGTGCAGATCATGGACATGCTCGTGCAAGGTATCTCCGACCCGGCGGTTGCTTCCATGTTCATGCTGGTGGATTCACCGCATGTTGCCCAGATTGCCACTGGTCTTACGCCGCAGGCTGCAAATGAATTGCTATCGGCACTGCCATTCGAGCTCGCTGTGGTGCTGCGCCCGCAACTCGTTGATGAGCAGGTTATGCTGGGATATCTGTTGACGGCGCATTTAATCGTGTTCTGGCTAAGCCAGGACAGTAATGTTACGCCCCCGGTATGCCTGGCAGCTTTTACAGCCGCAGGAATTGCAGGTTCAAAACCAATGCGAACGGGTGTAGAAGCCTGGAAAATCGCCAAGGGATTGTACGTTGTGCCTTTGCTATTTGCCTACACTCCGTTAGTCACTGGCAGCTGGTTTGAAAAGCTGCATGTCGCCTTTTTCGCGTTATTCGGTATCTATGCGTTCAATGTATTACTTCAGCGTTATGCTGAAACTTCGCTTAGCTGGTGGAAATTGGGCTTGATACTGTGTGGTGGCATAGCGGCATTTATTCCAATGCAATCTCTCCTTAACATTCTTGGTGCTGTAGTGGTATCGGCAGCTGTTTTTCTTGGTTACATTCAATCCCGCCGACAGAATACAAATAACGCGTAATTGACCATTGGCAAAGTAACGCACGGTACTGTTAACCCATTAAATGCCTGACAACCTCCCGGGCCTTAGTCTTATGTGCCCGGTAGACCACTACTTAATAACGGACTAATCAGTCTGAATTTGTCCTCCCATTGTTACAAAAAAATTCGTTTCGCTTATTTAGTAGAGTATTTTGTAGAAATGCTGAATGCCAATTAGACTCACAAGTGGCAGTTTAGGTGACGTTCAGAAAATACAAAAAATGAATCCTAATTCTTTTCCTCCTACTGCATTAGTCCTTTTCTCGATTGTTTCAATCCAATTGGGCGCAGGGTTAGCAATCAAGCTATTTCCCCTCTTGGGCGCTGAGGGCACGGTAGCGGTAAGGATTATTTTTTCTGCACTACTCTTGTTATTGCTTGCCCGCCACAAAATGCATTCCTTCAAAAAGATATTTTTAGACAATACCAAACTGTTAGTCAGTTTCGGGCTGAGTATTGCTGCCATGAATCTTTTTTTTTACTCAGCGATAGAGAGGATTCCTCTGGGAGCTGCAGTTGCCATTGAGTTTGCTGGCCCGCTTGGTGTTGCAGCATTCAAGTCGAAACAACTGATTCATTTTGTGTGGGTTACGCTTGCAGCCTTTGGGATATTTCTTCTGTCACCGGTATCCCCTTTGTCAGGTCTGGAGCTGGATTCATTGGGCATTTTCTATGCGTTGTTATCAGGAGTAGGGTGGGCGTTATTCATTGTGCTGGCGGAAAGGGTTGGCGATCACACGACCACCAATGACGGGCTGGTAATTGGAATGCTGATCGCTGCGAGTGTGATGTTACCGTTAGCGATTCCTGTGACAACAACGCTATTGTTTGAACCTATGATTTTATTGGCGGCGCTTGGTATAGCTTTGTTGTCAACGACTATCCCAATTAGTTTTGAATTCGAAGCATTGAAACGGATGTCTGCACGAAGTTACGGGATTTTGGTGAGTGTAGAGCCAGCTGTCGCTGCTTTGATAGGTGCAATACTATTGAAAGAGCGTATCGGCTGGCAAGGTATAATGGCTGTTACGTGTGTCGTTGTTGCAGCAATTGGTATATCGATAACTGACAGGCAGAAATCGTAAAACTAAATATATTCGGAGGCAGGTGACAATCGGGAAATATAGAAATTATGGTGCAGATATGGATGCACTGCTCGCTATCCATTCAAGAAAATTGATGTAATATTATTGCGTTAAACAATAATTTTGATCACTGACGATTATGAAATCACGCCTTTTGCTTGTTAGAGCCGCACAGGTGTTATCACTGTCTATTCTGTGGGTCAGTGTATTCCTGCCCCTGTACGTCCACGCGCAATCCTTAAGCCTCCCTGTGGTTACCGGTGCATCCTACGATGGGCGTGAGATAACCTGGAACGCTGTAGAAGGGGCGATTGGCTACGATATTTATATCAGCTCGCGCTACACCGCTACTGTAGTTGGTACAACCACTTACAGACCGGAAGTTAACGGTCGCTACGTAATAGCTGCGTTTGATGGAAACGGAAACTATAGCGCAACTTTTCCGGCTGATCGAGATGCTTCAACATCCAATTTTGTCAGTGTTGATCAACTGACATCGGGTGTGGAAACTCCAGAGAATGTTACCGGCATAGTGTATTCACAAAGTGCAGGGGAAATATTCTGGGATCAGGTACCATCGCGCGACCTTAGGTATCAAGTATTTCTCAATGGTGTGGAACTGGGTAGCACTGCTGGCGACAGTTTTTTCGTTGACACACTCCCTGCGGGCGCGATCAACCAGATTTCGGTGGTTGCACGTACCTCCACTGAAGAGACATCAGGTCCGGTTGCGCTTGAATTTAATACGCTAAGCGGACCATTCCCGTCAGCAGCAACTCTGATTGAAACTACATTGCCTGTAATGTCGCCTGGTCAGTCCCTTGAACTGTTGCCGGAGTCACCACAGAACGCACGCCTTGAGATTTATGGGTTTGATGCAGCCGAACTGTTTTGGGACAGGCCGCCGCTCGCCGCTAATATTGTTTCCACTAATATCTTCAGAAATGGCGAGCTGATAGGAAGTACCGAGGGTAATAGTTTTTTCGATGACACGGTTATACTGAATTTTAATGGCTTGCGCCCAAATGCGATCCTACCTGTCTATGAACTGGTAGCTATAAGTTCTCAAGGCGTTTCTTCTTTGCCCGCATTTATCAATCCTGACGCACTTGATCCGAATGAGAACGGCGAATCCAATACTGCCATTGTCAGTAGATTGCTCAGTGGTATTACTGAAGTGACAACCAATTCAGCACACGTACAGTGGTTTCCAATACTGCAAGGGCTGGCTAATGGCGGTGCTGCAGCAAATTTCGAAGAAGTCTCAGTAGAGCCGATAGTGGAAGATGGTATCTTGCTGTTTGTGCGCACTGTGTACGATTGTGATTTTGGTACATTAATTCTTGAGCAAAATTCTGCGACCATTAGTACAACTCATATGGTCTTTGATGAGTGTGACAACGAAAATGGCTATTTCGACGGAGGCTTTAGGCTCACTGGTCTTGATGCAGGTGGGTATACTGCAAGCTACGAGCAATTGTTTATAGATTTAATCGATCTCCCGGTTGATATGGATGGAGAAGTCACGCTGACAGTAGATCGTGCAACGGGTGGTCAGATTTTGACCTATAACGAATTTACTTACGGATTCGTCAATGACTTGTTGGAAGATGGTGCATTTGACACTGGTGTCACACTCAATCAGCAGGTAGCGGATACCGTTATTGGGCAACCTCGCCACATTTTTGAAACCAACTCTACTGTTTCAGCGCCATTTACAAACGGGCGGGAAGTAACTGTTACCACTATAGATCGATTTGAAGAGATCGTGGTTTCTGACGATTCAGGGATGCCCGGTTACGCCCGGGGGCAATTGATAGTGGAATCCAGCGATGGTGAGACTCTAACGTTAGAGGCTGATACCGGAGATGTCACAAGCTGGAGAGCGACCTTGACTCAGAATGGAACATCAGAAGAAATAACGGGTAACTGGAGCGCAACAGTAATGTTACCTTGCATTTCAGCTTCACCCGAAGATGAGGCCATTTTTAGCTGCGCTTTTCGCTGATTAGTCTTTTCGAATAGATTGTCACAGATTGTCTTAACTGCCCTGGGTGACGCGACAATTCGCTATTGGGCCGTGAAAATAGCCCTTTCCCTCGAAACCCCTTTTCCTAGAAAGCCCTTTTCCTGGAGCACTGATTCCTGGAGCACTGATTCCTACAACTCTGCTTGCAATCAAACCTGCTTTCTTCCTGACAAATCATCCGCGTGAGAGTGAAGACATATTAGTGCTTTTTGATGTGGATGCACTCTGGTAAAAATACCTGTATGCATAGGAGGTTTCCCGCCGTCGTTGTACGTTAGCAAAAAATTGCCATGCAAACATATTAGCTATTGTGATCCACTGATGAATATCAGTAAGGATATAAACTCTTTTGTGTTTGAAAAAAATGAATGCCAATAAAATTGGGTGACTTTTCGCCTTGCCACTGTGGCATCGCAGAAATTTGCCAAAACTTAACTTCAAATAGCTACTTAATCGGCTAATCTGAATGCAAGCATAATTGCTTTGTTCATCTCTTGTATCAACACAGGATATATAAAAATGGTTGCCTCGAACTATTCAAATTTTAGATCATGCTTGCTGCTTTGCCTTTCATTGTGTTTTATTGTGTCAGGTGTTTATGCGCAAGATGATTCGCCAACGCAAGATTTTCCAACTCCGGAGAATGTAAGAATTGAAGATGGGGTTTTAAGATGGAATGCCGTGCCGGAAGCGGGCGGTTATAATATTTTGTTTAATGCAAGGGATGTAAGAGGTTTTTTTAACTTGAGAAATATGAACTACCTCGACACGGTTATTGATGCTACTGAATATAACGTGACACAGGTAGGTACCTATCAGGTAATAGCGTTTAACGAAAATGCATCATTATTTTCCCCGACGATTAATCAAGGAGATGCCTATTACAACCCTGATGATCTCAATGTTGGGCAACCCACAAGTATTCTAGAGATGAATCTCTTGCAGGTTCGTAGCGTAACGTGTGAGAACGTTGAACCTGGTGGTTCTTGCCGGGCAGTGTGTCCTTTGGAACACGACATAGCGACAGGCGGAGCCTGTTCTACTTCGGATATAATTGAGGCAGATGCCACCGCTACCACGATAAGCTATCAATGTACTGTGCCGCTGTTTTCTGGATTTGTAACAGCACAGGTCTACTGTCTGAACTCAGCCGTTTTCGTACGTAGCCAGAACGCAGCGTCATTCGGATTTCGCTGATATTTTGTGGATTGCTTGAGGTTATGTAGCTGGTAACAAGTCCGAGGCTACACTGAGCTTACCTGTATAGCCTCGGAACCTGGTAGTTGCTGTTGCACACCACTGTTGATACCTGTTGTTGGTAACTACTGTTAGTAACTACTACTGTTGGTACAATCTTTCTATGTCAGCACACAAAGACATCGTGTGTAAGCGATGCGGGGTACCGGCGGTGCGAGCGTTTCATGCAAACAAAGTTTTATGCAAACAAACTGCATTCAACTGGCGTGGGTTGTTCTACACGTGAATGCATCAAATAGTTTCGGACCACAACCCTACCTGTACAGGTGATTTGAACAGGTGGATGTTGTCGTTCGGATAATTGTTGCATCGGCTTCAATCTTCGATAGATGGTTTGTCCGGGTTCCAGAATAAGTGGCGTGTCTGGAAGCATTGCGTTTAAATCGTAATGATTGCCCTCGCCTTTAACCACTCCAGGGTAGATATATCGCAGGCTGGACCTATCGTTTGACAAGTTGCGTATAGTCACTAACGCATAGTCATCCGCTCGTGTTTTAGCAATCACACGTTGCAGAACCACTTCGATATCGGAATTTTCATCGAACTTGGCTGTGTTAGTTGCTGCATCCTGTATACCGCTTGGAGCAGGATTGTCTGCTTGCACATTTGCCGAGGATAGAGATGGAAGTAGAGTGGTCGCTCCTATTGTGGATATCAATTTCAGAGCGGTACGGCGTGTTAAGTTAATCATGGATCTGTTCCTCAAGAATCAAGGTGCGCCAAACCACTCTCCCTGGCTTTCATACATCCTTAAAATTTGCAGAAATAATCTACAGGATGCGTACTGTAACTTTCGGTCTGCATGCATGATTTGTCAAGCCACTCGCTATAAAAAATGTTAATTGCTGTGGCAGGTTTAGTCACGATTTGCTTTGTCTGAATAATGCGAAAACTACCAGTGCCACAAAGAAAAATAACGAAGGTAATAAAACGAAATCCAGCCAGCCAATCGCTGCGGACAAACCCACTGCTCCGAGTAAAACAACCAGGAGTGGTGTAAAACAGCATAATGCTGAAATAACTGTTCCCACCAAGCCAATTTTTAATAGTTTTGAGTTGCCCACTAGGAAAGGTTCCTCAGTTCATTAATGATAGTTTGAACTTCGGGTACGCCGTCCGGTGTGCTGTAGACTCGGCAGCTGACACTATCTCCTTTTGGGCTGCCTGATACGTCGAGGCCGTTAACCAATATTGTTGGAGATCCCCAACCACGCAAATCTTCAGGGGATGCCGAATCAAGAATATCGATTTCTTCAAATTCATCCATGTCACAAGCCGCCAATGCTTGCTTGAGGTTTTTTCTAGCCGGATCAGCCAAGGGGCAACCTTCAAAAACCAGCAGTTGGACTGTCATAAAAATTTCCTCGCTCTGTTTGTTAGAACCATTGCAATACAACTAACAGCGTCAGCAATTATAACCCTTTAAAGACTGCCCACACGTACTGTTAAAGCAGAGGCAGGTGTCCAATTAGATTGGTACTTGCTCTGTGGCACTTGCTCTGTAGCATTTCACTGTAGGGGCAAAAATTTGATTTAACCCCTTCTATCCTAACGCCTCTGATCGGATTTTGCCTCCAATTGCCGGTCACGGTTAAGTTGAGTTAATGACAGAATATGACTAATTACTGCATATGGAACTAAAAACAAAGGTATAAGCCCTAATGGGTATTCCGTAACCTGATTCGGGTTTTCAAACGAGAATAATTGCACAGGAGTTTCGGAGCTTGTAAAGCCGAAGAAAAATGCGCTGACAAAATCCATCAGACCAACCACGGCAACCAGCAAAACCCAAAACGGAGGAATTTTTTTACCGTGGAATCGAAAGAGCACAAAAGCCGCCAATAGTCCGGTGAGTAGATCACCTAGCCCCGCAGGATATGCAAAAATTGCAGGCAGGTTTCCCTGTGAGTGTTCAATAACGAACAGCATCCCGATTGGCCTTATGAGCTGCAGTCCAATCAACAAATGCTGGGACACACCCTGCCCGAGAATCCAATGTCGTGCTTTGAATGCCACCGCTGAGGCCAAGAATAAGTAGAGGAGTGGTCTTGCTGGAAAATCTGGCCCCAATACGTAAGAATCAATCCGATATTTCACCACCCCAAACGCCAATAAGCACCAAATCATGGCAACTGTAGTGAGAACGGTTGTTTGTTTTAAACTGTGTTTTGCTTCTCTGGACACCATTAGTAAGTGCCAAAAAGGGGTTGAGAGAAAGAACAAGATAAATAACTCGCTTACTGGCGAAAAAATCATGATTGCACCTCGGTAGCATAAAACCCGGAGCCCGCTCCATTGCAGGTTCAAATAAATCTGATATCGGGTATAGTGGTATTTCTATGTAAGTATCGTTACGATACTTACTATTGAGCTTATTGGATCACCTATGCCGGAACGTCCCTACGACGAAAATTGCCCTATCTGGAGAGTTGCAGATGTCATGGGGCACCCTTGTACACTCATGATTCTGAGAGAGCTGTTTCAGGATGGCTCCTGCCGTTTCAAGGATTTCCAGTCTCGATCAAGAGGGTTTTCGAAGAATTCGGTTTCCAAGCGGCTTAAAGCGCTTGTGGATGGTGGTTTTGTTGAAAGGGAGCTGTATGAGTCCAATCCGCCCAGGTATATCTATCGATTAACTAAGCGTGGCCGGAAATTAGGTCCGATTATGGAGGCCATGTTTGCATGGGGTAGCGCTGAAATTGGAAACCAAAGCAGGTGATCAGGTTTGAGTTCTTAAAAGAAGTTCATTCCTTAGAACGAAGGAATGAATGAATGAATGAATGTTAACGGAAGGGGAGGGTAGCCGTCAGTCTCCCGTTCCGTCTCTGGTTTAGCAGGGATGCTTTAGGTTCTATCGCTTTGCCAGATCTTTGGATAGAGATCAGTGCCAGGTCGGTCTCCGGGTTTAAGACCATATTCTGTCATGATGGCACTGTGATCCGGATCCATGCCACATTCTCTGAATTTCACACGGGCATCATCACCCAACCACTTGCTGGTAAAAACTTTTAGTTCCTGGTCATCATCGAGTCTTCCCGAGCCGCCGTGTAAGATTCTGCTATTGAAGGCTACGCAATCTCCGGGATGCATATCCCAACTTACAACGTTGTACTTTGCAGGGTTAGCATCGATATCCGGTATGGATTCCTCGGCAATACCAGTAAAATTCACTTGATCCACATTTGCTTTTCCATCCGGATTTAAATTGCCAAAATTGTATTGTTCGAAAATCTGATCATTCAAGTGTGAGCCTGGTACAAAAGCCAGTGAATTTTTCCTTTTCACCGGTACAAGTGGCATCCAGATGGTACAAGTATCATATCCTTCAATTGACCAATAAGGCTCATCTTGATGCCAGGGAGTTGAAAATTGTGTGCCTGGAGAGCGAACAAAAACTGCGTCAAAGAAAAAATTAATCTCTGTAGCTCTAAGTAGTTTTCCGGCCAATTCTGCCGCGTGAGAGTTGTAAATAAATTGTTGGTACTCATCAACAGATTGCCATGCCTGGCTATCCCAGAACATGGTTCGTCCTTCAGCATCACGGTCCCAGGTTCGGGCACGGTGAGTCGGGTTCTCGCAGTTTTTAGCCAGACCTCGCGTTAGAATATCAATCCACTCGGATTCGAAAATATCTTTAAGTAGAACCACGCCATCGCGGTGGTAAGTATCGATTTCTTCAGTTAATAAGTCTCGCGGTAGTTTTGAATTCACTATTGACTCCTTGGAAAATTGGCATGGTGGCGATTGCTTATCAACAAAATAATTAGTTCTTTACGCAAAGTCCAATTGTATTATATGGTTCAGGCTAATTTAAAATATTTCAGGTTAAGAGCTTTTGAGGTGGCGGTAAGTTTTGAGGTGGCGGTAAGATATCCAGGCTGCCAGTTATCCAATACGGTAAATATGCCTATACCCTGGGATACCCATACCCGCGTATACCCGTACCCGCGAATAACAAGCCAATAACAAGCCAATAACAAGGCCTGACTATTCGATTGCCGTGTTCCTGCCCGCTTGACTCTGCATCAGGATAAACTCATTATTTTCTGTAATTGGTATTTGTGCCAGTCATGATGTTTTGCCTGGGCTTTGGTTACTTTACGAGCCTTGGACAAAAACGTATTCTCATCCTTTATTTGTTGTGCCTGCACTAATGGTGTTTATCTCAGAAAACCCATACACTTTTCGAAGTGGAAAGATAATATGACTCAATGATAACCGTACCTTCATTTGATATCGTTCTAGCCCGGTCACTGCAGTCCTTCCTGGATGCACCGCAGCGTTCCCCGGATTCAATGCGCTATGCCGAAGCGGCGGGTTTTTTGTTCTCTGTGGCATGTGCCCCTGAGTTGGTCAAGCCTTCTGAATGGTTGCCGAAAATCATTGATCCGGACAATGCAGTTGAGACCAGCCTGGAACAGAAAAAAGAAATTACCGCCGGGCTGTTTTCTTTGTACAACGAAATGACCCGGCAGGTTCAAAAAGTGGATGTGGCTCTGCCTCCTGATATCAGTTTTTTAGAAGACCCGATGGCAAATCTTGAAGCGGGCGCATCGATCAGCCAGTGGGCACAGGGATTTCGTTCCGGCTATTTTTGGTTGGAAGAAATCTGGTCTTCCTATATCCCGGAAGAGATAGATGAAGAAGCGGGTTATCAGTTAACGGTGTTGTGTTTTTTCAGTGACAAAAAAACAGCTGCCCTTTTACACGATGATGTTAAAAATAAGGAAGTAACATTTGAGAGCATGACGGAGAATATGCAAAGAATATTTCCTGATGCCATGCGAGGATTTGCACTTTTGGGTAATTCCATTCAACATGCTCTGGCTACGCGTGACGACTCAACCCGGACACCAGTTGTAAAGAGTCAAAAGGTAGGGCGCAATGAGCTGTGCCCTTGCGGCAGCGGCAAGAAATTCAAGAAATGCTGCGGTTTTGCTCATCAATAATGGTTCGCGATCCTGGATAACCGCAAGATGGTATTGTGAGGGTGTAAACTCGAAGCAGCCTGAATACTCTTCGGGTATTCAAAGCGTTAATACCACTAAATAATTACCTATGAAAATCTGCCTGATCAATCCAAATACCACTGCCGCAATGACCCAAAAGGCTGCATCGGCTGCGCGTGCTGTGGTCTCCGATGATACCCAGGTGATTGCCAGCAACCCGGCTATGGGGCCTGAAAGTATTGAAGGTTTCTATGATGAAGTATTTTCAGTACCGGGGTTGATAGAAGAGATTAAAAAAAACAGCGATGCTGATGCATACGTGTTGGCTTGCTTTGATGATACCGGGCTTGATGCGGCACGTTGTTGTACTGAACGTCCGGTCGTGGCTATCGGTGAGGCGGCTTATCATCTGGCCAGTATGATCGGCGCAAAGTTTGGTGTGGTAACCACGTTGTCCCGTTCTGTTGCAGCCTTGGAGCATAACCTGATCAAATACGGCCTGATGGCACGTTGTTCAGGTGTGCGTGCATCTGATGTGCCTGTGTTGGAACTTGAATCGATTACCGCTGATGGTGCAAGTAATCCGGCTTACGATAAAATTTGTGCTGAAATTGAGGCGGCCATCAAGATAGATAAAGCAGAATCAATTGTTCTTGGCTGTGCCGGTATGGCAGATTTGCCTGAACGATTGAGTCGTGAATTTTCAGTCCCTGTTGTTGATGGAGTTGCTGCCGCTGCCAGAATGGCAGAAAGCCTGGCGGCATTGGGCTTGACCACATCAAAAATTGGTGCTTATGCAGCACCAGGGGCCAAACAGTATTCTGGCATTATGCGCCCCTTCCAGCCGTGATTTACAAGAACCCCAACAGCAAAATTCCTATCGTTGCCTTCGGGTCATAACTCTGAATAGTATAAAGAAAAAGGCGATCACCACAAATGAAAACACGGTGGTCAAGGTGCCAAGCGCATAGAGTACCGGTGTTGTAACACTGGTTGTCATGCCGTAAATTTCCAGCGGCAAGGTATTGTAAGAACCTGCGGTCAATAGTGTTCTGGCAAATTCATCATAAGACAAGGTAAAACCAAACAGTGCGACACCGATCAGGCTGGGTCCGATTATGGGTATCACTATATGCCTTAGTGTCTGCCAGTTACTTGCTCCCAGATCACGCGCTGCTTCTTCAAAGGATTGGTCGAATCGGTTAAAAATGGCGAACATGATTAAAAGCCCGAATGGTAACGTCCAGGTCAATTGTGAGCCCAGCCCGGACGTTGACCAATGTACATCAATATCCAGGATGTTGAATAGGATGCCTACACCGAGTGAGATCAGAATAGAGGGAATGATCAGGCTGCCAATGACAAGATAAAACACAAGTGATGAGCCTTTGAAGTGCGTTCGGAATGCCAGGCCACCCATAAGAGACACGACCACTGTTACCACCATGACGATAAGACCCAGTGCCATCGAACGTCTAAAGGAGCCCCAGATGTCGCCCACCGCCTGTTGTTCAAATAAGTTGCGGAACCAGTGTAATGAAGTACCGTTCATGGGGAATGTAAGGCCACCCGAGGGGCCTTGAAAAGATAACAGGCCAATGGTGAAGGTTGGTCCGTAAAGAAACAGAACAAAGATAATAAAAAACAGTGTCAGTAAATAAAAGCTGAGCCCGCGTTTTTCGTTCATGCTACAGCTCCTTCCTGATATCAACAAAGCGCAACATGATGCTGATCATAATCAGAACGGTCAGTAAAAGTACGACAGCACTTGCAGAGGCTGCCGGGTATTGAAGTAGGCCGATTTCATTTGAAATTACACGCCCGACTGATGCGCTTTGCCCGCCGCTCATAAATCGTACGGTCAGGAAGTCCCCCATAACAAGCGTAACCACAAAGATCGAGCCGATCATGATGCCTGGCTTGCTCAAGGGGATAATGACATTGGTGAGAATCTGTTTCCCCGTAGCACCGGCATCACGTGCCGCTTCAATCAAGGAGCGATCAATACGCATCATGGAATTGAAAATTGGTACGATCATAAACAACGTGAATAGATGAACGAATGCCAATATCACGGCAAAATCGGAAAATAACAACCACTCCAGTGGTTCATCAATAACGCCAAAATGCTGCAACGTATTATTGGCAATACCATTGCGTCCAAGAAATGGTATCCAGGAGATCATCCTGATGATGTTGGATGTCCAGAATGGAATGGTGCAGATTAGAAATAATAGTATCTGCACTGGCAATGAACGTATATGAAACGCAAGGTAATAGGCAACGGTAAAGCCAATCAACAAACACAGGCTCCACGTAATCGCTGCAAACATAAAGGTTTTCAGGTAAACCGAAAGTGTGACGTGGGAGGTTAACAGGAACTGGTAGTTTTCAAACTGGAAGGCAGGATAGTAACTGTATTCCGTTGACCCCCAGAAACTGACCATGACGATGGCGAATACCGGGATTAGCAGAAAGAAACCAAGAATGAGAACAAGGGGTGAGGCTAGCAGCCAGCCTTTGCCTGTTTTTCTTATTGTCATAGTTGGTATGTCGGTAAATCAGAAATTTTGTAAAAGCGCTATTCCCGGAGAATCGGGAATAGCAGCTTTGCAAATGGATTTATCAGGTAATAAATATCAAGCGGTAGTGATTACACAGACGATTATGCGGCTATGAATTCGTTCCACTTGCGTACCATGTACTGATTTTCATCCATAACAGCATTCCAGCAGGCAACGCTTCCCATGCGATCCTGGAAGGACCCGCCATCTCGAACAGCGCCGGCTTTTTCCATTGTTACACCTTGCGGGTTAACTATGTCGCCTTGCGCGGCCTTGCCTTCGAACCAGAAACCCCATTCATCGTCTGACATGAAGTTTTTGGATGTTTCTGGCACAGCGGAGTAATAACCCTGGCGCATCAGATAGCCACCAACCCAGCCGGACAGGTACCAGTTGATGTAGTCGTAAGCTGCATCGAGTTCCATACCGGAAAGATTGCGCGACAAACCGAGGCCGCCACCCCATGAACGGTAGCCTTCCTTGAGTGGCTGATAAACACAGGGAATACCTTTTGAGCGAACTGCAGTAATGGCAGGTGACCACATGGATTGTATGACCACTTCGCCGGAGGCCATCAGGTTGACACTTTCATCAAATGACTTCCAGAACGCCCTGAACTGACCATTTTTCTTGGCTTCGGTAAATATCGCCATGGTTTTATCAATTTCTTCGCGAGTCATATTGCCTTTGTCACCATAAGTGACTTCACCCATGGCTTCGCAAACCATGGCGGCATCCATAATGCCGATTGAGGAAATATCCAGAATTGATGCTTTGCCTTTGAATTCCGGATTGAGTAACTCCGCCCATGTGCTGATTTCACGGTTGATTAAATCCGGACGTATGCCGAGGGTGTCAGCATTGTAGATGGTCGGGATCAATGTCATCCAGCCGGTTTCCTCGCTGGCGAATTCCTTTCCATCAGGCCCGTCAACAAAGCCTACAGAGTGAGGCGCAGTGCCTTGTGCAATAACACTATCCGGGTTCAGTTTGCCGTTGCGGAAGATGCCAACGATCTTGTCGTAGTTTTCAATGCGTGATGTTTCCATAGGCTGCAAGTTGCCGGCAGGCCAAACTTTCTTGCATATCCAGTATTCAATATCCGCTATATCAAACGACTTGGGCTGTGTTGCTGCACGTTGAGTGACTGAATCAGAGTCCAATGCAGTCATTTCCAGTGTAAAGCCAAGGTCTTCTTTAACCTTGTTGGCCACGTCGTTGAGATTGGATACACCAGTACCAAATTGCCGCAGAGTAATATCTTTAATGTTCTGCGACCAGATCATTGGTGCACCGGTGATGGTCCCTGTTGCCAGTGCGGCAGTAGCTGCACCCTTTAACAGTGTACGCCTCTGGCGGCCCTTAGCATCGAGCATACCACGCTTGGCTATAGATATTTTTTCAGTCATTAGTCTCACCCTTGAGAGTCATGAAGCCGCAACCATTGCGGATTCCAGTTTAAATCATTTATACGTTTTCCAATTAGGCCGAACGTCCTACTCTCGGCAGTGCTTATTGCGTAAGCAGGTGAAAATCGTCGGTTTCCCAATTGACACCGATTTCATCACCAACTTGCAGATTCAATTTTTTATAAGCACTGTCAGTTATGCTTGCCGTGATATCGTTTGCGGAATCAGTTTCCAGATTGATGTTGACATTCTGGCCAAGAAATTCCACGTATGTTAATTTTCCGGACAAGCGTTTATCTGCATTGTTTCCGTTGCCAATCAGTTTTATTTTATCTGTACGCACAGCTCCCATAACGCCCTGCACAGTCACAACGTTATGGCCACCCATGAAACGGGCTACAAACTCACTTACCGGCTTGTTAAAAATTTCGTCCGGTGTGCCGGCTTGTTCGATAACTGCATCATTCATCAAAACAATGCGATCGGCCAGCGACATCGCTTCATCCTGGCTGTGTGTGACATGAATAAACGTTATGTTCAAGTTACGCTGCAGTGTTGAAAGTTCGCTACGCATGCGTACCCGCAGAAAGGGGTCAAGTGCGGACAGCGGTTCGTCGAGCAACAGCACGGATGGTTTGGTGATCAGTGCGCGCGCCAGGGCTACGCGTTGTTGTTGCCCACCGGAAAGCTGCGCAGGTAGACGGTTTTTGTAACCATCCATATCGACCATTTCCAGTAGCTCAGCAGCCTCACGTAAGCGAGCGCTTTTACCGACCTTTTTCATTTTCAAACTGAAAGCAACGTTGTCCTGTACCGTCAAGTGTGGGAACAGCGCGTAACTCTGGAACATCATGGCCGTGCCACGTTTGGCTGGAGGGATTTTGTTGACAGCCGTGCCGTCGAGCAAAATTTCACCTGAGGTAACTGATTCGTGGCCTGCGATCATGCGCAGTGTGGTGGTTTTGCCGCAACCGGAAGGCCCTAGCAGACAAACATAACTGCCCGGGTCGAAGTTTTGTGTGAAATTATTGACTGCCAGAACGTCGCGACCGTATCGCTTGGTGACTTGCTCCAGTTTTAGAGTGGCTGGCTGTGTCATTGAGTCATAGCTATCGGTTGATCGGAAATCGAATTATTTCTGAAGGCTACCATTTTGACTCAAACAACATAAGAGTTACAGTGCTATTCCCAAGTCTGTAAGAAATGAAGCATGTTGTTGATTTCATGCAGTTAAGTAAACTCATTATTGAACCGAAAGTGTGCTTTGATGAATAAAATAGTGCAATTAACGCAGGATAATGTGGCAGTGTTGCTGCAGTGGGCAGAATCTGAAGGCTGGAATCCCGGTGTAGACGATGCGCAAGCATTCTTTAACGCAGACCCGCGAGGTTACCTTGGTGTGGTAGTTGGAAAGGAGATGGTCGCTGCAATATCCGTCGTGCGTCAATCTGCGTCCTTTGCGTTTCTTGGTTTATATATGTGTAAGCCTGCGTTTCGTGGCAAGGGTTATGGCTGGGCTGTCTGGCAGGCTGGTATGGATCGTCTGCAAGGTTGTACGGTCGGTCTGGATGGTGTGGTTGAGCAGCAGGGAAACTATGCCAAGTCTGGTTTTACTGTGGCATGGCGCAACCAGCGTTTTAGCGGGTTAGTCGATTCGTCGCTTGCCAACCATGGCATCGAGCTAAGGGATTTCGATCAAGCGGATTTTGAAACGGTTGTGGCATATGATCAAAGTATCGGTGGAGTCGAGCGCAGAGACTTTCTCACACCCTGGTTGTCAGGGACTGATACAAGAAAAACGCTACTGGCGATTATGGATTCTTCATTGGTGGGTGTTGTGACAATCAGGCAGTGTGTTGAAGGTTTCAAGATTGGGCCACTGTTGGCTGATAACACTGTGATAGCAGAAGCATTACTTGTCGCTGCGGCAAAAAAAATGTCCACCGGGCAGGTTATTGTTGATGTGCCTGACACCAATGTTGTGGCTATTGGTCTGGTTGAATCCCTCGGCCTGCGGCCTGTGTTTGAAACGGCACGCATGTATCGTGGGGTTAAGCCGGCTTTTGATCACAGTCGGCTTTTCGGTATTACCACCCTTGAATTGGGCTGAGGCTGATTGACATTGTTGCTATCAGGAACGGTTGCCTTGCACCACACGATCAAGAATCATGGCGCAAAAAAGTATTGCGAATCCAGCTAGTATCCCCTGGCCGACGCTTGCGTACTGTAGCGCTTCCAGAACATCTTCTCCTAAACCTTTTGCGCCAATTAGTGATGCAACAACAACCATGGCGAGACTTAGCATGATGGTCTGGTTAACGCCGGCAAGAATCGACGGTGCGGCTAAAGGTAAATCTACTTTACGAAGCAGGTACCACTTCGATGCTCCATAGGCAATTGCGGCTTCGCGAATTGATTCGGGTACGCCACGTAATCCAAGTACAGTTAGCCGCACAACAGGTGTGCCACCGAAAATCATTGTCGTGACCACCGCTGCAGGTTTGCCTGTGCCAAAAAAAGCGATGACAGGGATCATGAAAACGAATGCCGGCATGGTTTGCATAAAATCCATTATCGGGCGGATAAAGGAATACAGGCGAGGGCGTCTGGCGCAGAACATACCTAGCGGAATGCCGATAATAATGCTCAGACAAGCTGCTGTGCCCAGGAGTGCCAAAGTTGTCATGGCTTTTTCCCAGAACCCCAGAAATCCCATATAGGCAAGGAAAGCGCCGGCAAATATAGCTGATCGCCGTCCCGCCGACAATGCGGTTAATAATATTATAAAGCTTGCCACCACTATCCATGGTGAGCCGACAAAAATCAGTTCAAGAGAATCAAGCACCCAGCGTATGCCTGAAGTAATAATGCTAAACAGCCAGTCGCCTTTCTCGGTTATCCAGTCGAAAAGCGCTTCAACCCAGGTAATGGCGGTGCGACGGATGGTGTCGGTTGTCGGGAACTCGGCGAGTACTGTAAAACGGCCTGGAAAAGCATAATGTAAAACACAGGCGATCAGTACAACCAGAACAAAAAACACGCTTAACAGCGTTCGCTGCAGGGAAAGCCCTGCAGTCACCGTTCTGTCGGACAACCAAGTGAAGTAGCGTTTCTCCAGAACAGGGTTGGCGAGTAATCCCTGTATGAGTTTTACAATCAACAAAACTGCGAGTCCGCCCAGAGCGATATTGGAACCAGCAGCCTGTGCTGCTGTGGCTTCAGCTCCAAGATCCACAATGGCTTGTTCCAGTGATGCGATTGCTCGCTCGAAAACTGCAATGTTATCCGCTTGTTTTTCTATAGCTGAGTCTAGCTGTTGTCTACGAAATGCCAGCGTGCCTTCGATCTGCTCGATACGTGATAGCGCTTCTGTGCCAAGGTCGCCGAACAAGCCACGGGCAATCTGAATAAGGCCAAAAATTTCAACCAGAACGAATGGCAGGCCCCACTTCCATATACCTCTCATGCCGAACCACACGGGTCCAAGCAACGCTGCTGCCCAGTTAAAGGTGAACGCGAAGCGCCTATGGGCGCCTATTTTGTCAAACTGTTTTTTGTAGTAACCGGGATTTGTCTCAACAAACTCGCCAATTAGTGTGTCAGCAGTTTCAACTGCATGGTGGTCACTCGCTGGTGCCGGATTGTGTGTTGCGTCAACCACGGGTTCCGTATTGTCATGGGCACTCATGAGGTTTCAGTACCTTCAATTACAGTTTTCAGAATGTTTGATCGGCTGATACTGCCAATAGTCTTGCCATTATCGTCAACGACCCGCAATTTTCCGTCGTATTCAATGCTTGCAGTGATCAGGTCGCTGAGATTGTCTTCGGGGCCGAAGGTCGGGACGGAATCTGTCCAACTGGTTTGATCATCGTTATTCAAAGGCTCCATGATTGCGTGCGCACGCACCACCTTAAGCCTTGATATGCCGGCTACGAAGTCAGCCACATAGTCATCGGCTGGTTGCATCACGATTTCTTCCGGTGTGCCGACCTGTATCAACCTGCCGTCTCGCATAATAGCAATACGGTCCCCGATGCGAACGGCTTCGTCAAGATCGTGTGTAATAAAAACTGTGGTCTTTTTCATCACCGAAGCGAGTTTCATAAACTCATCCTGCAGCTGCCGACGAATTAAGGGGTCAAGCGCACTGAAGGGTTCGTCCATCAATAGTACTTCCGGATCAGATGCTAATGCTCTTGCAAGTCCCACACGTTGTTGCATGCCACCCGAGAGTTCATGGGCGAATTTGTTACCCCAGCCATCAAGCTCGACGAGTGAAAGATTATGTTTTGCGATTTCCAGCCGCCGGGTCTTGTTAAGGCCACGAATTTCAAGGGGCATGGCAATATTGTCCAGCACCGATCGGTGTGGCATGAGCGCGAAATTCTGGAAGACCATAGCGATCTTCTCATTACGGTAGCGCCGCAACTCGTCCGGCGCTAATGACATTACATCCTTGTCGTTGACCACGATGGAGCCGGCGGTAGGTTCCAGCAGGCGGTTAATGTGGCGTACCAGGGTTGACTTGCCACTACCGGACAATCCCATCACACAAAATATTTCACCTTCGTTCACCGAGAAGCTGACATCGGCAACACCGACAACACAATTGTATTTGGCCAGAACTTCAGACTTGCCGATGCCGCTGCTACGGATATCATCAAGCGCATCCAGCGCCTTGTCGCCAAAAATCTTCCAGACACTGTCAATCGTTATCATGAATGTTTGTTGCAGCAGCAGTTGTTTTAAAGAAGCGTTGACTCTTGAGGTTTAAAAAAACACCGGCAGAGTGGCCGGTGTTTTTAATTGCCCGATACGCTGTATTGGCAAATATTTATTGCACACGCATCAGGTGTACGTAGTGCTAGATGGAGCCTAGAGGCCGAGCCACGAATCAACTCTGTCCGAGTTGGCTGCTACCCACTCTTTGGCAACAGTTGCCGCGTCTTTGCCACCTTCTATCTCGAATGCAAAGCCACTTACCGTTTCGCCGTCAAGTGCGATGTTAGCCAGTAAATCTGCAATCGCTGGTGAGCGATCTTTTAAAGAATTCGAGTATGCGATTTGAACATTTTTCAATGCATCTTCTGTCATGACTTTAGATTTTGCAAACCAGTCCGGGTCGTCTGATGGTTGCAGTGCTACATATTTTTCAGGATCAAATGCAGGTTCTTCAAGTCTGACAATGTCGTGTTGGAACCAGATAGCATGCGGTGAGTAGCAATAGAACGCATAACCTTCACCTTTCTTGATTGCATCACCAACACGCGCAGTCATGACAGCCTGATCAGCGCGGACAGGCTCCATAAAAGGCATCAGACCATAGTCGCGGACTTTGACTTCATTAACGTTAGCAGATGCCCAACCTGGTGCGCCGATCCAGATTTCACCTTTGCCGTTGCCATCAGAATCCATTTTTTCCGCAATCTCGGGGCGTGCCAGATCGAATATTGATGTAACGCCATGCTCTTCGGAAAAGTTTTTCGAAACGCAAAAATTCTGCTTGCCTTCATAGCTGTTGGAACTCAGCGTCACAGTGCCTGCTTCATCCACGTATTTTTGAGTGAACGTTTGCTGGTTCGGTAGCCATACGTCAGGGTGTACATCAATGTCACCTTTGCCCTGGTCCATGGCCTGGAATATGGCGGCATTGTTGCCAGGCACCAGTTCAGCCTCACCACCGATTTTGGTAACGACAATTTCCTGAATCAGGTGTGCAATGGCCTGTGCTCCAGTCCAGGCTGGCGCACCGATTTTCACGCTTTCCGCATGAGCTGCATTTGCGCTGAGTAGCAACATGCTAGCTGCTGTTGCCAGTGATAATTTGAATTTCATGGTTATGTTTATCCTCTCTCTGTTGTGACTTCAGCACTGTGTACTAGGTGCTGAATACCTGCGATTCGGTTGATCGCTGTTATCCTATCTTACCGGCAAAGTTCAATAACAGCATTTTTTTACCTGTTCGTGGCCCGACTGGAAAGCAACTGCGCACGAAACGGGTGTGGTAGCGGTGGGTTGACGCCTGACGAAGTGAGTAGATTTAATCGAAAAAATCATAATCGGGAATATAATCCTAAAATATGATTGATAGCATTTGAGTTGTATCAGTGAAGCAGATGCCAGCGCTGAGGTCGTAGCATCGGGGTGTTGCTGTATTGGGGGCGAAATGCCGTAGGCCCTGTAGATGGTTGTGCAGGCGATTCACAGCTTGCAAGTTTTATGTGCCTTGCAAGCATCAGATAGTTAGATCTGCCCATTACAAAGAGCAAGAACAGCATCTACGCTCGTTCGGCACTAGCCAGTTTGATACAGCAGGCAACAATCTCCATGGCTAATTCTATTTCCTCGATAGGCGGCCGTGTTGGTGCGAGCCTGATGTTCCGGTTAGCCGCATCAACGCCACCAGGAAAGGTTGCACCCGTGGGTGTCAGTGCAAGTCCGGCTTCTCGAGCCAGTTCCACGACACGATCAGCAATCGGATCGGTAGTATCGAGGCTGACAAAATAGCCGCCGCTGGGGTTTGTCCAGCTGGCCAGATTGAGATTGCCAAGTTCGCGATTCAACACTTCCTGCACCTTGTCGAACTTGGGTTTCAAAATTTTTGCGTGGTCCCGCATGAGCCCGTTCAGTCCACCCGGGTAGTTTCGTAAAAACAAAACATGTCGCCATTGTTCTGCTTTGTTCGGCCCGATGGTTTGCGCGCTCAAGGCACTGGACCAGTATTTAATATTGTTGCTGCTCATACCGGCGAGACCCAGCCCGCCGCTTGCAAAAGTGACTTTAGATGTAGAGCCGAATAGTATGACGCGATCAGCCTTGCCGCACTTTTTGGCAAGCTCCAGCAGATTGGGTACGGCTGGTGGGTTGTCAATCAGGTGATGTACGGAATACGCGTCGTCTGCAAATACCGTAAAATCCGGGGCCGCAGCGTTGATATTTACCAATCGCTCGGCATATTTTTCAGAGATCGAGTCGCCAGTCGGATTACTGTAAGTGGGCACAAAAAATATTCCCTTAACCGACGCGTCAGTGGCCACCAGTTCTTCCACAGCATCCATATCCGGCCCATTGACAGTCATATCGACCTCCAACAACTCATAACCCAGTTCTCGAGCGAGGAGGAAATGCCGGTCATAACCCGGCACCGTGACGATCAGTTTGGGTGAATCGTTGACCCAGCCTTTTTCACTGTTGCATACACCACGCAACAGCGCCCATGTCAGGATCCTGCTCATTAGCTCCAGGCTGGAATTGTTGCCCAGAATCAGCTCGTCTGCAGACACATTCAGTTGCGAGCAAAACATCTCTCTGGCTTCAATCAAGCCCAAAACCCCACCGGGGTAGTTTCGTATGTCAACGCCGTTGTCCGTTATATAGTTTTTCTCATCAACGGCACTCAAGATAGGCAGACTCAGGTCGAAATTTGCATCAGCGGGCTGGCCGCGCTCCATATTCAGTTTCAGGTTGCGCGCTTTATAGCTTTCGAATTGTTGTTTCAGGTCGTCGTATGTTGTCATTTGGCGTTACATTTTGCTGCAGGGATCGCTGGCTGGGTGAGAGGGTGAGCGAATCAGTGATCATAATCAGGCGCGAATAATAGTGCATTTCGGCTCAATCTAAAAGGCTGCGTTTACCCTTGGGGCTTTAATGATATTTCAAGATTGTAGCTAGTTGGCTGATTCTTGATAATCACTAAAAACTTTCCACCCAGGGCCTTACTGCAATCTCGTTTGTCCACGCTGAAGGATGTTGATTAATGATGGATAAGTAGGTTTCAGCGATAGCTTCAGGCTCAAGCAGCGAGTTCGGATTATCCGCAGATTGCACCCTGTCGCGACTTTCGTTGGCAATCACGCCGTCAATGTTAACCCAACATACGTGGATGCCCTGTGGATGCAGCTCGCGTGACATCGATTGGGCTAAACCACGTTGCGCGAATTTGCCCATGGTAAAAGGTGCAGATCGCGGAAATCCTTTCACTCCGGCCGACGCGCCCGTCAGCAGAATGGTGCCCCGACAACCATTCACCGGTTGCTGCTGCAACATGTAGCGCGCTGCCTGCTGAGCAACCAGAAAACTGCCAAAGGCTGTAACGGCAATGGCGTTTGAAACTTCCTGTGGGTCTAGGTCAATCAATGGACTTCGCAACATCACGGACGGATTGCAAATAACCACATTTATCGGATTGGCTATTTCCCCAAATACTCGCTCAACTTCAGCTGCGTTACTGACATCGCAGTGATGAGTGCTGGCGTTGATGGCGCTTGCTAGTTGATTCAGTTTTTCAGTGTTGCGAGCTGCCAGTGCCACCTGATAGCCGTTTGCACTTAACAATTGCGCAAGCGATTGTGAAACCCCATTGCCTGCGCCCGCTATCAGTGCGTTTTGATTCGTCATGGTATCTGCCTCTGTTGATTCGCGACCTGCTGACTGAACTTTCCCATATGCCAATGCCGTTGGATAGAGCGTGCGCGTATATTGCCCCTTTGTTGCTCAATTTATGCGCGATTATTGTGCGCACATCCCCATGAAGGTGCGAAAAAAACGCTAAATCATTTAATTCTTTATATTGCATGACAAGGTGGGTAGCGTTGTGCAGAATGGCCGCGCTAATTCGGGGCGCACGACCGGGAGCCTGTCGGTTTTTGTTTAATGAGCTGTTTTTTGTCCTGTACCGGCGGCCGGTTTAGGAAAGTGCCGTGTGTTTTCGGCACTCGTTATTGAAATTTTAAAAAAAGACAGAGCCTTTCTGTCTGGAGACCAATTATGGAGAGCTTGCAGTCCGGCTCGGATGTTTTATTTGTATTACTCGGTGCAATCCTGGTTCTGTGGATGCATGCCGGCTTTGCGTTTTTGGAAGTAGGCACGGTTCGCGAAAAGAACCAGGTCAATGCCTTGTCAAAAATATTTGCGGATTTTGGTGTATCGACGCTTGCCTATTTCTTCATCGGTTATCAAATAGCCTATGGTGTTGATTTCTATTCTTCAGCAGCCGAACTAAATGCTTCCAATGGTTATGAGCTGGTTAAATTCTTTTTTCTGCTGACCTTTGCGGCTGCAATACCCGCGATCATTTCCGGTGGTATTGCGGAACGTGCGCGTTTTTACCCGCAGTTGTTTGCATCGTTTGCAATCGTTGCTCTGATTTACCCTTTCTTCGAAGGTATTGTCTGGAACGGCAATTTCGGAATACAGGATTACATCGCTGAGATTGGTGGCGCTCCATTCCACGATTTTGCAGGCTCTGTAGTGGTGCATGGTGTGGGCGGCTGGATAGCACTTGGCGCCGTTGTATTGCTGGGCGCGCGTACCGGGCGCTATTCCAAAAATGGCGTCATACTTTCTCATCCGCCATCAAGCATCCCGTTTCTTGCCTTGGGTGCGTGGATACTGACCGTAGGCTGGTTCGGTTTTAATGTTATGTCTGCTCAAGCAGTTGAGGCTGTCAGTGGTCTGGTTGCGATGAATTCACTGATGGCGATGGTGGGCGGTCTGTTGGCAGCTTTGTTCGCCGGGCGTAACGACCCGGGTTTCTTGCACAACGGTCCTCTGGCTGGTCTTGTCGCTGTCTGTGCCGGCTCTGATATCATGCACCCATTGGGTTCCTTAGCCACAGGTGCTATAGCCGGTGGTTTGTTTGTTCTGACTTTTACGCTTGCGCAAAATCGCTGGCGTATTGATGATGTGCTGGGTGTCTGGCCGCTGCACGGTTTGTGTGGCGCCTGGGGTGGAATCGCTGCAGGCATTTTTGGTCTTGAAGCGCTAGGTGGAATGGGAGGAGTAACACTGACTTCCCAGGTCCTTGGCACAGTTGCCGGGGTCTTATACGCATTGGTAGGCGGATTTCTGGTTTACGGCATCATTAAGGGTGCGGTGGGTATCCGGCTAACTCAGGAACAGGAATATAACGGTGCTGATCTCACAATCCACCGCATATCATCTACTTCAAAACTCTAGACTGAACCTTTGTCTGGTCCACCTTGGGCCGGACAAAGCTGGGATAATTGCATGAAACGAGTAACAGCGATAATTAAACCCTTCAAACTGGAAGATGTCAGGGAAGAGCTGTCTAAAATCGGCGTGAAAGGGATTACCGTCACTGAGGTCAAAGGATTTGGTCGTCAAAAAGGCCATACTGAGCTTTACCGTGGGGCTGAGTATGTGATCGACTTTCTCCCCAAGGTCAAAGTCGAAGTGGCAGTATCAGATGAGCTTGCCGATGAATGTGTTGACACCATCGTCAGTGCTGCTCAAACCGGAAAAATTGGTGACGGTAAAATCTTTGTCGACACGATTGAACGGGCTGTGAGGATTCGTACGGGTGAAGAAGG